>DASQPA010000137.1:0-5086 GCA_035644215.1 Thermoanaerobaculia bacterium
GTCCCTGCACCAGGTCGACGAAGCGGACCGGGCGGTCGTGGACGAGGAAGCGGAGGGCGGCGTCGGGGTGCTCCGCCCAGGCCAGCTGCTCGTACCAGTCGGGCTCCAGGTGGCGGGGCCGAAAGTCGGCCGGGTAGGGGGGGAGTCCTTCCGCGCCGTGGGGGGCCGAGGCCAGGCGCTCCAGGTCGCGGCGCGACCGGCGGCAGGGGAAGAGCCGGCCGCCGGCGGCGAGCTGGGCCAGGGCCTTTTCGTAGAAACGGCTGCGCTCCGACTGTAGGTACGGGGCGTGCGGACCGGCCGGGGCAACGCGCGAAGGGCGGGGCCCGCGGGTTGACGGACGGGAGGTAGGTCACGATCGGCGCGGGCAGGCGTCGAAGGCGGTACGGGGCGTGGCCGTCGGGTCTTTGGTGGCGGCGGCGAGGACGAGGAGGATCGCCGGGGCGCGCGGCGCGATCGCCTGCTGGATGTGGCACACCCTATTTAGATCGTCTGCAGAGGCTCCCTGTCTTGGCGCTCACGCCAACCCCACCACCTGAAGCCACCGTTCCCCAGCCCTTAACAACTTACTCGCCAAGAGACACGGTATCTACCTCAAGTTTCTTAACGAGTTCTTCAAGCGCAGTGTCGGAGGGACCACGGCCACTCTTGAGCAACTCGTGTGCGCGCCTGCGGAGTTCTACATCATCCAGGGCCTGAAGGTACCACGCAAAGACGAGTGCGGCGATTTTCTCCGCATCATTTAAGTACCCATAAGAATGGAGAAGATTGTTCACTTCCCCGCGCGACACCCACAAGATATCTTTACGCGTAGCGAGGGGTTGATGTGCTAGTGCCAGCGCTGCCTGGCCACGTATGGCTCCGTTGGCGCTCTCTCTCCATTTCCGGAAAAGCAACGGTAGACAAATTGTGTTTACCGGAATTATTCGCAACATACCGATAGAACTCAGGGCGCAGCAAGCCGAAATGCATTCCACGGGCGGACCCCCTAACATATTGTTCAGCAGAGCGTTCGCGCGCAAAAAGATAGCCGACAATGCCTTATATTGCCTCTTGTAGCATGTAGCAGCCAAGCGCTCGATACCATTGGCCCCTTCGCAGCGAGAGAGAGTGCTAGGTGCGGCAAGCATAGAAAGGAACTTCTCACCTGCTGCGCTAAGACCGTCGCTTTCCTTGGTCTCCACTGTTTGCCACCAAACCGCCAACGCCAACGCGTCCACAGTATTCTTAAGATCGGCGCCTTCTGCAAAGATAGCTCTCCCGGCCTCTTCACGAAAGTCTGCCCCATAGCGGCCCCTAAAAAGGCCAGCGATCTCCTGCTGTATGCCAAATAAAAAAGTTCCTGCGCGTGCCAACTCGCGTATTGCTTCTCGAACGGCGAGAGCACGGCGCAGGTACAGACTGACGCAAGGTGCGCCGCTACGTGGCGGAACCCAGCCTCGCGCGAGGTGACGACGAATGCCGTGTTCGGATAGGCTTGAAGTGCCGCTCGAAGAGTACAGACGAAGGCCGCGCGATCGCCGGGGTCGGAGATCTCATCGAGCCCATCCACCAGGAGCAGCACGCTCCCTTCGAGGAACGCGCGATCTACCTGAGCGCGGAACACTTCGGCGTACTGGCGCACAGGCTCATGTTGAGAGAGAGCTTCAAGCAACTCTGCGAAGGAGCCACGAGCCAGATCGCGCAACTCGCGGCAGCGGAAAAAGAGAGGCAACCAACCGCGCTTCGGCAGGTCGTCGGAGATCTGCTCCTTTCGCGCAGGATCAGCATAGGCAATAGCGAGGCGCTTGACCAGGGTCGATTTGCCACCGCCGGGCGAGGCGAGAAGCGCGAGACGCGAGTACTTCTTCAGAACTTTTCCTACAGCCTGGCGTTCCAACGTCCCCATTTCCAGAGTCACGTCGAGGTGAAGAGGCACGAAAAGATTCTCCAGGCGAAGGCGACGCGAACCGACGTCGGAATCGGCTGGGAGGCCGTCGAGCTGAATGTAGCCGCACTCGTTCGCAAGATACTGCGCGTACGCGGCGAGAGCGGCAGCGAGGCGAGGATCTCGATCGGTCCACGGCGGTGGGCCGGGATTGAGGCAGGTGAGATCCTGAAGCTTGCCTCGGCAGGCGTGGTCGGAGGCGATCACCTCCTCGGCGACCGCACGGGCGAGAGGCGTACCGTCCGAGTGGACCAGAGCAAAGTAGATGCGTGCCTTGCCCTGGGTGTAATAGATAGCCCAAATCCAACCCCGTTCGTGGGCCAGAAGCTCGGTCTCGGGGTCCAGTGTCAGGTGAGGGAGGTCTGGCCGACACCGGCCGGCGAGCTCGGTCGCCTGGGTCTTCGCGATGAGCGCCCGGCCGTCGACCAGCTCGTCGACGACCTTAGGCCCGGTGAGCAGGATGATCTTCGTGCGGCGGCCCTGCTTCTCCTGCTCGACGGCGGTTTCCTTGAAGCCGGAAAGCGAGATGAAGTAGCCGGTTACCGGCTTCTTGTCCTTGCCCTTCTTCTCGGCGTCCAGCGCACCGACGAACTTGTTCACCTCGTCGCCACCAATCGGCTCCGCCGTCGCCTTGCACTCGGCAATCGCGCGGCGTGGCTCCAGGCGATGATCCGCCCACAGATCCAACTCGCGACCGGACTTGTGGATGTTGAGACGCGCCTGCTCGTAACCAAGGGCGACAAAGAGGTCGGCCATGAGCCGTCCGAAGAGATCACCGCGCCGGTTGTTGTCGGGCTCGAGGATGCGGATACGCGTCGTTTCTGGCATGGCCATCCACCTTATGGTTCCGGTCCCTATATGTTCCGGCAACAGCAGCACCGACACGCCGAGATCTGTGGCGATCCCCCGGAAGCCAAGTACTGAGAGCAGGCCCCCATCCTGCCCTTCTTGACTATTTCTAGCATGAGCTGAATCTTTGATTCATCCTATGGCCGGGGTTCGGCCAAGGTCAAGGGCGGGCGTGGATCCCTTCCCACAGGGTCACGTCAAGGTCGCTCGCGAGAGCGAACTGTCCGCGGAAAAGAGATCCCGGGGCGAAGGGTTTGCCCCGAAGAGGTTTAGGTTGGTAGCTAGAGCCCCGAGGGGTGGGGGTAACCACAAGAAAGCAAAAGCCCCGTAGAGGCGGCGGTAGGTTCCGGGATGACCTTCGGCCCTTCGGGGCTGGACATTCTTAATCTGCAACTTTCCTGGGGTTGTCACCTGGTTTTCACCCCAGGCTACCGACCCAAGCCCCTTCGGGGCAGGCCGAACGCCTTGATTGGCATCGGAGGTAGCGGCGCGCCGCCCTTTGCATCCGGCGGACCGCCAGGCATACACTCCCCGCGTTCATGTCCCGAGAGCTCAAGCCGCTGCGCGAGGTCCTGGCGCGGGCCGCGGCCCGGCTCCGTGCGCTCGACGCGGAGGAAAACGGCCCGGTCTCGGCCGGATGAAACCGCCCGCCGCCCTGCCGGCGCTCCGCGAAGGCGAAAAAAGCGGCCGCGGTCGCTCCAGGTCCCTGTTTGGCATGGAAAGTCCCCGTTTGTCCTTACAAGTCCTAGTTTCCCCGCTTCAGACGAATCCCGGATCCCCCGGCACCCCCCACTCCTCCCGCCCCACCCGTTCCCAGGCGAAGCCGGCGACCAACTCCTCCGGCCGGCAGGGCTGCGAGCGGTCGAGGAGGCCTAAGGAGAAGGCGAGATGGCCGGTCAGGGCCTCGGGGTGAACCCCCGCTTCGCGCAGCGATCGCAGGGTGAGGCCGACGGCCTGCTTCGAGAGCTTCTCGCCACCCTCCCCCACCGCCAGCGGCAGATGGGCATAGGCGGGGACCTCTCCGCCCAGGGCCTCGATCAGCTGGATCTGCCGCGCCGTCGAGGCGAGGAGGTCGGCGCCGCGCACCACCTCGTCGATCTCCATGGCGAGATCGTCGACCACCACCGCCAGCTGGTAGGCGTAGAGGCCGTCCCGGCGCTTGAGGACGAAATCGCCCACCGCGCGGTCGACCCGCTCCTCTACCGGTCCCTGCACCAGGTCGACGAAGCGGACCGGGCGGTCGTGGACGAGGAAGCGGAGGGCGGCGTCGGGGTGCTCCGCCTGGGCCAAGCGCTCGTACCAGCCGGCCTCCAGCTGGCGGGGCCGGAAATCGGCCGGGTAGGGGGGCAGCCCCTCGGCGCCGTGGGGGGCCGAGGCCAGGCGCTCCAGGTCGCGGCGCGAGCGGCGGCAGGGGAAGAGCCGGCCGGCGGCGGCGAGCTGGGCCAGGGCCTTTTCGTAGAAACGGCTGCGCTCCGACTGAACATAGGGGGCGTGCGGACCGCCGACATCCGGTCCCTCATCCCAGTCAAGGCCCAGCCAGGCGAGGTCGGTGCGGATCGCCTCGGCCATCCCCGGCACCACCCGCGGCGGGTCGAGATCCTCGGTGCGCCAGACGAAGGTCCCGCCCCGGTTGCGCACAGAGAGCCAGGCGGCGAGCGCCGTGCGGGCGTTGCCGACGTGGAGCGGCCCGGTGGGCGACGGCGCCCAGCGGCCGCGCGGAGGGCGGGAGGGGACGGCCATCGGGTCCGGAGGCTACAGGGACGCCGCCTACGAACGGGTGTAGAGATAGAGCGCCACGTGCACCGTCGCCACGAAGTTGGCGGCACTGTGGAGGCCCATCGCGAGGTAGAGAGAGCCGGTGGCGAACCGCGCCGCGGCAAACAGGAGACCGTAGGCCAGCACATTTCCGAAGGAGAAGAGGTCCTTGGGAAAATGCGCCGCGGCGAAAAGGAGGGAGACCAACGCCAGCGCCGTCCAGGCACCCAACGCGGAGCGCGCCAGGCCCCCGAACAGGAGACCACGGAAGAGGAACTCCTCGAAGACCGGTCCGAGAAGGACCACGATCAACCAGTAGACCGGCAGCATGGGCTGGTAGGGGTACTCCCGGACCAGGTAGCCCTGAGGGTTCGGGGTGAAGCCCACGAGCCTGGCCGCGTACGGGTAACCGAAATCCAAGGCCGCGAAGGCAGCGGTCCACAGAAGGGCCTGGCGCCAGGAGGGCCAGCGGAGGGCGAGGAGCTCCCGCCGCGCCACGCCGAGCCGGCCGGCCACCAGCAGGACGAGGAGCGAGCCGGCGGGGAGCGCAAAAAGGTC
>DASQPA010000138.1:0-26241 GCA_035644215.1 Thermoanaerobaculia bacterium
CTGGATGCCGAGGTCGGCAGGGTTCGGATCGCGGCCCGGATCGAGGCACTGGTAGGCCTCCCGGGGCGCGAGCCAGGTGCGGTAGAGGCCCTCGCGGGTGCGATAGCGGTGGAGGGTTGCCAGGGCGGCCGGCAGGCGCCCACGGTCGTGGTCGGGAGCGAGCCTCCAGACGAGCGCCGTGTCGTCGGCATCCGGTGTGATGGCGCACCCCAGCGTTCCGATACCCGGAGCGTCGGGGAGGCCGTGGTAGCGAACCAATCCGCCGGCCTCGATCTGGCCGGTGAGGTGCGCTCGGGCGCGCTCCAAGCTGTCGCCGAGACCGCCGGTGGCCGCCAGCGGATCGAGCAGGTCGAGCAGCAACGCGGTGACGAAGGTGTTCATCTCCTGGCGCGGCTGCTCAAAGCGCGCCGCGGTCGTGTAAGCGGTGAGCCAGTACCCCGGCCCCTGCTGGTGCGCACGCAGCCGCGCCGCCGCCGTCCTCACGCCGTCGTTCAAGTCCTCGTCGGCGGCCGGCTCCGCTCCTCCTGCCGCTCGTCGCACGGTCAGCTGGCGCTCCGCCAGGTAAAATCCCTCTCCGTTCTCGGAGGCCCAGGCGAGGACGGCCAGACGGTGCTCGCCGGGAGCGAGGCCGGCCGTGCCGAGCGGGATGCGCCAGCCGGCGGGGCTCGCCTCGTGCAGCGTACTGCGGACGTCGGGCCGGTTGACGAAGGTGCGGGAGGCGACGGTCTGCCGGCCGTCGACGACGACGGCCACCTGCCAGGGCGTTCGATGGCCGGCCAACGCCCAGCCGGCGGCGACGACCTCCTGGCCGGCGGTGACCGCGGAGGTCGCCCCGCCGCCGGCATCGCCGGCGTCGATGGCGTCGATGGCGTCGATGGCGTCGATGGCGTCGATATTGCCGCGCATCTCGATCATCAGCTCCTCCGGCGCGAGGCCCTGCTGCAAGGAAGCGACGAACGGAGCGTTGCGCCAGTCCCACGCGGCCCGCAGCGGGTGGGGACCGCCGGCAACGGCGAAGATCGCGCCGTCGGTCGCGCCGGTGTACCAGAAGGCGCCGATGGCCTCGATGACGACCGCGGCGCCGACCGCCAGCAGGAAGCACACCCGGCCGAGGCCGCGCAGTGCGACGACCACCGGCACCAGCATCCAGAGGAGCAGCGGCAGGAGGTCGGTCAGGAAGCGCGGCCCCCAGGAGACGCCGGCCCGCCAGTCGGTCCTGGCATAGAGCAGAACCTGGAGGACGACGCCGGCGCTGATCGCCAGGCTGAGGCCGCGCTCGCCGCGGCCGCGCGGCCGGTGCCGCCAGGCCAGGATGAGGAAAAGCAGGAAGGGGGAGAAGACCAACAGCCCCCGCGTCGGGCTGAACAGCAATCCGCCGAGGCCGGAAAGCAGGTCGTGCTGGAAGAAGCTGGCTTTGCCGATCCGCCCGTACCCGCCGGCGAGGTTGCCGGCCACGCCGAGGTTGTAGAGCAGCACCAGGGCCACCGGCAGCGCCGCCGCCACGGCGAGCAGCGCCGCCCGGCGGCGGCCGGCCCAGAACAGTCCGTAGGCGCCCAGCGCCGCCGCGAGGACGACGTCCGGAGGGCGGTTGCCGGCGAGGAGCCCGCACAGCAACCCCGCCGCCAGCGCCCGCGGCGCGGTGCACGGCGCGGTGAGGAGCAGCAGGACGCCGATCCCCAGCAACTCCGCCATCCCGTGCTGCCAGAGAGCCTGGCTGCCGATCACCCAGGTGGTGGTGCCGAAGGCATACGCCACGGTGAGCAGCCGGGCGATCGGCGCCGCCGCCCGGCGCCGCAGCAGCAGGTAGAGGAGCGACGCGGAAAGCGCCGCCACGAGCGAGGCGGAGAGCTTCTCCATGACCCTCGCGACGTGGTCCAGCCGCTCCTCCGTCCAACCCCGCAGCTCCAGGTAACCGACCGCGGGGAGGTAGAGCGGCGCGAGGAGCACCGGCAGCACCACGGGGTACAGCGAGATGACGTGGCCGCCGGGCACCGGCACCATCCAGAACGCCATACGGTCTCGCCCCTGGGCGGTGAGCGCCGCGACCGGATCGAGCAGGAGGCTGTGGTAGCGCCAGATCGCGAACGGCAGGTAGCGCGCCGGGAAGGCGTCGCCGGCGCTGATCGCCCGCCGGTTGGCGTTGTAGACGAGCAGACAGCAGAGCCCGATGAGCAGGCTCGCCCGCAGCTCGCGCCGCCGGCCGCCGAGGACGGGGGTCATGGTTTCGTGCTCACTTGCGCTGCTTCCCAGGGAGTCCTCTCGCGAGAGGTCGGAGGCTACCACAAAGCCTTCGCCACCGGCCGCGCACCCCCGCAGCTACCCAGTGGCTACCCGGCCGCCGCCAGCAGCGCCTCCACCTCCCCCAGCCGCCGGGCCAGAAAGCGCTGCTCGGCGGGGTTGCCGGCGAGCTCCAACGCACTGCGGTAGGCCGCGGCGGCCGCGGCGACGCGCCCCAGGCGGCGGAGCAGGTCGGCGCGGGCGGCGGGGAGGAGGTGGTAGCCGGGGAGGGCGTTTTGCGCCTCTAAGGCGTCGAGGATCGCGAGGCCGGCCTCCGCGCCGTAGACCTGGGCGATGGCGACGGCGCGGTTGAGCTCGACGACGGGGGAGGGCTGGACGCCGAGGAGCAGGCGGTAGAGCTCGGCCATCTGCCGCCAGTCGGTTTCGGCGGCCGTCGCGGCGCGGGCGTGGAGGGCGGCGATGGCGGCCTGGAGGGCGTAGGGTTTGGCGCCGCCGCGCCGCAGGGCGTCCTCGACCAGGCTCAAGCCCTCGGCGATCTCGCCAGCGTCCCATTGCGCACGGTCCTGCTCTTCCAGGAGCACCAGCTCGCCCTCGCCGTCGAGCCGAGCGGCGCGGCGGGCGTGGTGGAGGAGCATGAGGGCGAGGAGCGCCCGGGCTTCGGTCTCTTCCGGCAGCAGCTCGACCAGCAGACGGCCGAGGCGGATCGCCTCGGCGCAGAGCTCCAGGCGCAGCAGGGCCGGACCGGCGGTCGCCGCGTAGCCCTCGTTGAAGACCAGGTAGAGGGTGCAGAGGACGGCGTCCAGCCGCTCGGCCAGGAGCTCGGGCGGCGGCACCCGGTAGGGGATGCCCGCGACGCGGATCTTCTGCTTCGCCCGCACCAGGCGCTGGGCGAGGGTGGGCACCGGGACCAGGAAGGCGCGGGCGATCTCCTCGGTCCCCAGGCCGCAGAGGGTGCGCAGGGTGAGCGCCACCTGCGCCTCGGCCGCCAGCGCCGGATGGCAGCAGGTGAAGATCAGCCGCAGCCGGTCGTCGCCCAGCTCGCCGTCCCAGCCGCCCTCCAGGACCGAGAGGTCGGGCGGCTCGAAATGCGGTTCCGTCCAGGCGAGCACCCGCCGCTTCTCCTCGAACCGGGTCTCCCGCCGCAGCCGGTCGAGACCCTTGTGACGGGCGGTGCTCACCAGCCAGGAACGGGGATTGGCCGGCACGCCGGAGGCCCCCCAGCGGACCAGGGCCTCGGCGAAGGCGTCCTGGAGGGCGTCCTCGGCGACGTCGAAATCGCCGCCCAGGAGCCGGATGACGGTCGCCAGCGCCCGCTGCCGCTCGGTGCGGAAGACGCGCTCGATCTCCCGGTGGGGTGGTGGCTCCGCGAGGGTCATGAGGGAACCCCTCCCGCCCGCTTCCGAGAGCGGCGGGAGGGGAGAGGCAGGATATCGCACGGGATATCGCACGGTCTTGGGCCGCTACATCTTCTGGATCGGCCGCACTTCGATCGACCCCATGCGCGCCCCGGGGATGCGGGCGGCGAGGCCGATCGCCTCGTCGAGGTCCTTGGCGTCGACCAGGTAGTAGCCGCCGAGCTGCTCGCGGGTCTCGGCGAAGGGGCCGTCGGTCGTCATCGTCTTGCCGTCGCGCACCTGGACGGTGGTCGCCGTGGTGACCGACTGGAGCGGGTTGCCGCCCTTGTAGTGGCCGCTCTTGCGGATGCCCTCGGTGAACTCGTAGTAGTCCTTGTAGAGGGCGCCGCGCGCCTCCTCGGACAGGGCGGCCCAGTCGCTCTCGCGCGAATAGATCAGCAGAAGGTATTCCATGGTCTCGTTTCTCCTTTCGAAGTTGGTTCACCCTCTTATCGAACGGCGGGACCCGAAATCGACAGGAGCGAGAAAAGTCGCCGAGCGGACCGGCGGCCGCCGGCGGCCGTGCTATCCTTCCCGCTCCGCAGCACCCATCAGGGTCGCTTTACTTGGGTTTCGACGTACCACAGGAGTCTCTATCCTCATGCGAAAAGCCGCCGTCCTGGGCTTCGCCGTGCTCGCCGCGGCGCTCACCCCCCGCACCCCGCTCTGGGCCACCGTCTACGTCCCGGTGAGCAACGGGCCGCTCGGCGCCGTCCACTATGCCACCGAGGTCGTGATCACCAACCCCGGGGCGGCTCCGGGCCGCGTCACCGCCACCCTGCTCTCCCCCGCCCCGGCTCCCGCCGGCTCGACGGTCACCGTGCCGGCGCACGGCACCTTCGTCCTCTCGGGGCTGGCGCCGGACGGCGTGCCCGGTCTGCTCGCGATCGACGGCGCGCCGCAGCTCGTCGTCACCGCCCGGCTGGTGGCCCGGGGGGCCGACGGCCGGGTCCTCTCGGGGGCCGCCGTCCCGGTGGTCGCCGAGGCCGGCCAGGCCGCCGCCGGCAGCGTCCTCCACCTGCAGGGTCTCGAGCGGACCGGTCGCATCGTCTCGCGGCTCGGCCTGGTCACCCTGGGCGACGCGCCGGGCCGGTGCACCGTCGCCGCCTTCCGGGCCGACGGCACGGCGCTCGGCGGCGCGGTCCAGCTGGCCGTTCCGGCCCTGGGCCTGATCGAGGTCGACGACGTCCTGGCGGCCGGCACGGCCGCCGGTCCCGTCGGCCGGATCTCCGAGGCGCGCCTGGAGGTGACCTGCGACGTCCCCGCCTTCGCCTGGGCCGCCGTGCTGGCGAAGAACGGCGCCCGGACCGCGACGGCCACCCCGGGGAGCGCCGTGGGCACGGCCCTCGCGGACGCGGTCGACAAGTCGCGCAGCGAGGGAAACCCCGGCGAGCCTCCGGTGCGCGGCGGCACCGGGGGAAATGGGGGAAATGGCGGGAATGGCGGAACCGGCGGGACCGGCGGCACGAACCCGGGGGGTGGGACCCCCAAGCCGGACGCCAACGGCAGCTTCTCCCTCCCCGGCGTCTTTTTGGACGCCAAGCCCGACGACTCCTACCGGGCCTACGACCTGGCGCTGCGCCCCGGCGTGCGCTACAAGCGGCTGACGGTCGAGCTCGACCTCTTCCTCAATCGCTGGCAGAGTCCCCTCTTCCACGCCGTGACCGGCCTGCGGCGGGCCGACAAGACCCTCTACTACGGCCTCATCCTGCGCGCCGACCGCGCCAAGACCGTGCTCGATCTCGGCCAGGGACAGCTCGCCAAGGACAACGGCGGCCTCTGGGAGGAAGGCACCAACTACCACCTCAAAACCACCTACGACGTCGAATCCCGGCAGGTAACGCTGGAGGTCTACCGCGGCGGCAACCGGGTCGCGGTGCTCTCCGGGCAGATGACCGCGACCGATCTGCGCGAGACCAACCGCGCGGTGCGGATCGACTTCGGCATCGCCCGGGTCGCCGACGGCGCCTACTTCCCGCCGGTCGGCTGGCGGTTCTCGAATCTGCAGGTGACCGCCGTCCCCTTCTGATCGCGGTCCCGCGCCACCGCGGAGATGGACAGAGCCCCTGCCGGGTCGGACCTGGCGGGGGCCTGTCTTTTGCATCTCCCCCTGTCGCGTAGGACTTCGATGCCGGATGAACCCTGGCGCTCCCGGGGGGGACAGACTGACCAGTGGAGGAGATGGAAGATGCGCATCCTGGCTCTCACGACGACCCTGCTCCTGGCCGCCCTCTCGCTCGCCACCGCGGCGACGCGGATCGCCACCGCCACCTTCACCCCGGCGCCCGAGCCGGGGAACATCTTCACCGTCATCGACTTCGCCCGCGCCCACGGCGCGGCGCAGGGGACCTTCGTGACGGTGATCACCGGCGACACCCGGCGCGACTTCGCGGTCGCCCCCGCCTACCGGGGAGCCTGCGCCACCTCGACTCCCGCCGGCTTCGTCTTCCGGATGCGCCACCCCCGGCCCGACTCGATTCCCATCACCATCCTGACCTCGGGGACGATCGTCCGCGGCCCCTACCAGGGGGATCTCCCGCTGGAGCTGCTCCATCCCTGCTATAAGATGGTGACCTAGCCGACCCGGCCCCCCCCAGGCTCCCCTCCCCAGGGCCGCTGCGCGGCAACCCCCGGCAGTCCCGGCAAGTCCCCGGCAGCCCCCCCTGGGGAGGGGCTATACTTATCTCCGACTCACTTCTGAGCACAATGGAGCTCCGGCGAGGGGGCCGCGGGCTCGCAGGGGCGTCTTCGTCCTTCGGAGGGGAAGGCGGGGGGAATGACCGCACGCCGATTTTGGGCCTGGCTGAGGTTCGGCGCCGATCCGCGATCGACGGACCCGGAACCGCTGCGTCCGGTCTGGACGGCGACCACCACCTGCCTCGCCACCCTGCCGCTCGCCCTGCTCCTCGCCGTCCGCTTCCTCTGGCTCGGCCCCCGCGAGGAGACCTGGATCTGCGTCGGCATCCTCGCCGCCGGCGCGGTCAACCTCCTTTTCCTCCGCCGCTCGCCCGATTCGTACCTCCTGCGCCAGCTCTCGGTGCTCCTCGCCTGCGGCCTCCTCACCTCCGCCGCCACCGCCGGGGGGCTCGGCGGTTTCGCCTGGCTCGCCGTGGTCCCTCTGGTGGCAACCGCCGCGGCCGGCCCCGGCCCGGGTTTGCTGTGGACGCTCCTCTCCGGGTTCGGCGCCCTGGCCCTCCGCTCGGTCCTCCATCTCGGCCCCGGCATCCCCGACATCGGCGGCATCGGCGGCGGCAGGATCGAGATGACCAACCGGATCGGCACCCTGATCGCGCTCCTCCTGCTGATGATCGCCTTCGTGGTCCGCGAGGGCCGGACGCGGCGGGCGCTCACCGAGGAGATCCGCATCCGCAAGCGGGCCGAGCAGGAGGCACGGGCGGCGGACCTCGCGAAGAGCGAGTTCCTGGCCAACATGAGCCACGAGATCCGCACCCCGATGAACGGCGTCATCGGCATGGCCGAGCTGCTGCTCCGCTCCCCCCTCCCTGCCGAGCAACGCGAGCAGGTGGAGGCGATCAGCACCAGCGCCGAGGCCCTCCTCGTGCTGGTCGACGACATCCTCGACCTGTCGAAGATCGAGGCCAGCCGGCTGGAGCTCCAGGACACCGACCTGGAGCTCCGGGTGCTCGTCGAGAGCATCCTCCGCCTGCTGACGCCGCGCGCCACCGCCAAAGGGTTGGCGCTCCACTGCGAGATCGCCCCCGGGGTGCCCGAGCGCCTGCGGGGCGACGCCGCCCGGTTGCGGCAGGTGCTCTTGAACCTCATCGGCAACGCGGTCAAGTTCACCCCGGCGGGGACGGTCGCCGTCCGCATCGAGCCCGAGGCGGCGGGCGAGCGGCTCCGCTTCGTCGTCGAGGACACCGGGATCGGGATCTCGGAGAAGGACCAGGGGCGGCTCTTCAACCCCTTCTCCCAGGCCGACAGCACGGCGGCCCGGCCGTTCGGGGGGAGCGGCCTGGGGCTTGCCATCTCGAAGCGGCTCGTCGAGCTGATGGGGGGGACGATCGAGGTCCAGAGCACCCGCGAGGTGGGCTCGGTCTTCTCTTTCGCCATCCCGGCGCGACCGCCGACCGAGCCGCGGCGCCGGCCGGAATCGCGGACTGCCGGGCTGCCGGGACCGCCGGGGCCGCCGGAGGAAACTGGGAGCACGGCCCCGTTCCACCCGGCCGCCCGCATCCTGATCGTCGAGGACAACCCGATCAACCAGCGGGTCCTGACCGCCCAGCTGAAGGCCCTGGGCCAAACCGCCGAGGTGGCCGAGGACGGCCCGTCGGCCCTGGTCGCCCTCGTCGAGCGGCACTGGGACCTGGTCCTGATGGACTGCCAGCTGCCGGGGCTCGACGGCTACGAGACCACCCGCCGCCTGCGCCGGAGCGAGGCGGAAGGCTGGCACACGCCGGTGATCGCGGTCACCGCCCACGCCATGAAGGGCGAGCGGGAGAGGTGCCTCGCCGCCGGGATGGACGACCATCTGGCCAAGCCGTTCCGCCTGGAACAGCTGGCGGTGCTCCTCGACCACTGGATCCCCCTGGACGAGCCCGGGCTCCTCGCCGCGGCCGAGCCCCTGTCCCCGCCGGACCGCGGAGCGCCGGCGGGACCCGGCATTCTCGATCCGGCGCGCCTCGAGCTGCTCTACCAGCTGGAGAGGAAAACCGGCGAGCCGGTGGTGCGCCCGCTGGCGGAGGTCTTTCCCGCCAACGCGGCGCACCACCTCGCGGCCATGCGCCAGGCCCTGGCCGAGCGCCGGCCGCGTCTCCTCGAAGAGGCGGCGCACGCCTTGAAGGGGGGGGCCGCCAATCTCGGCGCGGTGCAGCTCGCCACCGAGTGCGCCGCCCTGGAGACCCTGGCCCGGCAGCAGGCCCTGGACCTCTGCGAGAGCAGCCTGCGGAGGGTCGAGAGGGAGGTCGGCAGGGCCAGCTCCGCGCTCCTCAAGCTGGCGGCTTCGGCGATGTCGTAGAGACGCCCCCAGCCGCCGTCCGGGACCTCCCCGGAACCACCGTCGTCGGGGCGTCTCCGCAGGCCGGGGACGCCTGCGATCCCGGCGGCGATCCGCCTGCCGATCCGCCTGCGATCCTGCCGATCCACCGGCGATCCCGGCGGCGCGGGAGACGCCCCGACGCCCCGGTAACGGCAAGGATTTCGATAGCGCGAGGGGCGTCTCTACGGCGGTTTCGCCTTCGCCTGCTGCTCCAGCTCGGCGGCCTGCGCCTCCCGGCCGGTCGCCCGGAGCAGCTTCACATAGTCCGCGAGCGCTCGCTGGCGATCCGGCTGCCCCGGTTTCAGGGCCTTCTCTTCGATCGCGAGAGCGCGGCGGAGCAGCGGCTCGGCCTCGGCGTAGCGCTGGCGCTCCAGGTAGAGGCTGCCCAGGCCGGAGAGGGAGAACGCGAGGTCGGGGTGCTCGGGTCCCAGCGTCTTCTCGCGCAGGGCGACGGCCCGTTTGTAGAGCGCCTCCGCCTCGCCATAGCGGCCCAGCGCGGCACAGGTGCCGGCGAGGTTGCCGACGATCAGGGCGACCCGCGGATGCTCGGGTCCCAGGGTCTTCTCCCAGATGGCGAGCGCCCGCCGGTGGAGCCCCTCCGCCTCGGCGGTCCGTTCCTCCCGGTCGTAGAGGACCGCCAGGGCCTCCAGGTTGACGGCGAGGTCCGGGTGGTCGGCGGGGAGCGCCTCCTCGCGGATGGCGAGGCCGCGCTTGAACAGCGGCTCGGCCTCGGCGGGCTTCCCCTGGTAGGCCTTGACGATCGCCAGGTTGTTGAGGGTCACCGCCACGTCCGGGTGCTGCGGCCCCAGGGCCGCCTCGCGGATGCGCAGGGCGCGCCCGAGCAGGCGCTCCGCCTGGGCGAAGTCGCCCCGGTAGCCGTTCAAGGTCCCCAGGCTGTTGAGGGTGTTCGCCAGCTCGGGGGCGTTGGGTCCCAGGGTCCGCTCCTCGATGGCGAGGGCCCGCTGGAAGAGCGGCTCGGCCGCCGGCCGGTGCTGCGCCTGGTCGAGCGCTCCCAGGTGCTCCAGGCTGGCGGCCAAGGGTGGATCGCCGCCCCGCGGCGCCTGCTTCTCGCGGATCTCGACCGCCTTTTCGAGCAGCGGGCGCGCCTGGTCGTAGAGGCCGAGCTTCAGGTAGGTCTGGCCGATCGCGTCCATCAGCCGCGCCTGGCTCCCCGGCTGCTCGCGCAGCTTGCGCTGCACCGCCGTGGCGCCGCGGTCGAGGAGCTCGCGGGCGGTGATGGTGCTGCCCCGCGCCCCGCCCGGGTCCGAGACCCGGAAGAGATCGACGAGGAAGGTCGCCACCTCCTCGGCCTCGTGGCGCGAGCGCTCCGCGGCGTCCCGCTCGCGGCGCAGGTCCAAAGTGTACTTGGCGGTGCCGAGGACGAGGACGAGAACGCCGACGGCCGCGGCGAGCAGGCGCACCCGCCGCCTCGGGGCCTCGCGGATCCAGCGCAGCCGGGCGAGCGCCTCGGCGGCGGTCGGCCGGGCCGCCGGGGCGAGCGACTTCAGGCGTCCGATCAAGTCGGCGAGGTCGCGGCTCACCCCGGTCACCGGCAGAGTGTCCGCCTCGCGCACCTTGACCAGGAGGAGCGGCAGGGGGAGGTTCGCCTCATACACCGGCCGCCCGGTGAACAGCTCCTGCAGCAGGAGGCCGAAGGAGTAGAGGTCGGAAGCCGGGGTGACCGTCTCGCCCCGCGCCTGCTCCGGGCTCATGCAGGAGGCGGTGCCGGTGACGGTGCCGAAGGCGGTCCGGAAGTACCCGGTCGCCGTGCGCCGCTCCCCGGCGCGCTCTCCGGCGGCCTCCCCGCCAAGCCCGCCGACCGTCCCCGGCTCGCCCACCAGGTGGGCGAGGCCGAAGTCCAGCACCTTGACCGTGCCGGCCGAGGTCAGCATGACGTTGCCCGGTTTCAAGTCGCGGTGGACGATCCCCTTGCCGTGCGCGAAGACCATCGCCTCCGCGATCTGCTCGGCGATCCGCAGCTTGACGGCGAGGTCGGCGCCCTCGTAGATCACCGCGTGGAGGTTCTTGCCCTCGATCCGTTCGAGGACGAGGAAGTCCGCTTCCGTCCCCTCGATGTGGTCGTAGATGGTGCAGATGTTGGGATGGCTCAACTGCGAGAGGCTCCGCGCCTCGCGCAGGAAGCGGGCGCGGGCGACGGCGTCCAGCCGGTCGCCACGGATCGCCTTCAGGGCCACCGCGCGTTGGAGCTTCTCGTCAAATCCCCCATAGACGGCGCCCATGCCGCCCTCGCCGAGGAAATCGACCACCCGAATGTTGCCCACCCGATTGCCGAGGAGCGCCATAGAGAACCCTCAAGAGCCTTGGTGCCTGTGTACCTGACTGTACACCGCGGCAGCCGCCGGGGAACGGCAACCTACCCCGTTGGGGGGGCGCACCCCACCCGGCGGCGTTGGGCGCCGCCGGGTGGAACCGATTCTGCGTCGGGTTTACGACCGCTTCTTGCTGCCGAGGATGGCTTCCCGGCCCGCGAGATAGAGCAGCGTGACGAGGATCAGGAAGGGCAGGAGAGAGAGGCGGTCCGACCAGTCGCCGTGGAAGAAGGGGTTCTGCGCCGTCATCCGCTTGGTGATCGTGTCGTTGAAGTTGGTCAGCACGCCGGCCATGAAGGCGATGAGGATGCCGGCGATGGCGCCGCCCGCGATGTAGCCCGAGGCCATCAGCACGCCCGGGCTCTTGTCCCCCTCGGCCACCAGCTCCTCCTCGGTGAGGTTCTGCCCCTTGAGCTTTTTGCGCAGGTTCAGATCGACCAGCCAGCGCACCATGCCGCCGATGAAAATCGGGGAGGACGAGGAGAGCGGCAGGTAGACGCCGACCGCGAAGGCGAGCGAGGGGATGCCCGACATTTCGAGCACGATGGCGATGAAGACGCCGAGGAGCACCAACGCCCAGGGCAGCTTGTGGTTCAGGATGCCCTTGATGATGTACGACATCAAGGTCGCCTTGGGGGCGTCGAACTTGTTGACCGTCGAGCCGTTCGGCCGCGTCCGGTGGGTGCCGTTGATCCCCGGGTCCACCAGGTAGACCGGCGTCCCGTCCGCCTTGACCAGGTAGCGCGCCGCCGGTCCGCCGGCGTCCTCCTGCTTCTGCCAGATCTGGTAGGTCGCCCGGTCTTCCAGCCCCTGCGGCCCGTCGAGCTTCTCGCTGCCGGTGATCTGCGAGCGGTCGGTCACCCGCAGCTCGGTGGGGAAGTTCTGGCTCACCTTGTAGGCGATCTTCCCGGAGGCGGCGTCGACCAGGTACTCGCCCGGGTCCAGGTTGGCGACCTTCTGCGGGCTCCCCGGCAGGTAACGGAACAGCCGGTAGTCGCCGGTGCTCGGCGGCCGGATGCTGTCCGCATACGCCGGCAGGCTCGCCGCCACGTCGGCCGGCATCGTGGCGGTCACCGTCGGCGCCTCGAAGCTCACCCGCGGCACGTAGACCGTCGAGGCCGAGTTGAGCTTCAGGAGAATGGGTCCGAGCACCAGGGCCGAGGCCAGGGCGCCGATGAGGATCGCCGTCTGCTGGTGGCGCGGGGTCGAGCCGACGAGGAAGCCGGTCTTCAGGTCCTGCGAGGTGGTGCCGCCGTTCGACGCCGCGATGCAGACGATGGCGCCGACCGAGAGCGCGGTCACGTAGTAGGACGGGCCGGTCCAGCCGATGGCGAGGAAAATGAGGCAGGTGAGAAGGAGCGTCGCCACGGTCATCCCCGAGATGGGGTTCGACGACGAGCCGATCTCGCCGGTCAGCCGCGAGGAGACGGTGACGAAGAGGAAGCCGAAGAGGACGATCAAAATCGCGCCCAGAATGTTCATGTGGAGCTTGGGCGACAGCATGATCACCGCCAGCAGGGCGACGATGCCGATGCCGACGAACTTGAGCGACAGGTCCTGGTCGGTGCGCGGCGTTGCCGTCCCGCTGCTCCCCTGCCGGCCCCGGATGTCGGCCAGACCGCCTTTCAGGCCCTGCCAGATCGTGGGGAGCGAGCGCACCAGGCTGATGATGCCGCCTGCCGCCACCGCCCCGGCGCCGATATATAGGACGTAGGCGCCGCGGATCTGGTTGGGGTCCATCTCGCGGATCGGGATGGTGCCCGGGGCGAGCGGTCCGGCCATCCCCTCGCCGAAGAACTTGATGGCGGGGATGAGCACGAGATAGGCGAGCACGCCGCCGGCGCACATGATCGAGCCGATGCGCGGGCCGATGATGTAGCCGACGCCCAGAAGCTCGGGCGAGATCTCGGCCGAGATGGAGCCCGCCTTGAACGGCGCGCCGAAGACCTTCTCCGGGGTGTCCTTCCAGGTCTTGAAGGCGGACATGGCGGTCTTGTAGAGCAGGCCGATGCCGAAGCCGGTGAAAATCGTCTTGGCGCCCGAGTAGGTGGCCGCGGCGGCACCCGGGGCATCCGGGCGGGGGGCGGCATAGCGGGCCGCGATCGCCCGCTCCTCGTCCGTCGCGCCGGCCTTCAGGACCTCGGCGCAGGCGGTGCCCTCGGGGTACTTCAGGAGCCCGTGCTGCTGGACGATGAGCGCCCGGCGCAGGGGGATCATCATGAGGATGCCCAGCAGGCCGCCCAGGATGGCGACCAGCATCACCCGGGTGATCTCCAGGTCGAAGCCCAGAATCATGATCGCCGGCATGGTGACGCCGACGCCGAAGGCGATCGACTCGCCGGCCGACCCGGCGGTCTGCACGATGTTGTTCTCGAGGATCGAGGCGTTTTTGAGGCCGAGCTTCGAGAAGATGCGGAAGAGCGTGATCGAGATGACGGCGACCGGGATCGACGCCGAGACCGTCAACCCCACCTTGAGCACCAGGTAGAGCGACGAGGCGCCGAAGATGATGCCCAGGAGCGTCCCCATGATGAGCGGCACCAGGGTCAGCTCCGGCAGGTTCACCTCGGCCGGGATGAAGGGCCGGAACGCGGCGGCCTGGGGCTCCTCGGGCTCCGGGCCGACGATGTCCGGATACTCCACTGGGGAAACGTCTTTCAGTGCCATCAGGTTCGCTCCTGTCGTGGGCCGGTGCAATGGGTGCGCCAGTCTAGCATGGGGCCGAATCCGCCGGGCGGCCCGTCCCCGTATCCCCCAGCGAGGAGGTAGAGGCATGCTTTGGACCCGTTCTCTCTGGATGACACTTTCGGTGGCCGCCGTCCTCTCCCAGGGTCTCGCCGCCCGCGCCCTCGCGGCCCCGCCGGCCGCGTCCGGACCGACCCGCACGGCGCTCTTCCAGATGTACTGCTACTGGACCGGCGAGGCGACGCTCGGGCGGGTGCCCGGGGTGGTGCGGACGCGGATCGGCGAGCTCTCGGGCGAGGTGGTGGAGGTCGAGTACGATCCGGCGCGTACGGACCTCGGCCAGCTGGCCGGCGCCCTGCGGCAGCAGGGGGGCTTCTCCGCCGTCGTCGTCCAGGGTCCGCTCGCCAAAACCGAGGCCCTCCGCTTCCTCCCCGCCACCGAGATCCGGGAGACCGACCGCCGCCCGCGCTTCCTCGAATCGAAGTACAACCTGCGCACGAGCCACGCCGACCTCTACGCCCTGGGCCTCAGCGAGTCCCAGGCCATCGCCCTCAACAGCTGGAGCTACTTCGGCGGCCCCATGCCCGACGTGCTGACGGCCGAACAGAAGCAGAAGCTCGCCGAGATCCGCCAGCGGAGCCGAGAATCGGCCAATCCGTGAGAGAAATACACCTTCTTCGCTCCCCAAGGTGTACGGAGAGGCCGCCAGGAGGGCGCCGAGGGTCGTAAACCCCGCTCCGGGAGGTCGCCAAACCCGGTTAGATCGCGAGAAAAATACAACGAGATGCCTCCAACGTGTATTGGAGCCTTTCCACGGACTTTTGGCCCGCCTCCGAGCCGACCCGGAGAGGGCTTTCTACACCTTGGAGAGCCGAAAAGGTGTAGAGAGGAGCTTCCAGCTCCCCTTCCCGGGGCCAGAGAGGCCCGCCGAGCCGGCGCGACGCCGCTTCCCCAGGCCTCGATACACCTTGGAGACGGATTTTTGTGTATGAATGGGGCCGTAATTGAATTTGGCGACGTTTTGGCGAATTTCGGCGAGGTCCCAATGTGTAGGGACGAGCGCAAAAGGTGTAGAGACGCCGCCCGGGGAGCCCTCACCGCCTCTTTCGCTCCTGGCGCTTGACTCCCGCCCCGGCACCTGCTAAAAATTACCCCCCTTGGGGTCGCCAGACTCCGTGCCCAGGTAGCTCAGTTGGTAGAGCACGTGACTGAAAATCACGGTGTCACTGGTTCGATTCCGGTCCTGGGCACCATTTAACCTCAATATAATCAGTTGGTTAGCGCGGCAAGGCGATCCAAGCGGCAACTCGCGATCTTCTCAAGTCAGCAATAAGTCAGCACGAGAACGCCGCCGGAGCCGTCTGCCTGACCAGACTTTTCCCCTGGGCTTCCGGTGGTGAAGGGTGGAGTCGCCGCACCACGAACGGCTCCTCATCGGTCTCGGCGGCCTCGGCCGGGCTACCACCGAGCAGCTCTTGGACGCGGACGCGGGCACAGGTGTGGAGGTAGCTTTCGCTCTCCCCTGCTGACGACCCCTTCCAGCGCGCCCGCTCCCCTTCCCAGATCGTCTGGTACTCCCCCGGGTGCTCCTCGATCCAAGCCTGCACGCGGATCGCGAGTTCCTGTCGGGCGCTCTCAGCGAGGACCTCCGCGCTGGTCTGAGCCGCCTGTTGCTCGCGGCGGCGTTCGTACTTGGCCCGGACCCGCTTCGCCGCGCTGTCGAAGTCAAATCCCCTCTTCAGCGCGGCCAGAACCCAGCCCGACGGGTTTTCAATCTTCCCTTCACTTCTTTGCTGATAGGCGGTGACGACTTCGCGAATCCGCTCGACGGGATAAGTCGCCGTGATCTCCTCAACCTGCTCGTGCGAAAACGAAAACATCTTCAGTAGCAACGACACCTGTTGTTGTTTCTCTATTTGCTCTGTTCTATATTTAGAGGGGGGCGTTTTCGACACTCCAGAGGATCGCTTTGCCGACACCCGAGAGGTCTTCGGAAAGGACACCTGAGACGTGTCGCCCATCGACACCGCAGAGGTGCTGCTCACAGACACCTCTTCTGAAGGAATGGCAGTAGTACCCGCAGTCGGAATGATCTGCGGCCGAAGCTCGACCCCGAAGTGCTGTTCCAGGAGAAACAGCTCGATGACGTAAGACCCGTCTTGTTGGACACTGCGGTCTTCCCACGTACCCAAGATATAGATGTTTTGCCTGCCAGTACTGATCCGCCGGATGACTTCCATGCGGCACAAGTCGGAAATATGCCGCGAGATATGGCGTTCCTCCTTGATGCCCAACTTCTCCGCCAAATAGGAGCGCTCTACCGTCGCGACGAGATAACCCTCTTCCAAGAGATCGTTGACCTGGGCAATCGAATGCCGCCGCGTGCGGCTTCGCCAGATATACCGGCGCAACTGGAGGTAGACCGCGAAAGCCGTCGTCTTCATGAACTCTCCAAAAGCCCGGTTGTCGAGCATCCGAAAATCCAGTGTAAGGAACTGAGCATTGTAGATGGGGGTGTTCATGAGCTAGCCACCAAAAAGGCGAGAAAAGAATCCCCTCTTCTTCACGGCAGGTTTCTCCTTCTCCACCTTCTTCTCTGGCAGTGGCATCTTGCGGCGCTTCTTCGCGCGGCGACCTTTGCGCGGCTCCGCAAAGAGAGAATCCGCAGTATTCTCGGCGACGGCCGGCGTTGTCTCAGCCTGCTTCGGTGGTGAAGGTGGTGGAACGAAAACTTCCGGAGATATCTCTACCACAGTCCCCTTCTCTTCTCCGCGCTCCTCATGATCCTGCTTTCTCGTGGGCGCCTCGGTCTCGTATTCGCCCATCCGCACCTCTGATGGGAGGGGCAGGGGCGACAGGTCGCCGGCCTGAAGTTTCCCAGCCTGCAAGCGCCGAATGTCCCGGTTGGTGGAGAGGTGAAGAATGCGGGTGTGCTCGACGAGTTTGGCGAGACGAGCTTCCATCTGCTCCTTGGTGAGGGCGATCAATTGGTACTTGTCATTGCTCTCACGGATTGCCGCGATGAGGGTCGAGTTCTTCTCTTCCAGCTGCCGGTCTTTCTCCTTCAGGTCTTGCTTGAGGCCCTCTTTCTCTGCCTCCAGTTTCCCCAGCTGCTCTCTCAGAAAAGCTACGACGGGAGTTTCCTCCGCAGGTGTTGGAAGGACGTTAGAAGGAGTAGGATTACTGTCTTCCACGGTTCCAACGCTGGACACGCGGGTACGCTGGAAAGTCCGGTCGAGGAGATGCCGGTCTGGCGTGTATTCCTCAAGTGCCGCGAAATTGAGCGCCAGCTTCTTTCTCTCTACCAGATCGGCGATTGAAGATGCCGAGATGAAGACCTTCTCGATACCACTCCCATCCTCAATCCTTTTTGTCGTCTCCAGTAGACCTTCGGCCGCATAGCTACGCACCGTCTTGTCGCTCTTATTCAGGATGAGGGCGACTTGATTGACGGTATATACAAAGTCATCAGGCATCACGACAGCTCATGAAATTTGGCGTTAGCATAGCCGAACGTTGGAAGCACTTCCAACAAATGGGCTTGCGGCGTTGGAGGCAACGTTATACAATATTTCCAACGAGCGTTTAACACAAGCATGTACGCATGCCATTGAAATCCATGGAAAAAGAGCTTATGACTAGTGAAATTGGTTGAACTCAGCGTTGAACGGACTGGAAAAGTGTCCAACCAGGGGTTGGAAGAAGAAGTTGGAAGCCTCTAAGGTGCTTGTGGTACACTAACGAAAGACGCAGCGCTGGTGTAAGAGCGCAGGAACCAGTAGTGGCGCGACGGAAGAGGGTCTTTATGAACTACTTGGCGGGATCACTTGTGGCGTTGGACTATCCAGTCAGAGGCATGGAGGGGATGGGTTGGTTTAAGCCCCTTGCGCCGGCCTATGCAAGGGAGCAAACTGTTGCTAGACTTCTTACCCTTCAAAGCATCTCTCCTGAACACGCCTTACGTCTGGCCGAAGCGGCCCGTGCCACGACCACTGCTGTTGAGAATCATCAGGAATTTGAGGCTGCGTTAGAGCGCTTTCGAGGGGAGTTGGTTGCGTGGGGCGGAGAAATTGTCGAGAGCTTACCGGATGGTGCTGACGCAATCGAGACCATGTTTGGCGCCGTTGTGTCGAGCATTCGCAATTCTCGTGTATTCCGGAAAGAAGGTGCCAGTTCGGAGCAACGAAGAGAGCGACCTTTGGTCGAGCAACTCCGCGAAAGAATCCGTGCTGGGGAAATTCCGCTATATCCGGTAGACCAGCGTGATCTGCGTTGGAGGGAAAGAGCTGACCCAATCGATTTTTTGAAGCGCTGGTACGGTGAATACCTGACTTATTTTGGGGGTGCTTCGGATGCAATCTTTCAAAGAGATTTGGAGAAACTTGATCCGGGACTACTGAGGAAACTTCGTAATCGTTTCCAATACCTGCGCAGGAAAAAAGGAGACACCAGCTCGCTAAGCGACATAATCCCTTCGTTGATCCAAGGGGGAGATAGTGCTTCCTGAAAAAGTTGGTCCGCTGCAAAGCACCGGAAAGCATGTCGAGAATGAGTCCGTATGTCCGAACTAGGTGCTGCGTGGCCCCTATTTGAAATGGCATACCCGGAGACGAAGCTTTATACCCTTTACCCGGTAGACAACTTCTCGGTATGGAGGACGCAAAGAGTCAACATACCATAGCGTGACTTCACCTGTTGACAGAGGCCGGTATCTGTGGCTCAATATCTCCTAACGCTCGGACTACTGAGGAGAACAGGCCACATGCCCAGGACAAGTAGGAATCATCCCAAGGCTCCCTCGGCCGCCGATAACCCCAAAGACGCGCCGGATCTTTCGGTGCTTCTTAAGGAGCTTCAGGAAATTAAGTCGGCGACCGTCGGTCGCATGCAGGCCCAGGCCGTCCGGGACCGATTCGAGATGTACCGCGCAGTCTGGCACGTCACTCCCGATCAGATCGAAGCCGTCCGCCTGGCCCTCCGCGAGTTTGTGGATGAAGACGAAGCAGAGGAATGGGCCGGCGCACCCGAGGAGAAATTGAAGCGGATCTTCTCCGGTACTCAGATTTACGAATACCTCTACTACTCAGAGCTTTGGCGAAGGCTCTTCGGTACCCAGCTCGAAATCGTCTTCATGATTGACCTTTGGATACGGGAGCTGGGTACCTCAGAGGAATTCCGGATCGTACATCTCCGCCAGGGGCGGTACTACCCCGATTACAGCGCTCTCATTAACCGTGTCCTCTTGGACAGCGCCCGCTTCATTGAAGCACAGGTTCGGGAGGCCCGAGTAGCAGAACCGCGCTTACAGGTAGAGCGCACGCTCTTGAGAGAGTTACAGGCTTCGTGGGAGCGCCAAATGGCGGAAGCCCGCTTTATGACCGAGACGGCCTGCCTTCAGGTGGTTGAAGCGTTCTACTACGCTTATATGGAGCGCACACTCGATGCGGAAACTACCCTGCGCCTAAAAGCAGAGTTCGCGACCACTGGACTACCCTTCGTGCCGATCGACCGGGCCGTCTTTCGGCGACTCCTGCGTCCGAGGACTGATTTCCTTATTGGCGAGATCGAGCGGCAGACCGAGCGGGTGCCGCGACCTGCCTAAAGGTGCCCACCATGCCCGCACTCAAAAACGAAGCCCTGAGCGTCATGCGGAAGCCGCGTGGGCCGCCTCTGGCGCTCAGGGCCTGGCATACCAAGAGCAGGGGGGTGGCCCCTGTGCCTAGTACGCGCCTCGACACCGCTACTCTAGCACAGCCACTCCCCAGCTCTTCCTAGGCTTAGGCCACGCCCCCACGAGCGACATAGCGCCGTCCTGTCTTTGGGGCCGGATAGGGGATACGTCTGCCCTATAGGAGAGAAGTGTCATGGGATCAAAGAGCCTGTTCAACCTCGTCACCCAGCGCGCGGGAAGAAGCTTGCGGGGAGAAGAGGGGACTGTACCGGAGTTGCTCCAAAGCCTCGCTGTTGACGAGGAACTGCTTCAGCGGAGCGCGGCGAGCACCCTCGGGGGAACCGCTACCCCTGCCAACGCGGAAGTGCGCGTCCGGGACTTCCACTACCATCTCGCGATCGACCAAGGGCGATCGGAGCGCCAGCGACTCTCTGGGAAGCTCTCGAAATTCGAGAGCCGGAAACGGCGCCTGCAAACGGAACTCCGGGAGGCGGAGAGCCGCCTTTCCGAAGCAGAGCGCTACGTTCAGCTCCCATTTCAGCCTTCCGACGTAACGAAGAAACCTTGGACGGCCGCGGTAACGAGCAAGCTGGTGCTTCTGTGCCTCGCCGTCGTTGCGGCGCTCTGCGGCGGCATCGTCACGATCAGCGGCGTCCTGCTGAGTCAGCCCACTTGGGACAATCCCGTCAAAGCCTACACGATAGCGGTCGCCTTCGTGGTGTTGCCGGCCTTCGGCGTCTCCCTGAAGTACAAAGCGCTCCTCAAAAAGAACCCGGAAGCGGCACAGCGGTTCCGAGGAGCGATCTCCTGGGGGATCATCGTCTGCTTCATCGTGGGAGCGGCCAGTTATGCCCTTCTCTATAGCGACCGCGGCGACCCAGGTGCTGAAGTCGACCTGGCGGCACTGGCAAGCGACCACGTGGACGCGCCGATAAAAGCGCCCACTTTTGAGAAGACCTTATTCCGCTACCTTCCCGCGGTGCTCACTTTCATGATCGTACTCCTCGACTTCCTGGCCGTATCCTACTGCAAGACACACATCTCGGACTTGATCGAGGAATTCGGCTGGCCGCGCATCGCCAAGAAGCAGGAGAACGCCGAATGGCGCCAGGAAGAAACCCTGCGGCGGCGGCTCTCGGAAGAGCTGGCGGATCTTTATGAACAGGAAACAACGGTCGAGCACCAGCTCCACGACCTTGGAGAACGACTGGAAGCGCGAGCCCAGCAACTCTGCACAGAAGCCCTCACTCGCCTCTCCAGCAAGCTCGATGCGGTGGCCCGGGTGCGCCGCGAGCTGCCCTTGGTCTTCGGCGGAGCCGCGCCCATGAACTTCACAGCCGGTGAGCGCTGAGGAGAACAACCATGGATCATCCGTCTAGCACTTCGTCATCCCAAAGGCCCCAAAGCCCGGTGGAGAGCGGCTGTGGCTGCCTACTCTGGGCGCTCGCTTTCAGCCTGGTCTTGTCTGCCCTGAAAGCGTGCCACTTCTAAACGAAAGGAAAGACTCCGATGAAAATCGTTGCCATAACGCTCATGATGAGCCTCAGCCTCGCGCTCGGCGCCTCCGCGGCCGGGACTCCGCCTCTTCCCGAACGTCCCAAGCTCGTCGAGGTGGTCGTCTCGCCACAGCTCGCTCCTCAGGATGCCGCCGCCGCGGAGACCGCGGTGTTCTTCATCTTCCGGGATGTCCTCAAGGGTGGCGATACCCTGGTGGTAACCGATGCCGGTACCCTCCAGCGCATCACCTCCCTGACCGTGAGCCCACGCATCGTCTCGCGCGAGGGCAAGTATCGCCGTTGGAAGATGCAACTCCACACACGCGACCTCGTTCAGTTGGCGACGTACTTCCGCGATCTCAAGCAGCGCAATAGCCACAGCCGGCCGGCGCTCGACATCCCGGGAGTCATGGAAGTCCTGGCCCAGCGTGAAGCGCAGTACGCGCAGCACGACCGCCAGGTGGTGTTCTTTGGGTCGCCGATCTTCCTCGACCGGCACAACACCGGCTACTCGTTTGTGGACTGTTTCCCATCCGATGGTCATCTTCGCGCGGCCATCTCGCCCTTCTCGACCCTGGGGAAAGCCGGGCGCCTCCAGGGTCTTACCGTCCACCTGATCCACCCGGCCGGAGATTTTTATAACGATATCCATCAGCAGAAGCTCAAGCGGTTCTGGACGCTCTGGTTCAGTTTGCAGGGAGCATCCCTGGTGAGCTTCACACCGGACGCGGCGGTCTGGGAACGGGTCGCGGCGGCGCACCTGCCGGCGATTCAGGCGACCTACGATCCAACGGACGCCAAGGTGCAGATGTATTCGGTGAAACGGCTGCCGGTCGACCTCTGGGCCGAGCTGCCGCCGAGTACACCACCCCCTGCGGCGCAAACCAAAGGGGCGCTCATGATC
Source organism: Thermoanaerobaculia bacterium (assembly GCA_035644215.1). Classification (GTDB taxonomy): domain Bacteria; phylum Acidobacteriota; class Thermoanaerobaculia; order Multivoradales; family UBA5704; genus DASQPA01. The sequence goes on from DASQPA010000138.1 coordinate 21,715, forward strand.
GGCATCCGTTGGACCGGGCCAAACCGAGCTGCCGATCTCGACCTCTACTCGGGCTTCCAGGGGAACGACGAGCAACTCTTCTTCGCCCACCAGCAATCCACCTTCGGACGGCATCTGAAGGACTACCGCACGGGCGGCGACGAATACGAGACGATCGAGTACTTCGGGGAGGTCGATATCCGACAGGTGCGGGCGGCGGTGAACTTCTATTCGGGCGCAGTACCGGCCGGCCCCAAGGGCGAAGTGCGCGTGGTCTTCGCTGGGCAGGTCTTCGCAGCCCCCTTCAAGCTCACTGCGACTTCCGGGAACGGGGGACGTACCGGGCCAGGCCAAGAACAGTACTGGCTCACCCTCGATCTGCCGGCGATCGTCCGGCTCACGGCGAGGAGGTAGCGCCATGAACTTCAGACCTGAGCAGGCGTGCTGGTTTCTCCTGGCTTTTATCTCTTGGCTGGCGGGGTATGGGATAGCGCTGGCGGCGCAGAGTGGAGCGAGCGCCGAAGACCTTCTGGCGCACCAGGAACTCCTTCGTCAGCTCACCGTGCGCTCGCTTCCGGGAGGAGGGGAGGGGAGTGCGGCTCCGCCTGGGCCTCTTCTTCATCGGGGGAGGGCTGACAGCCTGAACCTGCTCGATGGGCTGATCCTCCAGGCACCACTCCGGATGTTCCGCGTGAGTTCCGGATTCAGCCGGGCGCGCGTCCATCCGGTCACTGGTGAGACGCGACCTCACTACGGAGTCGACTTGGCCGCCCCTCTCGGGATGCCGGTGCTCGTGGCAGCTGATGGCGTGATCGTCTTCATTGGGAGGGAAGGAGCTGCCGGAAACCTCGTCAAGGTGCGCCACCGTGGCGGGTACCTGACCGCCTACCTCCACCTCGACCGCTTTGCCGGCGGGCTGCTGGTAGGAATGTGGATCGGTCAAGGGACTGTCGTCGGGTACGTTGGGCAGACCGGAACGGCCACGGGACCGCATCTGGAATACCGGGTGATGCGGGACGGCCAGTGGATCGACCCCTGTCTCGTCCAGCGGTTCAAGAGCTAACAAGAGGACGGATCGGTCATCATCACGATGTGGCCGGTCCTCATCCTCCCGACCTCCAGAAGAGGGAGTCATGACGAACCGTCTCCAACCCATTCTGCAACCGGATTCCGTTCGGCAGGTGCTCTTCACAGAGACTGAGGCGGCGGCGTACTTGAAGCTCACCCCCCGAGCGCTTCAAGCGTGGCGGTACCAGGGCCGGGGGCCGCGGTTCGTGAAGATCTCCCGTCGCGCCGTACGCTACCGTCTCGGCGATCTGGAAGCCTTCGTCGAAGAGCATCTCCGCTCCTCCACCGCCGATACCGGGGAGTGATCTCGCCGAGAGCCGGGACTGTCGGGCCATGGCAAACGAGGGAACCTGGTACTTCTTGGGAGGCATGGCGGCCCTGCTGGGCGTTGCGGGATTGGAGGATGCTCGCCGGAACATCTTCTTCCGTCCCTTCCAGCTCTTCTGCGCACTCATGGCAGGACTTCTCCTTCGCCGTTTTGGACGCGATCTCTGGGCAGCAGGGGACTGGCCTCGGCTGGTGGCGGTGGCGTTCGCCTTCTGCGCCACGAGCCCCGTGCTCGGCTACCTGTGGTGGGGGCGGCAGGAGAGCATCCGTCGTTTTCTCCTTCACTGCGTGGGCTTCGCTCTTCTGCTCGTGGTCGCCGTTCTTGGCTGGTCTTTCTTTCTGGGTGGCGGCCGGAGGAGCATCATCCTGGCTCTGGTCACGGCCGCCGTACCCTTCCTCCCATTCCGGCGCTGGCGGTATTCCCTGTGGCGACGCCAGATCCTCAGAGTCTCGCTGCCCTCTTCAGTCCCCGGACACCATGCGGATGCGACCCGCGAACTGACAAAGCTTCGTGAGCGCCTTGTAGCTCTCGAACGCGGCGAGCACATACGGCGAGACCAGAGCGAGCGGAAGCGCCAGGAGACGCTCGAGCAGGTCCTCCTCGTCCGCCAGGACGAAGTTGAGCGCATCAGAGCCGGAGAGGAAGGTCTCCGTTTCCATTACTCCTTTGGCTTTCTGATGGCCGAAGCGTGGCGGACGCTCCGAGCGGAGATTGCGGCTGGTGAGCGCATCCCGCCCCTGGAGCATGACGAGTTCTTTCGGCAAGTCGTCGCTGACCTGCTTGCCGATCCGCACTTCGAGGAGCGTTACCTCCACCCGGCCGGACGGGAAGCAATCGCGGCGGTGAATGCCTACCTCGCGGGCCTGCAACCGCTCCCGGCGGTGGTCGCTGTGATCCGTGAACTCGCTCTTCAGCCGGATCAGCTGGCACCCCGACCGATCGCCGGCGAGCTCGCACCGCTCCTCGTGGAAGCCTGGCTTGTCCCGCACCGGCGCTTCCAGAGGAGTTCCTGGCAACGCTTCGCCGACGGCGAACATCCGTGCCAGCAGGACTTGGAAGCGTTCCTGACCGTGCTGGGAGCTGAAGACCTGAGTGGAGAAGAGCGCTGGCAGCAGCTCTGGGACGAACACCCCTCCGCCTTCCTGACAACCCCAGACCGGGAGGTAGCCGGCGATGCTCCCGAACTGCTTTGAGTTCCTGGAGCGCCGGCAAAGCGCTCTCAGCCATGCGCTCACGGCCGGCACCGTGCGCGGGAGCGGAGAACGAATGCTCCTCACCGAAGCGCAACGGGCCGTCCATACCTACGTGTGCGGGGTATCCGGTTCGGGCAAGAGCCGGTTTCTCCAGAGTCTCATCTTCCAGGACATTGCCAAGGGGCACCCCATCTGCGTACTCGATCCGATGGGCGACCTCTACGACCGCATCCGCGAGTTCGTGGCGACCTGCCTGGAACGAGCCGGGGAGAGAGGTTTTCCACGGAATGAGCTGCTCCCGCGCTATCTCTTTCTCGATGCCGCCGATCCGGCAAACCCCATCCGCTTTAATCCCTTGGAGCCGCAGGGCGGCGAGAGCAGTGAAGCACAGGTGGACGACCTCATGAAGGCCCTGGAGCGCCTCTTAGGAGGGACACTTGAAGAACAGCGGAAGCTCAGGAACCTTCTCCGCGGCACCTTCTTCATGATCGCCGAACTCAACCGGCTCCCGCCCCACCGGCGCCCACCCTTTCCCCGCGGCCTGCGTGCGACCTATCCGCTCACCATCAGCTTTGCCGTGGATCTCTTGAACCTCTCCGATCGTGAGCGCCTAGCCTTTATGGCAGCGCTCCCGGAGACCACGCGCCTGCATTTCCGGCGCAAGTATTGGGAGTTCTACGCCGGAAATAGTGAAGCGCAAAAAAACCTCATCGTGCAGTCGAGTTGGAATGCCTTCCAATATCTCCTGGATGACTCGCTCGTGCTCAACGTCCTCGACGCCGCGCAGAGCACCGTGGTGCTCGCGGATGTCGTCCGCCAAGGGACCAGCCTCATCGTCCATCTGCCGCTCGGTCAGAACCTCACGGGAGCCCGCTTCCTCGGAAAGTACATCGTCACCAAACTCCAGCACACCTGCTATCGCCGCCCAGAGGCGGAGTGGAGCCGTCCATACTATCTCTATCTCGACGAATTCCACCAATGGTCCGACCAAGCCTTCGCCGACGCCATGACGAACCTCCGGAAGTTCGGGCTGCGCGTCACCAATGCGCACCAGTCACAAACCCAGCCGCCTTTCGATTCACCGGAAGGGCAGGCGCTCCTACGCACCATTAAAGGGAACTCGCGGACGAAAGCGATCTTCCGTCTCGACCGCGCCGATGCCGAAGTTCTCAGCAAGGAGCTTTTCGAGCTGTCCCAGCGGAAGGAGAACTTCACTGTGAGCGAGCGAGCAGTGACGGCCGCAGCGCAGGAGATGAACAGCGAAGCGATATCATCCGGCCGCTCCGAAGGAAGCGGACAGCGTTCCGCCAGAGCCTATGGTGAAATTGGAGAAGATCGCTTCAGCACGAGTCGTGACCGGCAGTACGGCTCTTCGTCAGGGAGCCAGCGAAGCACCGGGACAACCCGCGGTCGCTCGGAAACCGAGACGACCCGGACGGTCTATTACACCCTGGAAGGGGAGCGGGAACTTTGTGTGAATGCACTTCAACGCCTGGGAGATCGCGAGTGCTATCTCTTCACGGGAGCCCTTACTGGGCAGCTCATCGAGCCTTTGGCTGTGCCAGATCTGCTCTATTGCTACTGTGCAGAGAATCTGCCGGCGAGACTACTGGAGGAACAGCGATCCCAAGTGGTCGGCGTTCCTCTCGCCGTAGATCAGGTGGACGAGAAACTGAGGAGAGTGGTGGTCCCTCTGGTGACGCAAGTGCGACCCTTGCCACCAGCCCAGGGCGAAGAAGTACAGAAGAGAGAGAAAATCAAGACCGGAGATACTCCATGGTCTTTTTAAGTTTAAAAAAGGTGCCTGTGAGTGCGTCAGCGGTAAAAAACTGAGGAGGTGCCCCTTCAGAAGAGCACCCCCCAGCATCACAATGCACCAAGTCCTGTCTGCCACTAGTTGCTGATGGTATATTGTCCGGTAGCCCAGTAGCTGTCGTTAGTTATTTTGGTGATGTGGAG
>DASQPA010000139.1:0-9938 GCA_035644215.1 Thermoanaerobaculia bacterium
CCAGCCCCCCAGCCGGGCAGGGACCCACCATCCACCCCATGCATAGGGAGTCGACGAGCTATCGAGAAGTTGTGACAACATCAACCAGGGTGGTCCCATGCTGGTGGCTAACACCTGGTCCCTTCCGCGTGGCTAGTGACACAACGCTTGAGAAGTGTATCTAAGGCCTCGGATAACGATCCCAAGCCCTCAGATAAGCATCTGAGCACCTCGGAAAGCTATCCTAGGCCTCGGATAAGCATCCGAGCGCCTGAGAAAGCTATCCGAGGCCTTAGATACACTTCCGAGCGCATGGGATGTGTATCCGAGGGCTAGGGATAACTTCCCGAGACCCTGGGAAACGTTCCCGACCCCTCGGGATCGTTTCCCGGGGCACCGGGAGCCTTTCCCGGTATCTCGTGGTGGGGTCGCCGTGCGGGGATCAACCGTTCCATGTCCATGGGCTTCGCCTGCGAAAGGAAACTTTCATAGGGCGACCCGCTATGAAAGTTGAGGCCGCTAAACTTTCATAGCGCCCTCCGGCGCAGGAGTTGCAGTATCAGGGAGAGAAGAGGAGACCTATCCCGTGCACCCCCCCGACAGCTCCCAGCCCTGGCTTCAGATCGTCTGGCTGCTCGTCCTCGCCGTCCCGATCGCTTGCGTCGCCTGGACGGTGACCCATGAGGAGGTCTTCCGCGAGCCACGCGAGTACTGCGCCGAGCGATCCCGGGACGCCCATCGGCTCGCGGTGCGGAAGTTCTTCTACCTCTTCACTTGCGAGTACTGCTTCAGCCACTACGTAACGCTCTTCTTCCTCTTCGTCACCCGCTACCACCTGCTCCTCGACGACTGGCGGGGCTACCTGGTCGCCTTTTTCGCCCTGGTGGCGGTCGCCAACGTCTACATGAGCTCCTTCGGCCGCTTGCGCCAGGAGGTCAAGACCGAGGGGCTGGAGGCGAAGACGAAGGAGAAGATCCTCGAAAAGGTCGAGGCAAAGGAGGCACAGCAGGCGTTGACCGGGCGCTAAGAATGGCGGTGCCCCCACTCCCCGATCCCGAGGAGGGGGGCGATTGGAGAAGGTCCTACGGGCACTTGACGGACGGGCAGTGACAGGTCTCCCAACAGGAGGCGCAGGTGCCCCCCGCACAGGCCGAGACAGTGACCCCTCCGTGGGCTTTCCGCAGATCCTCAGCGTCGAGGCGGCACAGGGTCTCCCGGTTCAGAGCCATCTTCTTGAGAAGCTTCTTCTCCATGGGAATCCTTCCTTTCCTGGAAAGAGGTTCTAACAACTTCATTTTAACACATGCTTCGAACGACGACGCGGCCATTGGGAAAAGGCTAGAGATCCCGGTTCGCCCGCTCTTCCCCGGCGGCGAGGATCTCGCGGGCGAGCGCGGCGTCCTCGGCGATGACCTCCAGGCGATTCAGGGCCATCAGGTCGCCGGAGAGGAGGTTCACCATGGGCAACCGCTCCTCGTGGACGCAGGCGTCGATCCCCTCGACCTCCAGACGGGTCCGCGCCAGGTGGGCCTCCCACGGGGTGATAAAGCGGGCGACGGTGACGAGGGCGGTGGGATCGATCGGGAGGACCGGCGCCGCGGTTTCCAGCTCCGGCTCCGGCGCCGTCTGGCCACCGCGGATCTCGTTCTCCCGCCATTCCCCACCGCAGTGCCGGCATTTCCAGCGCTTGCGCGGAATGAGGAGGGGGAAGCGGAGCAGTAGCAGGGAACCGACGAGGAGCCAGCGCGACCAGCGCTCCAGGGAAAGGTTGTCGGAGTTGCAGCCGGGGCAGCGCGGCGAGAGGACCTCTTCCTCGGTCACCAGGTAGATCTCGGGCAGCCGCGCCTCGCGCCGCAGCAGCTCGGCGGCCTGGACGAGATCCTCCTCAAAGACCAGGAGCTTGACCCCGCCGATGGCGTTCGACAGCCCCAACCGCCCCAGGTTCTCGTCGGTGATCCGGCAGTCGATCCCCTCCGACTCCAGGCGCGCCCGCGCCAGCTGCGCCTCCCAGGGGGTCGTGAAGGTCTCGACCGTCACCAGCCTGTCCGGCCCGTAGCTCACTGGTGGCATCGTGCCATAAAACGGCGCGGGAGCGAATTTCCTTCCCGGCTCAGTGCCCGCCTGCGGCAGCCTCCGCGATCCGCCAGAGCACGGAAAGCCCCCAGTAAAGGACGAGGAAGAAGAGGCCGGTGCCGAGAGCCGCCCAGCGGCCGGCGACCTTGCTGCGCGTGGTGGCGAGCGCCAGATAGGCCCCGGCCGTGGCGAGGAGCGAGAACAGCGCGTAGAGAAGGATCGCCCCGAAGGCTTCCATGGCCTACAACCCGGACGACCGGTCAGCCGCGCGGCCCCCGGGGATAGAAGACCTCTCCCTTCCTCGCCTTCTCGCGCAGCAGCGGAGCCGGCGCCAGGCGCTCGCCGTGACGGGCGGCGTAGCCGTCCAGCCGCTCGACGATCGACCCCAGCCCCTGGCGGTCCGCCTCGCGCAGCAGGCCGCCGCGGAAGGGGGGGAAGCCGAAGCCGAAGATGACCCCGACGTCGACGTCCGCCGGGTCGGTGATGATCCCCTCGGCCAGACAGCGCGCCGTCTCGTTCAGCATCTGGAAAACGCAGCGCTCGACGATCTCGCGGTCGGGGATCGGCCGCGGCGCCTCCTGCCAGCCGAGCAGGCGGTAGACCGAGTCGTCGACTTTCTTCCCCTTCTCCTCGCCATAGAGGTAGAAGCCGCGCCCCGCCTTCCTCCCCAGCCGGCCGTCGGCGATCAGCCGCTCGAAGATCGGCGGCGCCGCCACCCGCTCGCCCAGCGACTGGACGAGGATCTCGGCCACGTGGCGGCCGATGTCGAGCCCCACCTCGTCCATCAGCGCGAAGGGACCGACCGGCCACCCCCAGCGGGTGAGGACGGCGTCCACCTGGTCGATGCGCGCCCCGTCCATCAAAAGATAGGCGGCCTCGTTGAGATAAAGGGCGAGCACCCGGCTGGTGAAGAAGCCCGGGCCGTCGTTGACGACGATGACGGTCTTCCCCATTTTGCGGCCGGCCGCGACCACCGTGGCGAGCGCCTCCGGCGAGGTCCTCGGCTGGCGGATGACCTCGACCAGCGGCATCCTTGCGACCGGGCTGAAGAAGTGCATGCCGACGACGTTTTCCGGCCGGCGGCTCGCCTCGGCGATCCTGGCGATGGGGATCGTCGAGGTGTTCGAGGCGAAGACCAGGCGTGGCGAGGCGGCCGCCTCGGTCTCCTGGAGCACCCGGTGCTTGACGCCCAGGTCCTCGAACACCGCCTCGATCGCCAGGTCGGCCCGGCCGAAGCCCTCGTAGACGTCGGTGCCGTGGAGGCGGGCCATGGCGAGCTTGACGTCGGGCTCCTTCATCCGCCGGCGCTTCTTGAGCTCGTTGAAGCGCTCCGCGGCGGACTTCAAGCCTCTGGCCACCGACGGCAGGTCCTTGTCCTTCAAGATCACCGGCACCCCCTTCTCGGCGAGCACCTGGGCGACCCCCGAGCCCATGAACCCGGCGCCCAGGACAGCCACCGTGCCGATCTCTCCTGCCCCGCGGGCCAGCCGGGCAGCCCGCGCCTCGACCTCGTTCTTCAGGAAGAAGACCGTCATCAGGTTCTTGGCGGTGTCGGAGACCACCAGTTCCGAGAAGGCCCCCGCCTCCAGGTCCAGGGCGCGGCGCAGGGGGAGCGCGAGCCCCTCGCGCACGATGTCGATGGCGACGAGCGGCGCCGGGTAGTGGCCACCGGTCTTCGCCAGCACTCCGGCGCGGGCCTTGTCCCACACCAGCTTGCCGGCGAGGAGCGGAGTGCGCGCCAAAAGATCGCCGGTGCGCGAGGCGAAGGGTTGGGCCCCCTTCCTCTTCTTCTCCATGCCCAGCCGGGCCTTGCCCTGGAGGGCGAGCAGGCGGACGGCCGCCTGGCGCAGATCGGTGGGATGGCAGGTGGCGTCGACCAGGCCCAGGCGTTTGGCCCGCCGGGCGTCGAGCTGCTTGCCGGACAGGATGAGGTCGAGAGCGTCCGGCACGCCGATGAGCCGCGGCAGCCGCTGGGTCCCCCCCAGGCCGGGGATCAACCCGAGCTGCACCTCGGGGAGGCCGAGCTTGGTCTTCGGGTGCTCGGTCGCGGCGCGGAAGCGGCAGGCCAGGGCGAGCTCCAGACCGCCGCCTAAGCAGGCGCCGTGGATCGCCGCGACGGTGGGGAAGGGGAGCTCCGAAAAGCGGAAGAGGAGGTCGTGGCCGCGTTCGAGGAGAGCCAGGACCTCTTCTTTCGACTGCGCCTGCTGCAGCTCCTCGATGTCCGCCCCGGCGACGAAGCCGTCCGGCTTGCCGGAGAGGACGACGAGCCCCTGCGGGCGCTCCCGCTCGACCTCGGCGACCCGCTCCGCGAACCACTCGAAGAGGCGGGAGGAGAGGGTGTTGACCTTCTTGCCGGGATCGTCGAGCACCAGCCAGGCGATCCCCTCCGCGTACGACAGGCTCCCCGGCTCTTCGGTGACGTTGCGCTCCTGGACCTCGGTTGCCATGCTCCACTCCTTTACGCGGGGAGCTGCCGCCCCGCGACTGCCATCGTAGGGAGCGATGCCGCAGTGTGTCAAGGAATCGGCGAGGCGAGAGGTTGCAAGAGAGTGGCCTTCCGGTGCAGAATGATGGAAATGATCGACGTGACGTCCATGATCACGGGAGATCCGCCGCCGGGCGATGATTGCACCGGCGTACTTGCAGCAGGGAGTTGTACCATGGACAAGACTAAGAATCTCAATTTCGAACAGGCTCGCACCTCGGCGCAGTATCGAGTCACCCACCCGCGCGGCGGGAAGGCAAAGAAGGCCGAGGTCGGCGGAGAGCCGCCTTTCCGTACCGCGGTGGCGTCTTCCCAGGCGGAGGTCTTGCGCCTCCGGCGCAATGCCGAGGCGCGAAAGGCCTTCCTCGACGAGTTCGGAACACTGACGAGCAAGGAAGTGGCCGAGCTTGCGGGCTCCCGCGCCACGAATCGAGCGGCGCTCGCCAATCGCTGGAAGGTCGAGGGCCGGATCTTCGCGGTAGAGACCGGCGGCCAAACTCTCTTTCCCGCCTTCCAGTTTTCCGAGGACGACGGTCAGCCTCGACCCATTATTGCGAAGATCCTGGCAGCCTTGGGGCATCAGTATTCCGGGTGGCAAACCGCCCTCTGGTTTTCGGGCCGGAACGGCTGGCTGGGAGCGCAGCGGCCCGTGGACCTCCTGCGATCCGCCCCGGGCGCCGTAGCGGAGGCGGCGCAGCACGTGGCCGAGGCGTTTGACTGACCCCGGGAGGCCCGCTGGGCCAAAGCCTTCCACCAGGCAACTCCCATCGCGGGAGGCCTCGTGTGGATCGCTCGCCTCGCCGACCCACCGGCCATGGTGTTTTTCGGCGACCGTGTGACCGAGGAGGACCTCGCCGTCGTCCAAGACCCGATTCCGCTCGGGGACGGGCCGGGGCTGGCGATGGTGATGGAGCTTGCCGAGAAGGCAAAGGTCCTGATCACGGAGTAGTCGCCTGAGGATCAGGAACTCCGGAACCCTCCATTCGTTGTAGCCTATGGGCCGACGTACGTCGGCCCTTCCCTTGCAGCCCTATGGAGGAGACATGCTACGCACGCTACGAACGCTGAGCCGTGCCCTCGCTCCCCTCGCCCTGGCGGCCCTCGCCGCCATCGCCGGCATCCCCTTCCTCACCCTCCCCGCCGCCGCCCAGATCGACCCCGGCATGTTCGCCGGCTTGAAGGCGCGCTCGATCGGCCCCGCCGCGATGAGCGGCCGGGTGGCCGCGATCGCCGGTGTCGAGTCGAACCCCGAGATCCTCTACGTCGGCGCCGCCTCCGGCGGGGTCTGGAAGTCGGTCAACGGCGGCCTCACCTGGAAACCGATCTTCGACGACCAGCCGGTCGCCTCGATCGGCGCCATCGCCGTCGACCAGGCCAACCCGGACGTCGTCTGGGTGGGGACCGGCGAGGCCAACATGAGAAACAGCGTCTCGGTCGGCAACGGCGTCTACCGCTCCGCCGACGGCGGCCGGACCTGGAAGCACCTCGGGCTCGACGCCACCGAGCACGTCCGCCGCATCGTTCTGGACCCGCGGAACCCTGAGGTCGCCTACGTCTCCGCCTCCGGCAGGCTCTGGGGGGAGAACCCGGAGCGCGGCGTCTTCAAGACCGTGGACGGCGGCCGGACCTGGAAGAAGGTCCTCTACGTCGACGAGAAGACCGGCGCCAGCGAGCTGGTCATGGACCCCGCCAACCCCAACAAGCTGTTCGCCGGCCTGTGGCAGGTGCGGCGCTGGCCCTGGTCGCTCCAGTCCGGCGGCCCCGGCTCGGGCCTCTACGTCACCTACGACGGCGGCGAGAGCTGGAAGCGCTACACCGAGGACGACGGGATGCCCAAGGGGGACGTCGGCCGCATCGGTTTGGCCATCTCGCGCTCGAACCCGGAGGTGGTCTACGCCCTGGTCGAGGCCGAGAAGAGCGCCATCCTGCGCTCGGACGACGGCGGCAAGAGCTGGAAGAAGGCGACCGAGGACCAGGAGGTCATCGAGCGGCCGTTCTACTACGCCGAGATCCGCGTCGATCCGGCCTGGCCCAATCGGGTCTACGACCTGACCGCGCGATTCCGGGTCTCGAACGACTCGGGGAAGACCTTCGACACCCTCGCCCGGCGCGACATCCACGGCGACTACCACGCCCTGTGGATCGATCCCAACGACCCCCGCCACCTGGTCGCCGGCAACGACGGCGGCCTGGGGGTGAGCCACGACCGCGGCGAGACCTGGGACTTCGTCGCCGACCTGCCGATCGGCCAGTACTACCACGTGGCGGTCGACAACGACACCCCCTACAACGTCTACGGCGGCCTGCAGGACAACGGCTCCTGGCGCGGCCCGAACACCCTCTGGGAGCGCGGCGGCATCCGCAACTCGGACTGGAAGTCGGTCGCCGGCGGCGACGGCTTCGACACCCGGCCGGACCCGCGCGACTCCTCCCGCGGCTACGCCATGTCGCAGGCCGGCAACCTCGTCCGCTGGGATCTCAAAAACGGCGAGAGGAAGGATGTCCGGCCGCCCGATCCGAAAGGCGGCCCGGTCCTGCGCTTCAACTGGAATGCCGGGTTCGCCACCGATCCCTTCGACCCGGACACGATCTATTACGGCAGCCAGTTCCTCCACCGGTCGACCGACCGCGGCGACTCCTGGGAGACGATCAGCGCCGATCTGACGACCAACAACCCGGACTGGCAGAAGCAGGACGTGAGCGGCGGCCTGACCGTCGACGTCTCGGGAGCCGAGAACTACACGACGATCCTCTCCGTCGCCCCCTCGCCGGTCACCCGCGGAGTGATCTGGGTGGGGACCGACGACGGTCGCCTCCATGTCACCAAAGATGGCGGCAAGACCTGGACGAGCGTCGAGGCCAATATCTACGGGGGTCCCGGCGTCCCCAAGAACACCTGGATTCCCAACGTCAAGGCCTCGACCCACGACGCCGGCACCGCCTTCGTGGTCTTCGACAACCACCGCCGCTCCGACTGGGCGCCCTACGTCTACCGGACCGACGACTACGGCAAGAGCTGGAAGAGCCTGGCGACGAAAGACCTGCGCGGCTATTCCCTGGCGATCGAGCAGGACCCGGTCGATGGGGACCTCCTCTTCCTGGGCACCGAGTTCGGCCTCTGGATCTCGACCGACGCCGGGGCGCACTGGCTGCCCTTCCGCCACGGCCTGCCCACCACCTCGGTGATGGCGCTCGCCATCCAGCCGCGCGAGTCGGACCTGGTGATCGGCACCCACGGCCGCTCGCTCTACGTCATCGACGACATCGGTCCCCTGCGGCACCTCTCCGCGGCGACCCTCAAAGAGCCGCTCCATTTCTATCCTCTCTCCGACGCCCAGCAGCACTACGTCTCGTTCGGCGGCGGTCGCGGCGGCGCCGGCCAGTTCCTGGGGGAGAACGAGCCCTACGGCGCCCTCGTCACCTACTCGTTGAATTTCCCCGGTCTGCCGCTGCCGGACGACGAGAAGGAGCGCACGCGCAAGGACGAGCAGCGCGCCGCCGCCCGGTCCGCCGCTCCCGCCGCGGCCAAAACGCCCCCGCCGACGACCGCGTCCACCCAGTCGGGGGAGGACCAGCCGCGGGCCGGGGCAGCGGGGATGGCTCCCAAGCCGGAGGCCGCCGAGGCCGAGGCCCCTGAGATGACCGGGGCGACCGGGGAGGGGAGGCGGGATCAGGGACCCCGGGTCGACATCGTCATCACCGACGCCGCCGGCAAGGAGATCCGCCGGTTCAAGGGGCCGGCCAAGCTCGGGGTGAACCGCGCCGCCTGGGACTTCGGCACCGAGGCCTATAAGCAGCCGCGCGAGCGCCGGCCCAACCCCAACCCGTTCCGCAACCAGGAGTCGGGGCCGGAGGTGGCGCCGGGGACCTACAACGTCACCGTCCGTTTCCGTGGCCAGGAGGCCAAGGGGACGGTCAAGGTGCTGCCCGACCCGGGGGTCTCCAACTTGACCGCCGCCACCTGGAGCGACCGGCAGAGCGCCCTGGATCGAGTGCGCAAGCTCCACGCCGCGACCGCCGAGGCGATCGACCGGGTCCTCGCGGCGCGCCGCGACGTGGACACGATCCTCGCCAAGCTGCGCCAGGCGGGGACGGACGGCAAAGAGCGGGAGGCCGACCGGCCGATCGTCAAGGCCGGCGAGAAGCTCAAGCGGGACCTGACCGAGGTCGAGAAGAAGCTCTGGATTCCCCCCGGTACCAAGGGTCTCCAGCGCGACAAGGACCTGACCTCGCGCCTCGAGCGGACCGACGAGGCGATCACCTCCTCCTGGACGCCCACCCCGGCCCAGAAGGCCCTCCTCGACCAGACCGAGGCCCAGGCCGCCCAGGTCGTGGGCGAGGTCAACCAGCTGTTCGACGGCGAGGTGGCACCGTTCCGCGCCCAGGCGGAGAAGGCGGGGATCGGACTTCTGACGGTGGGGAAGCCGATCTCGGTGCAGTAGGCTAGCGTAGGTGCCCAAGCAGGGCAGCGTAGGGGCAGAGCCCCTGTGCCTGCCCTGCTCGGCGGAGGAGTATCAACCCCTGTTCTCCTTCCAGGAAGGAGAATTTGGCCTATAATTCTCCTTCTCAGAAGGTGAATTGGCTCCGTGACGACCGACACCCCCACCGCGTTCCGCACCGTCCTTGCAGAGAAGCTCGCCGAATCCCTCGTCGGCGAGATCCCTGCTTCGACGCCCCGCCAGGTCCATGCCACGGTCAGCCTCCCTGGCAAGTCGACCGCCGTGATCGGGATGCGCCGGGCGGGGAAGACGACGTTTCTCCACCAGCTCCGCCGCGAGCGACTCGAACGCGGCGTCGCGCGGGAGCGCCTGCCCTACCTGAGCTTCGAGGACGAGCGCCTGGCCGGCCTCCAGGCGGACCAGCTCCATTTCCTGCTCGAGGAGTACTACCGGCTCTTTCCGGAGCTGCGCGGTCGCGAGCGGGTCACCTGGTGTTTCGACGAGATCCAGGTCGTGCCCGGCTGGGAGCGGTTCGTGCGCCGGGTTCTGGACTCCGAGACCGTGGAGGTTTTCTTGAGCGGCTCCTCGGCGGCCCTGCTCAGCCGGGAGCTGGCGACCGCCATGCGGGGGCGAGCGTGGGAGGTGGTCATCCATCCTTTCAGCTTCGAGGAATACCTCCACCACCACGGGCATCCCGTTCCGGACCCCACCGGCCCGCGGGTCGCCCGGCAGCGCTCGGCGCTCGAACGGGCTTTTCTCGACTACTTGGACTGCGGCGGGTTTCCGGAGGCCCAGGGGCTGGACGTGGCCACGCGCCACCAGCTCCTCCAGGACTATGTCGACGTCGCCATGCTGCGCGACGTGGTCGAGCGGCACGGCGTCACCAATGTGGCGGGCCTGCGCTGGCTGGTGCGCCACCTCCTGGGCAACCCGGCCGGGTTGTTCAGCGTCGAGAAGTTCTA
>DASQPA010000140.1:0-27591 GCA_035644215.1 Thermoanaerobaculia bacterium
ATGGTCGGCCGCCCACTTCTCCATGAGAGGGGCGGATTCGACCAACAGCTCGCGGGTGCGCGGGTCCAGCGTATAGAGAGAGCCAGCAGGCGTCGTCGTCGGCGTTTGCATGCGTGAATCCTCCTCAGGTTCCTTGACGGATATTTCCCATAAAGTAGCCCCTTTATTGCTGCGTCCGTATCACGGGGAAACGGCGGATGGAGCTTCTGGAGAAAGAGGATACAACGAAGGTCAACATTTTGGAACCGCTCGAAAAGAGTCGGCCAACAGCTATAATCTGCCCCCCTGGCGGAGGCTCGCGCCACGGGTGGAAAGGAATTCGAGAGAAAATGATACCAACAATTAACACTCAAGCCTTCGTCCGGAAGAAGGATCGTCCGGAGGCCCGGGTACGTCTCTTCTGCTTCACCTTTGCGGCGTCCTCCGCCCAGATCTTCCACGGCTGGAACGACCACGTGCCCGACTGGCTCGAGGTCAGCGGCTGCGAGCTACCCGGCCACGGCTCCCGCCTGGCCGAAACGCCCCTGGACGCCCAGGATGCGGCGGCGGTGGAAATCGCCGACACCCTGGAGCCGGTCCTCGATCGGCCCTATGCGCTGTTCGGGCACTGCCTGGGAGCCGCCCTGGCCTACGAGGCCACCCGCATCCTGCGCGAGCGGGGGAAGCCGCAGCCCCTGCACCTCTTCAGCTCCGGGGCGCGCGGTCCCCATCTCGGCATCCCGATCGCCGACGTCGAGAGCATGGAGGACGACGAGTTCATCGAGCACATGCACAAGGCCTACTCCGCCCCCATCGCCTTCCTGCGTCATCCCGAGATGCGGCCGTTGTTCCTGCCCATGGTGCGGGCCGACGCGCGCATGACGCAGAACTACCGGTACGTCCCCGGTCCGCCGGTGAGCTATCCTGTGACCGCGATGGCCGGAGAGACCGATCCCGACGTGCAGATGGAACACCTGGAAGGCTGGCGCCAGCACACGACCGAGAGCGTGACCACGCGCATCTATCCGGGCAATCATTTCTTCTTCCTCGAGAGCGCGCCGACGCTGCTGGCCGAATTCGCCAGCGCCCTGGAACCGCACGCGTCGAGCTAGAAGAGCGCAGATCAGGTCATGAACGGCAGCGAGAGCCTCCAGGACCGTTATGCGCCGAACAACCGCTGTTTCGGTTGCGGCCCGACGAACGAGCGGGGGCTGCGCATGAAGAGCTATGTGGAAGGGGACGAGGTGGTCGCCGAGTGGATCCCCGAACGCCACCACGAGGCTTTTGACGGCGTGGTCAACGGCGGCATCATCGGAACGTTGTTCGACTGTCACAGCAACTGGACCGCCGCCTGGCATCTGATGACGCGCCAGGGGAGCGCCGAGCCGCCGTGCACCGTGACGGCGGATTTCCAGGTGCACCTGGTGTGGCCCACCTCCTCCGCCGGCCCGTTGCGCCTGCGCGCCTGGGTGGTGGAGTCGCAGGACGACCGCGCCGTCATCGAGGCCACCCTGGAAGCCGGGGGCCGGACCACGGCCTACTGTCGAGGCACCTTCGTCGCCGTCCAGGAGGGGCACCCCGCCTATCACCGCCGGTAGTCGATCCGCTATGTCTCTGCCGTTAGATCAAGTCGATATCGTCGCCGCGGTGGCGCGCGTCCTCCGGCTGGATCGCCGACAGCTGGCGCCGAACCGGCCGCTCACCGCGCTGGGCCTGGATTCGCTGGCGGCGGTCGAGCTGGCGGCCGAAATCGAGGCGCAAACCGGTGTCGCGCTCTCGCTTGCCGGCCTGCTCTCGGGCGCCAGCCTGGAAGCGATCGAGGCGGAGGTGCTGGCCGGGCTGGCGGCGGCGCACCTGCCTGCGGCGCCCGCGGTGGAAGCCGGGGCTCCCCTGGGCGAGCAGCCGCTCTCGGCCGGGCAGGAGGCGCTCTGGTTCTCCGACCGCCTGGACCCCTCTGCCGCCGCCTACAACCTGGCGGCGGCGGTGCGGGTCGAGGGCGGTCTCGACCCGGACGCCCTGGGCCGTGCGCTCCAGGCCCTGGCCGACCGCCACCCCGCCCTGCGGACCACTTTCTCCTTCCGGTCGGGCGAGCCGCGCCAGATCGTCCACGAACACCTGGCCGTGGACTTCGCGGTGGAGCACGCGGCGCAGCCGGAGGCCGACGTCCCGCTCGCCGCGGTTGCGTACCGCCCGTTCGATCTCGAGCAGGGGCCGCTCCTGCGGGTTCGGATCTGGAGGACGACCCCCGGCCCCTGGCTGCTGCTCCTCGCCGTGCACCACCTGGTCGCCGATTTCTGGTCGCTGGGGCTCCTCGTGCGGGAGCTCGAGGCGCTCTACCGCGAGGCGACCGGCCGCGGGCCGGCGAAGCTGCCATCTCTGCCGTTCGGCTACGGCGACTACGTCCGCTGGCAGGAACGGGCCCTCGCCGGGGAACGGGGAGAACGGCTCTGGGACTACTGGAGCCGGCAGCTCGGGGGAGATCTCCCAGTGCTCGAGCTGGCGACCGACCGCCCGCGCCCCGCCGTCCAGACCTATTCCGGCCTGGCGTGCGACCGGCGCCTCCCGGCGGCGGTCGCGGACCGCCTGCGGGAGCTCGGCCGCGCCTCGGGGACGACGCTCTTCGTCACTCTCCTCGCCGGCTTCCAGGCCCTCCTTTCCCGCTACACCGGCCAGGACGAGGTGGTGATCGGCTCGCCCACCGCGGGCCGCGACGCGGCACCCTTCCACGGGGTGATGGGCTACTTCGTGAACCCGGTGGCGCTCCGCCTCGCCAACCCGGCCGCCGATCCCGGCCCCACCTGGCGCGCGCTCCTCGCCGCGGCACGGGAGGTCGCTCTGGGTGCCTTCGAGCACCAAGCCCTCCCCTTCGCCACCCTCGCCGCCCGCCTGCACCCCGAGCGGGACGCCGGCCGCTCGCCGGTGTTTCAGGCCCTCTTCGTCTTCCAGCGGGCGGAGCGGCCGGAGGAGAAGGGGCTGGCCGAGCTCGCCCTCGGCAAGGGCGGGGCGCGGGTCGCCCTGGCGGACCTGACCCTCGTCTCCGTGCCGCTCCCGGAGCACCGCGCCCTCTTCGACCTGAGCCTCGCTATGGCCGATGCCCCCGCTGCCGCCGACGCCGAGGCGGGTCTCCCGGCCGCCCTGCAACTTAACCGCGACCTCTTCGATTCTCCGACCGCGGAGCGCCTGCTGGCGCACCTCGGGAACCTCCTCACCGCCCTGGCGACGGACCCCGACGCCCCGGTCTCCGCGGCCGACCTGCTCTCGGCGGCGGAGCGCCGCCAGCTCGCGGCCTGGAACGACACCGCGCTCGACCTGCCGGGCGGCCTCTGCCTGCCGGACCTCTTCACGGCGCAGGTCGCGGCGGTCCCCGAGCGCGAGGCCCTGGTCACGCTGGGCGAGCGCCTCACCTACCGGGAGCTCGGCCGGCGGTCCGGGCTCCTGGCGCGGCGGCTCCGTGCTCTCGGGGTGGGGCCGGAGGTGCGGGTGGGGGTCTCGGCCCGGCGCTCGGCCGATCTCGTGACGGCTCTCCTCGCCGTGCACCAGGCCGGTGGCGCCTACGTCCCCCTCGATCCGGTTCAGCCTGCCGAGCGGCTGGCCTGGATGCTCGCCGACTCCGGCGCGGCCGTCCTGCTGGTCGAGCAGAGCCTGCTCCCCGACCTCTCGTCAACGGGCATTCCCGCCGACTGCCGGGTGGTCTCCCTCGACCGGAGCGCGGACCTGGAGGAAGCGGGGAGCGCCATTCCCGGCCTTCCTCTTCAGCCGGAGAACCTCGCCTACCTCATCTACACCTCGGGGTCGACGGGGCGGCCCAAGGGAGTGGCGATCGAGCAGCGGAGCGCCGTCGCCTTCGTCCAGTGGGCGTGGCGGGTCTTCTCCGACGCCGAACTCTCCGGGGTGCTCGCCGCGACCTCGGTCGGCTTCGACCTTTCGGTTTTCGAGATCTTCGTGCCGCTCTCCTGGGGCGGCCGGGTGATCCTGGCCGAGAACGCCCTCGCCCTCCCCCGGCTGCCGGCGGCGGGGGAGGTGCGGCTGCTCAACACCGTGCCCTCGGTGCTCGCCGAGCTGCTCCGGCTGCCCCAGGAAGCGGAGGGGCCGGGCCTGCCGGCCGCCCTCGCCACCGTCAACCTGGCCGGCGAGCCGCTGCCGCGCTCCCTGGTGCGCGCCGTCCATACCGCCCGTCCGTCGGTCCGGGTGCTCAACCTCTACGGTCCGTCCGAGGACACGACCTACTCGACCTTCGCCGTCATCCCGCCCGGCGGGGACGAGATGCCGGCCATCGGCGGGCCGATCGCCAACACCCAGGCCCACGTCCTGGACCGCGGGATGCGCCCGGTGCCGGTCGGCGTGCCGGGCGATCTCCACCTGGGCGGGGCCGGCCTGGCGCGCGGCTACCAGGGGCGGCCGGATCTGACCGCCGAGCGCTTCGTGCCCGATCCTTTCGCCGCTGGTGCGCGGCTCTACCGGACCGGCGACCTGGCGCGGCGGCGGAGCGACGGCGGGCTCGAATTCCTCGGCCGCATCGACCAGCAGGTGAAGATCCGCGGCGTCCGCATCGAGCCGGCGGAGGTGGAGGCGGCGCTCCTCGCCCTGGGGCTCCGCGAGGCGGCGGTCCTGGTCCAGAAGCTCCCGGACGGCGAGCCGCGCCTGGTTGCCTATGCCGTCGCCGAGGCGGAGGGGCCGGTCGAGCCTGCCAGGCTCCGCGAATCGCTCCAGCGTCTCCTTCCCCGGGCCATGATCCCGCAGTCAATCGTGCTCCTGCCCGACCTGCCCCTCACCCCGAACGGCAAGGTGGACCGCCGCGCCCTGGCGCACCTCGCGCCCGCGAGCGGACCCCAGGGTGGAGAGGCCGGGCAGCCCACCTCGCCGAGCACGCCGGCCGAGGAGCTGCTTGGCGGGATCTGGGCGGAGGTCCTTGGGGTCGAGCGGGTGGGGGCCGGGGACGACTTCTTCGACCTCGGCGGGCATTCGCTCCTCGCCCTGCGCGTCCAGGCCCGAGTGCGCGACCGTCTCGGCGCCGAGCTGCCGCTCTCCGCCTTCTTCCAGTTCCCCACCCTGGCGGCGCAGGCGCGGCGGCTTGCCCCGGGCCAGGTGGATCACCGGCCTCCCCTGCGCACCGCGCCGCCCGAGCAGACGGTCTTCCCTCTCTCTTTCGCCCAGGCGCGCCTCTGGCTGCTCGAGCGGCTGAAGCCGGGCACTGCGGTCTACCACATGGCGGGTGCCGCCCGCCTGACCGGCCCCCTCTCCGCTGCGGCGCTCGGCCGCGCCCTGCGCGAGGTGGTGGCGCGGCACGACGCTCTGCGCGCCCGCTTCCGCGAGGTGGACGGGGAGCCGGTCCAGGAGATCGTGCCCGCGGCATCGGCGGCCATGGAGCTGCCGCTCGTCTGCCTCGAAGGGCTCGATCCGGCGCGCCGGGAGCCCGAGGGGGAGCGCCTCTCCCGAGAGGCGGCGCGACGTCCCTTCGACCTGGGGGGCGAGTCCCCTCTGCGGCCGCTCCTCGTCCGCCTGGAGCCCCGCTCCCACCAGCTCTTCCTCACCCTCCACCACATCGCCGCCGACGAGGATTCGCTGACCCTCCTGGCGCGGGAGCTGGCGACTTTCTACGCCGCGCCGGCCGCGGCCCTGCCGGAGCCGTCGCTGCGCCATGTCGACTTCGCCCTCTGGCAGCGGGAATGGCTGCGCGGCGAAGAGCTGGAGCGGCAGCTGGCCTGGTGGCGGGACCGGCTGGCCGACCTGCCGTCGGTCGAGATACCGGCCGACCGTCCCAGGAAGGCGGTGCGGAGCTCCGCCGGAGCCGTCGCCACCCGCGTCGTGCCGCCCGACCTGGCGGCCGCTCTGGCTGCCCTCGGCCGGGGGGAAGGGGCGACCCTTTTCATGGTCCTCCTGGCCGCCTTCCAGACCGTCCTGGCGCGCACCGCGGGCGAGCCCGAGGTGCCGGTCGGCAGCCCGGTCTCCAGCCGCGACCGCGAGCCGCTCCTGCCGATGATCGGCTTCTTCGTCAACACCCTGGTACTCCGTACCGGCGGTACCGACGGCATGTCGGGCTCGACCTTCAGCGGGCTCCTGCGGCGGGTTCGGGAGGCCACGGTCCAGGCCCACGAGCACGGCGACGTGCCGTTCGAGCTGCTGGTCCAGGCCCTGCGGCCGGAGCGGGGACTCGGCAGCAATCCGTTCTTCGAGGTGGTCTTCGCGCTGCAGCGGCCGCCCCGCGGCTGGCAGCTCGGCGACCTCGCCTTCGCGCCGCGAACCGTGTCGACCGGCACCGCCAAGTTCGACCTTACCCTCTTCGGAGTCGAAGAGGAGGGGGCGCTTTCCTTCGCCCTGGAGTACGCCACCGACCTCTTCGACCGGACGACCGCCGCGCGCCTCCTGGGCCACCTCGAGATGCTGCTCGCCGGAGCGGCCGCAGAGCCGGAGCGGCCGCTCGCCGATCTCCCCTTCCTCTCCCCGGTGGAGCGGCAGCAGCTGTGCGAGTGGGGACGGGGCGGGGATCTGGATCCCGACCTGCTGCCGTCCGATGCGCAGCCGCTCGACGACCTGGAGGCCCAGGTGCTCGACCGCGACCTGCGGCAAGTGGCGGTCGGGACCCCGGGCGAGCTCTGCTTCGGCGGGGGTGACCGCCTCTACCGGACCGGCAAGCGAGTGCGGTTCCGGGCCGATGGCAGGATCGAGCGGTTCGACCGGGCGAGTGACGATCGCAGTGTTCTCGCCTCGCTGGCGGCGATCGAGGAGCCGCTCGCTCCCGGCGTGTCCGGGGAGGCGGAGCGGATCGTCGCCGAGGTCTGGTGCGAACTCTTGAACGTCGAGGCGGTCCAGCCGGAGGACAACTTCTTCTCCCTGGGCGGCCACTCCCTGCTGCTTCTCCCCATCCAGGAGCGGCTGCGGGAGCGCTCCGGCGTCACCCTGCCGATCATCGACCTCTTCAAGTACCGGACCGCGGGCGCCCTCGCCCGCCACCTGCACCAGCTGCAGGCGGAAGATCGGCCGGCGGAGCCAGAGCGGCCGGCGCCCATCGTCCCGCGCCTGGCGGACGCTGGCGATGCGCCGGCCTCCTTCGCCCAGGAGCAGCTCTGGTTCATCGACCGGCTGGAGCCCGGGAGCCCGGTCTACAACCTGCCCACCGCCGTCCAACTCGTCGGGACGCTCGACCGAACCGCCCTGCGCCGAGCCCTGGCGCGGCTCGTCCTCCGCCAGGCCGTCCTCCGCACCACCCTGGGCACCGTCGCGGGGAGACCGGTTCAAGTGGTGGCAGAGCGCCTGGTCCCGGTCCTGCCGGAGATCGACCTGACGGCGCTCGCGCCCGCCGCGCGCGAGGCCACGACCGAGCGCCTCCTGGCGACGGAGGCGCTCCTGCCTTTCGACCTCGCGGCCGGGCCGCTCTTCCGCGCCGCCCTGCTGCGCCTCGACGCGGACCGCCACGTCCTGCCCGTCACCTTCCACCACACCATTACCGACGGCTGGTCGCTGCGCCTCTTCTACGAGGAGCTGGGGGAGTTCTACGGTGCCGAGATCGAGGGCGGCGATCCGGGTCTTGCCGCCCTGCCGGTCCAGTACGCCGACTTCGCTCCCTGGCAGCGCGAGCGGCTGCGCGGCGAGGTGCTCGAGCGGCTGCTCGGTTACTGGCGGCAGCGGCTGGCCGGCGCCCCCGCGCTCCTCGACCTGCCCTTCGACCGGCCGCGCCCGCCGGTCCAGCGCTACCATGGGATCTCGGAGCACCTGGAGGTCGAGCCAGCGGTCGCCGGGGCCCTCCGCGCCTTCGCCCAGGGCGAGGGGGCGACGCTCTTCATGACCCTGTCGAGCGCCTACGCGACGCTCCTCCATCGCTACTCCGGCGAGCCCGACATGGTCCTGGGAACGCCGACGGCCAACCGCTGGCCCGGGGAGTTGGAGCCGCTCTTAGGCTTCTTCGCCAACACCATGGCGCTGCGCGTCGATCTGTCGGGCGATCCCACCTTCCGCGAGCTCCTCGGCCGCATGCGGAGCGCGGTGCTCGCCGACTACGCCCACCAGGAGCTGCCGTTCGAGAAGATCGTCGAGGAGCTGCGGCCCAAGCGCGACGTGAGTCACAACCCGATCTACCAGGTGGTCTTCGCGCTGGAGACCTCGCCGCGGCCGTACCGCCTGGACCTCGCCGGCCTCTCGCTCGTGCCCCTGCTTCCCGTCGAGGGGACGGCGAAGTTCGACCTCGCCCTCTACATGGGAGATCACGGCGGCCGGCTCTCCGGCCTCTTCGAGGCCAACCGCGATCTCGTCGACCGGGCGACGGCGGCGCGCCTGCTGCGGCACTTCGTGACCCTGGCGGCGGCGGCGGCGGCGGAGCCTCTGCGGCGTCTCTCCGAGCTCTCGTTCCTCGCGCCGGGAGAGCGACTGGAAGTGAGGAACGGCGACCGGCGGGCGCGGTATCGCGGCTACCGGATCGACCTGGCGCGGATCGAGGCCGCCCTCGAAGAGCACCCGGCGATCGCCGCCGCGGCGGTCGCCGGGCGCGCCGAGCCGTCCGGCGAGGAGCGGCTGGCGGCCTACGTCACGGCGCGGCCGGCGGCCGTCCTCCCGTCGGCCATCGAGCTCCGCGCCTTCCTGGGCGAGCGCCTGCCGGAGTTCATGCTGCCCGGGGTCTTCGCCGTGCTCGGCGAGATGCCCTTGACTCCGGAGGGCGAGATCGACCGCGGCGTCCTGCCGGCGTCGGAGGAGGGCTCGGCCCTCCCCGCCGCGCCGCTGCCGCCCGCCGACGAGGCAGAGCGGATCGTCGCCGAGATCTGGCGGGAGCTCCTGGGGGTCGAGCAGGTCGGCCTGGGCGACAACTTCTTCGCCCTGGGCGGACACTCCCTCCTGCTCCTCCCCATGCAGGAGCAGCTGGAACGGCGGTTCGGCGTCCACCTGCCGATCGTCGAGCTCTTCAAGTTCCCCTCGGCCGGAGCCCTCGCCCAGCGGCTGAGCCGACCGCCGGGGAGCGCCTCGCCGGCCGAGCCGGAGCGGCCGGCAGAGCAGGTGCGGGAGCGCGCCGAGCGCACCCTGGCGGCGGTGGGACGGGGCCGCTTCGCCGAGGCCCGGCGCCGGGTGGAGTCTTCGAACCGGCCCCCGGCCCCGACGGCCCACGCCGCCGACGCGCCAGACACCGCGCCCTCGACCGTAGCTCCCCCTCCCGAAGGGGATGGAGCCGACTAGGAGGCCGCCCGGCCTCGTGGCCGTCGACCAGGAGTTTGAAGCATGCAGAACCCACCCCACAGCTCGGCGAGCGCCATTGCGATCATCGGCATGGCGGGCCGTTTCCCGGACGCTCCGGACGTCGAGCGTTTCTGGAAGAATCTCACGGCGGGCCGCGAATCGATCACCTTCTGGAGCGCCGAGGAGCTTCAGGCGGTCGGGGTGGAGCCGGAGCTGCTGGCCGATCCGTCCTTCGTGCGGGCGCGCTCCGTGCTCGCGGACGTCGAGCTCTTCGACGCGGCGCTCTTCGGCCTCACGCCGCGCGAGGCGGAAGTCATCGATCCCCAGCAACGCCTGCTCCTGGAGTGCGCCTGGGAGGCGCTGGAGCGCGCCGGCCACGCCCCCGGAAGCTTCCCGGGGCCGATCGGCGTCTTCGCCGGGGCGGGGATCAACACCTACCTGCTGTCCAATCTTCAGCACAACCGCGAAGTGATGAGGGCGGTGGGCTCGTTCCAGGCGATGCTGGGGAGCGGCGGCGATTTCCTCTCCACCCGGATCTCCTACAAGTTGGGTTTGAAAGGCCCGAGCCTGACCGTGCAGACGGCCTGCTCGACCTCATTGGTGGCGGTCCACCTCGCGGTGCAGAGTCTGCTCAACGGCGAGTGCGACATGGCGCTCGCCGGCGGCGTGCGCCTCCTGGTGCCGAGGAAGGGCGGGCACTCCTACCAGCCGGGCAGCATCTTCTCCCAGGACGGTCACTGCCGCCCGTTCGACGCGGCGGCGAGCGGCACGACGGACGGCGAGGGCATGGGCCTCGTGGTGCTGCGGCGGCTGGCGGACGCGGTCGCCGACGGCGACCACGTCCACGCCGTGATCCTCGGCACGGCGATCAACAACGACGGAGCGGCGAAGCTGGGCTACACGGTGCCGAGCGTCGAGGGGCAGTCGGAGGTGATCGCGCTGGCCCAGGCCCTGGCGGGAGTGGAGGCGGGGACGATCGGCTTGATCGAGGCGCACGGGACGGGCACACCGCTCGGCGACCCGATCGAGGTGGCGGCGCTGTCCCAGGTCTTCTCGCCGTCGGCCCGTCCGGGCCGGCGGATCGCCCTGGGCTCGCTCAAGAGTAACCTGGGCCATTTGGACGCGGCGGCGGGGGTCGCCTCCCTGATCAAGGCGGCGCTCGCGGTCGAGCGCGGAGTGATCCTGCCGAGCCTGCATTTCGAGCGGCCCAATCCGCAGCTCGACCTGGCAGCCGGCGGGTTCTACGTGCCGGTCGAGGCGGCGCCGTGGGTCGAGGCGGCGGGTCCGCGCCGGGCGGGGGTGAGCTCGTTCGGGATCGGCGGGACCAACGCCCACCTGGTGCTGGAGGAGGCACCGGCGGTGGAGCCGGGGAGCGCATCCCGGCCGCTCCAACTGCTGGTCCTGTCGGCGCGTACGCCGGCGGCCCTGGAGCAGGCCTCGCGCAACCTGGCTGAGCACCTGGGGCGCCATCCGGATCTCGATCTGGCGGACGTCTCCTACACCCTGCAGGTGGGGCGGGGAGGCTTGGACGCGCGGCGGATGGTGGTCTGCGAGAGCGTGGCCGATGCGGCCCAGGTGTTGTCGACGCTCGACCCCAAGCGGGTGCTGACGCGCCTGCGGGAGGCGGGGGAGCGGCCGGTCTTCTTCCTCTTCTCCGGCCAGGGGGCGCAGTACCCGGGAATGGGAATCGAGCTCTACCGGAGCGAGGCGGCGTTCCGGGACGAGGTGGACCACTGCGCCGAGATCCTCCTGCCGCGGCTCGGCTTCGACCTGCGCCAGGCGCTCTACCCGGCGCTGTATCCGGAAGACGGCGATCCGCGGGAGGCGGCGGAGCGGCTCGAACAGACCGCGCTCGCCCAGCCGGCGCTTTTCGTCGTCGAGTACGCGCTCGCCCGGCTATGGGTATCCTGGGGGGTGCGGCCGGAGGCGATGCTCGGCCACAGCATCGGCGAGTACGTGGCGGCCTGTCTCTCCGGAGTGTTCTCGCTGGAGGACGCGCTGGGGCTGGTCGCCGAGCGGGGCCGGCTGATGCAGGAGATGCCGGCCGGGTCGATGCTCGCGGTGCCGCTGCCGGAGGAGGAGCTGCGGCCGCTCCTGGGGAGCCTGTCGCTCGCGGCGGTCAACGGTCCTGCCATGTGCGTGGTCGCGGGCGATTCAGGCGAGGTCGCGGCGCTCGCGCAGCAACTCGAAGCTCGCGGCCTCCAGGTGCGCCGGCTCCACACCTCGCACGCCTTCCACTCCGCGTCCATGGAGCCGGTCCTGCCGCGCTTCGCAGCGGCGTTCGCCGGCCTGCGCCTCAACACTCCCGCGATCCCGTTCGTGTCGAACCTGTCGGGAACCTGGATTCGCCCGGAGGAGGCGACGTCGCCGGAGTACTGGGTGCGGCATCTGCGGGAGACGGTCCGTTTCGCGGCGGGCCTGTCGACGCTCTTCGGCCGGGCGGGCGCGGTGTTCCTGGAGGTGGGGCCGGGCCGGGCTCTCACCTCGCTGGTGCGCCAGCACCCGCAGCGTCCGGAAGCACCGTCGGTGCTCGACAGCCTGCCGACGGCCGGGGATGGGCGGACCGCCGACGGAGCGGTGCTGCGCACCCTGGGCCAGCTCTGGCTCGCGGGGGTGGAGATCGATTGGGCGGGCTTCCATGCCGGGGAGCGGCGCCTGCGGGTGTCGCTGCCGACCTACCCGTTCGAGCGCCAGCGTTTCTGGGTCGAGCCGGACGCCCCGCACGCGATCACGGAGAGGCTGAGGCGCCGGGCGGTGGGTGGGGAGGGGGGCATCGCCGATTGGTTCTGGGCGCCGCTCTGGCGTCAGGTCCTGCCCGTCGAAAGCGATCTCCCCGTTGAGGCGGAGGAAGGGAGCTGGCTGGTCTTCGCCGACGAGACCGGATTCGGGGACCGCCTGGCGGCGCGCCTGCGGGAACGCGGCCGGCAGGTGGTGGTGGCCCACCCCGGGGAGGAGCTCCTGGGAACCGACCAGGGCGACTTCGTGCTCCGCCCAGGAGAGGCGGCGGACTATGGCACCCTGCTCGACCGGCTCGCCCGGCGGGGGATCGTGCCGGCGCGGATCGTCCACCTGTGGAGTGTTGGCCCGGTGGGCCCGGCGGCGGATTCCGGACGGGAGCTCGAACGAGGCTTCTACAGCCTGTTCCACCTCGCCCGTGCCCTGGGCGAGCGCCGGCCGGCCGAGAGCCGGCCCCCGCTCCATCTGGGGATCGTCTCGACCGGGGTGCAGCGGATCACCGGCGCCGAGGATCTCGCCCCGGCCCGGGCGACCCTGCTCGGCCCGGCGACCACGATCCCGCAGGAGTACCCCGGGATTACCTGCGCCGCAATCGACGTCACCCTGCCTCCGCCGGGCAGCCGGGGGGAGCGGCGGCTGATCGACCGACTCCTCGCCGAGTTGTCCCATCCCCCGGGGGAATCGGCCGAGCCGGTCGTCGCCTATCGCGGCACGGATCGCTGGCTGCGGGACTTCGAGCCGCTGTCGCTGCCGTCGCCCCTGCCGGGGACGCCGCTGTCCCTGCGCGACGGGGGGACCTATCTGATCACCGGCGGCCTGGGCGGGGTGGGCCTGGAGCTCGCCGCGTTCCTCGCCCGCCTGGCGAGAGTCAGGCTGGTGCTGGCCGGCCGCCGGCCCTTCCCGGAGCGCGAGGCCTGGTCGGTGCTGGCGCGTGGGGAGGGCCGCACGGCCCGGATCGCCCGGCGACTGGGCGAGTTGGAGGCGGCAGGAGCAGAGGTCGCGACGGTGTCGGCCGACGTCACCGACGCCGCGTCGCTCGCCCGGATGCTCGCCGTCGTGCGGCAGCGATTCGGACGCATCGACGGGGTGATCCACGCGGCGGGACTGCCGGGGGGTGGGCTGATGCAGTTCCGCAGCCTCGGGGAAACGGCGGCGGTGCTGGCCCCCAAGGTGGAGGGGACGCTGCTCCTCGCCGATCTCCTGGCCGCGGACCCGCCGGACTTCCTGGTGCTCTGCTCGTCGCTCAACGGCCTGGTCGGCGGCCCGGGCCAGGTCGATTACGCGGCGGCCAGCGCCTTCCTGGACGCCTTCGCGCAGGCCCACTCGGATGAGCTGCCGGTGCTCTCGATCGACTGGGACGCCTGGCGCGACGTGGGCATGGCCGATCGCCGGCCCGAATCGGCGGAGCGGCCGGCCGAGGTCGGTGCGCTCACGCCGTTTCCCCACCCTCTGCTTTCCGAACGGGGAACCGATGGGGAGGGGGCGGGGGTCTTCGTCGGCCGCCTCTCGCCGGGGGCGACCTGGGTGCTCGACGAGCACCGGCTGGGGGGCCACCCGGTGGTGCCGGGCACAGCCTATCTGGAGATGGCGGGGGCGGCCTTCCGCGGGCTCTCGGGCACGGCCGGTGCGATCGAGCTGCGCGACGTGCAGTTCGTCACCCCCCTGCACGTCGGCGACGGCGAGACCCGGGAGCTCCAGATCGTGCTGCGGAAAAACGGCGACGGGTCCCATCACTTCTCGGCCCGCAGCCGCGACGGTGAGGGCTGGCAGGAGCACGTGATCGGGGCGGTGGGGGAGGCAAGCGGCGGCGAGGAGCGGTTTCAGCTCGACATCTCGTCGCTGTCATCGCTGGCGGGCTGGGAGGAGGAGGTGCTGGGCGAGGACTACCGGGAGGACCTGAAGCAGGCCGGCCTGGGTCCGCGCTGGGAGGTGCTGAAGAAGATCTACCGGCGGGGCGGCGAGCTGGTGGGTCTTTTGGAGCTGGCGCCGGAGTTCGCGGGCGACGTCCAAAGCTTCCAACTGCACCCGGCGCTCCTCGACGCGGCGACGAGCTTCGCCGAGTACCACGTGCCGGGCGCCCGGGGCAACTACTATCTGCCGCTGTCCTACAAGCGCCTGCGGATGCTGGGTCCCCTGCCGTCGCGGATCTACAGCCACGCCCGGCTCTCCGCCGGAGATCTCCAGGGGGCGGAGACCCTGGCTTTCGACGTGGCGATGCTCGACGAGAGCGGGGTCGAGCGAGTCCGGGTCGAGGAGTTCACGCTGAAGCGGGTGGACGTGGCGGCGACCCTGCGCGGACGCGCCGAACGCCCTGCGCGCCCCATAGCAGCGTCGGTCCTGCCGCTGGCGGAGACGCTTGCGAGCATGCCGGCAGAGCAGGCCGTCGAGGCCTTCGGCCGCATCCTCGGCGGCTATCAGACCGACCATGTGCCGGCGCAGATTGCGGTTTCGGTGCGGCCGCTTCCCGAGGTGCTCGCCGCGGCGCGCTCGGTGACCGCCGAAAGCCTGGCGGAGTCGGTGCGCCTGGGGGGCGGGCACGTGAGGCCCGATCTCACGACGCCGTACGTGGCCCCACGCGGCGAGCTCGAGGCGCGGCTTTCAGCGCTCTGGGGGGAGGTGCTGGGCCTCGATCGGGTGGGCGTCTTCGACGACTTCTTCGCGCTTGGCGGGCACTCGCTGCTCGGCACCCGGGTGATGTCGCGGGTGCGCGAGGCGTTCGGCGTCGAGGTGCCGCTCGGCAAGCTGTTCGAGGCCCCCACGGTGGCCGACTTCGCCGCCGTGGTCGAGAGCCTGCTCGCCAGGGCCGGGAGCGCGGCGCCCGCCCAGCGTGACGCCATCCCGCGCCGGCCGTCCGGCGGCGAGCTGGCGCTCTCCTTCGCCCAGGAGCGCCTCTGGTTCCTGGAGCAGCTGGAGCCCGGCAACTCGGCCTACAACCTCCCCGGGGCGGTCCATCTCGAAGGGGCGCTCGACATTCCGGCCCTCACCCGGAGCCTCCTCGACGTCGCCCGCCGGCAGGCGTCGTTGCGCACCACGTTCGCCGTCGTCGGCGAGCGACCGGTACAGGTGATCGCGGCGGAGCCGCGCCTCAAACTGCCTCGGGTCGACCTGGGCGGGCTACCTGCGGGGAGGCTCGCGGAGGAGGCCCTCCACCTCGCCGTCCAGGAGCCGGCGCTGCCGTTCGATCTCACCCGCGGCCCGCTCTTCCGCTCGGCCCTGCTGCGGCTCTCGCCTCGCCACCATGTCCTGCTGTTCACCCTCCATCACGCCATCGCGGACGGCTGGTCGCTGGGAGTCCTGGTGCGCGAGGTGGCGGCGCTCTATCCCGCCTTCGTCCAGGGACTGCCGTCGCCCCTGCCTGAGCTGCCGATCCAGTACGCGGACTACGCGCGGTGGCAACGCGAGCAGCTTCAAGGCACGGTGCTCAGAGAACAGATCGGCTACTGGCGGGAGCGCTTGGCCGGGGCGCCCATGGTGCTCGATCTGCCGACCGACCGGCCGCGGCCGGCGAAGCAGACCTTCCGTGGAGCAAGCTTCGTATCGCAGTTCCCTGTGGGGGTCGTGGCGGACCTGGAGCGGCTCGGCCGCGGCCGCGGCTCAACGCTCTTCATGGTCCTCCTGGCCGCCTTCGAGACCCTGCTCCACCGCGTCACCGGCCAGGACTGCCTGCTGGTCGGCTCGACGATCGCCAACCGCACCCATGGCGAGATCGAGAACCTGATCGGCTTCTTCGTCAACGCCCTGGTGATGCGCGCCGACTTCCCGGCCGGAATGACGCTCGCCGAGCTCCTGGCTCAGACCCGGGAGTCGGCCCTGGGGGCCTATGCGCACCCGGACCTGCCGTTTGAGAAGCTGGTCGAGGAACTGGCGCCGTCGCGCGACCCGTCGCGCTCGCCCATCTTTCAGGTCTTCCTGCAGCTCCAGGATGCCCCGCTCACGCGCCTCGCCCTGCCGGGGCTCGCCATCTCGCCGATGGAGACGCCCGGCCAGGCGGCGAGGCTCGATCTCGGCCTCTCCCTGGAGGAGGCTCCGGACGGCCTGCGCGGAATCTGGGAGTTCAACACCGATCTCTTCGACGCGGCCACGGTCGAGAGGCTGGCTGGCTGGCTCGACCGGCTGCTCTTGGAGATCGGCGGCAGGGCGGAGAGCCCGGAGACGCGGGTCGCGGATCTGCCTCTCCTTTCCGCGGCGGAGCGCCGGCAGCTGTTGGTCGACTGGAGCGGTGTGGCGGTCCTCCCCGGTCCGGGCCGCTGCTTGTACGACCTGGTGGCGGAGCAGGCGGCCTTGCGCGCGGAGGCGGTGGCGGTGGTCTCTTCCGGGGAGAGCCTGAGCTATGGCGAGTTGGGCCGCCGGGCGACCCGGCTGGCGCGGCGGCTCCGCGGGCTGGGGGTGGGCCCGGAGGTGCGGGTGGGTCTCTTTTACGAACCGTCGACCGAGCGCCTGATCGGGCTCCTGGGTGTCCTCCGGGCCGGCGGGGCCTATGTGCCGCTCGACCCCGAGCATCCGGCTGAGCGGCTGGCCTGGATCGCCGACAGCTCGGGCATGGCGCTCGCCCTCGCCGAGGAGAGACTGCGGGCGAGACTGGAGTCCGCGGCCGGCGCGCTTCCGGTGCTCTCGCTGGCAGAGCTGGCGCAGGACCCTCCGCTCCCGGCCGTGGGCGAGGAGCCGCCCGCTGCCTCGGCCCTGCCGGAGAACCTCGCCTACATCATCTACACCTCGGGCTCGACGGGCCGTCCGAACGGCGTGCTGGTGCCGCAGCGGGGCGCGGTGGAGCTGATTGCGACGGCAAGGGAACACTTCGGGATCGGTCCGGAGAGCCGGGTGGCGCAGCTCGGCTCGATCACCTTCGACCTCTCGGTGTTGGAGACCTTCCTCGCCTTGGGGACCGGCGCGACGCTGGTCCTGGCGCGGAGCGAGGAGCGCCTGGGGGAGGACTTCTCGGCCCTCCTCGTCCGGGAGGCGGTCACCATGCTCTCGACGACGCCGGCGCTCCTCGCGACACTGCCGCCGGAGGGGCTGGCGCTCGCGGCGGCCACGGTCGGGGGCGACCGCTGCCCGGCCGCGCTGGCTCAGGAGTGGTCCACGCGGCTGGCGCTCTACAACTGCTATGGACCGACCGAGACGTCGATCTTCTCGGTCTTCGACCGCTGCCTGGAAGCGGAGGAGGGCGAGCCGGCGATCGGCCGTCCGGTGGCGGGCACGGAGGTCTACCTGCTGGACCGCGATCTGCAGCTAGCACCTCCGGGGTCGGCGGGCGAGCTGCTGGTGGGCGGAGCGGGCCTGGCGCGTGGCTACGCGGGCCAGCCGGAGCGGACGGCGGAGCGCTTCGTGCCGCACCCCTTCTCAAAGGCGCCGGGGGCGCGGCTCTACCGGACGGGAGACCTGGTGCGGTTCCGGACGGACGGACGGCTGGAGTTCCTGGGACGGATCGACAGCCAGGTCAAGGTCCGCGGCGTGCGGATCGAGCCGGGGGAGATCGAGGCGGTGCTGGCCGGCCATGGCGAGGTCCAGCAGGCCGTGGTGGTGGCGCGGGAGGACCTGCCCGGCGGCCGCGGCCTGGTGGGCTTCGTCGTCGCCCGGGAGGGGGGCCATCCCACGGCGTCGGCGCTGCGCCAGCACGCGGCGGCGCACCTGCCCGAGGCGCTGGTTCCGGCGCGCCTGGTGGTCCTGCCCCAGCTGCCGACGACGGCGCACGGCAAGGTCGACCGCGCGGTTCTGGCCCGGTGGCCGCTCGACGAGACCGCAGGGTCGCGCTCGGGGGTTTCGTACCGGCCACCGCGGACGCCGGTCGAAGAGCTGCTCGCGGGCGTGTGGCGGGAGATCCTGGAAGTCGAGCGGGTGGGGCTGGACGACGGCTTCTTCGATCTCGGAGGGTACTCGCTCCTGGCGACGGAGGTGGTGTCGCAGGTGCGCGAAACCTTCGGCGTCGAGCTGCCGACGCGCGCCGTCTTCGAGGCGCCGACCCTGGCCGGGCTGGCGCAGCGGATCGAGACGCTGCTCCCGCTTCGCGAGTTGCCGCCGGTGCTGCCGCTCGTACCGCTCCCCCAAACCGGCCCGCTGCCGCTCTCTTTCGCCCAGCAGCGTCTCTGGTTCATGGAGCAGCTGGAGCCGGGCAACACGGCCTACAACCTCCCCGCGGCGGTCCGTCTCGAAGGGGAGCTCGACGTCCCGGCCCTCACCCGGAGCCTCCTCGCGGTCGCCTGCCGGCAGGCATCGCTGCGCACCACGTTTGCCGTCGCCTGCGAACAGCCGGTCCAGGTGATCGCGGCGGAGCCGCACCTGCAGTTGCCCCTGGTCGACCTGGGTAGGCTGTCGTCGGGGAGCTCCGAAACGGAGGCCCACCGCATCGCCGCCCAGGAGCCGGCGCTGCCGTTTGATCTCGCGCGGCCGCTCCTCCGGTCGGCCCTGCTGCGGCTTTCTCCCCGCCTTCACATCGTGCTGTTCACCCTCCATCACGCCATCGCCGACGGCTGGTCGCTGGGAGTGCTGGTACGCGAGGTGGCGACGCTCTACGGCGCGTTCGTCGAAGATTTGCCGTCACCCTTGCCCGAGCTGCCGATCCAGTACGCGGATTACGCTCAGTGGCAGCGCAAGTGGCTCCAAGGCGCCGTGCTCGAAGAGCAGATCGGCTATTGGCGGGAGCGCCTGGCCGGGGCACCCTTGGTGCTCGACCTGCCCACCGACCGGCCGCGGCCCGCGAAGCAGACCTTCCGGGGGGCGACCCTCGCGTGGCCGCTCCCGCCGGGAGCCGTGGCGGACCTGGAGAGGCTGGCACGCCGCCACAGCGCGACGCTCTTCATGGTTCTCCTCACCGCCTTCGAGACCCTGCTCCACCGCGTCACGGGCCAGGACTGCCTGCTGGTCGGCTCGACGATCGCCAACCGCACCCACAGCGAGATCGAGAATCTGATCGGTTTCTTCGTCAACACCCTGGCGATGCGGGCCGACTTTTCGCCCGGGATGGCGCTCTCCGAGCTCCTGGCCCGGACCCGGGAGTCGGCCCTAGGGGCCTACGCGCACCAGGACCTGCCGTTCGACAGGCTGGTCGAGGAGCTGGCGCCGGCGCGCGACCCGTCGCGCTCGCCCATCGTCCAGGTCTTCACGCAGCTGCAGAACGCGCCCTCGCACCTCGCCCTGCCGGGGCTCGCCATCTCGCCGGTGGAGACACCCGGGCAGACGGCGAAGTTCGATCTCGGCCTCTCTCTGGAAGGGACCCCGCACGGGCTCTCCGGCACGTGGGAGTACAACACCGATCTCTTCGACGCGGCCACGGTCGAGCGGCTGGCCGGCTGGCTCACCCGGCTGCTCGCCCATATCGCCGATATCGCGGGCCTGGCCGAGGGCGCAGCGGCGCGGATCGCGGATCTGCCTCTCCTCTCCCTGGCGGAGAGCCGGCAGCTGCTGGCCGACTGGAGCGGGGTGGAGGTCCTGCCCGGCCCGGGCCGCTGCCTGTATGACCTTGTGGCGGAGCAGACGGCGCGGCGCGCCGAGGCGGTGGCCGTGGTCTGCGGCGAGGAGAGCCTGACCTACGGCGAGTTGGAACGCCGGGCGGCCCGGCTGGAGCGCCGTCTCCGTGGGCTGGGGGTGGGACCCGAGGTGCGGGTGGGCCTGATGAGCGAGCCGTCGATCGAGCGCGTGGTGGGGCTCCTGGGAATCCTCCGGGCCGGTGGCGCCTGGGTGCCGCTCGACCCGGAGCACCCGGCGCAGCGGCTGGCCTGGATCGCCGACAGCTCGGGCATGGCGCTCGCCCTCGCGGAGACGGGCCTTCGGGCGAAGCTGGCATCTGCGGCGGGCGCGCTCCCGGTGCTCTCGCTGGCGGAGCTGGCGCAGGGCCCACCGCCCCCGGCCGTGGCCGAGGAACCGACCTCCAGGGTTCTGCCGGCGAACCTCGCCTACATCATCTACACCTCGGGTTCGACGGGCCGGCCGAATGGCGTCCTGGTGCCGCAGCGGGGCGCGGCGGAGCTGGTCGCGATGGCGCGGGAGCGTTTTGAGGTCGGTCCGGCGAGCCGGCTGACGCAGCTCGGCTCCTTCACCTTCGACGTCTCGGTGCTGGAAATCTTCCTCGCCCTGGGGAGCGGCGCGACCCTGGTGGTGGCGCGCAGCGAGGAGCGGCTGGGGGAGGCTCTGGCGGCTCTCCTCGCCCGTCGGGAGGTCACGCTGCTGGCGACGACACCGCCGCTCCTGGAAACGCTGGTCCCGGAGGACCTGGCGGTCTCGACCCTCACGGTCGGCGGTGACCGTTTCCCGGCGGCGTTGGCCCGGCGGTGGTCGCCGCGGGTGGCACTCTACAACTGCTACGGGCCGACCGAGACCTCGATCTTTTCGGTCTACGGCCGGTGCCGGGAAGCTGAGGAGGGCGAGCCGGCGATCGGCCGTCCGGTGGCGGGCACCGAAGCCTATCTGCTGGACCGCGACCTGCAGACGGTTCCTCCTGGGTCGGCGGGCGAGCTGCTCCTGGGCGGCGCGGGCCTGGCGCGCGGCTACGCCGGTCAGCCGGAGCGGACGGCGGAGCGCTTCGTGCCGCACCCCTTCTCGGCAGCGCCGGGCGCGCGGCTCTACCGGACGGGGGACCTGGCGCGTTTCCGGCGGGACGGTCGGCTGGAGTTCCTGGGACGGATCGACTCCCAGGTCAAGGTCCGCGGCGTGCGGATCGAGCCGGGGGAGATCGAGGCGGTGCTGGCCGGTCATGCCGAGGTCCAGCAGGCCGTGGTGGTGGCGCGGGAGGACCTGCCCGGCGGCCGCGGCCTGGTGGGTTTCGTCGTCGCCCGGGAAGGGGGGCATCCCACCGCGTCGGCGCTGCGCCAGCACGCGGCGGCGCACCTGCCCGAGGCGCTGGTTCCGGCGCGCCTGGTGGTCCTGCCCCAGCTGCCGACGACGGCGCATGGCAAGGTGGACCGCGGAGCCCTGGCCGGGTGGCCGCTCGACGAGGCCACGGAGCCGCGCTCGGAGCTGGCGTACCAGTCGCCGCGGACGCCGGTCGAGGAGCTGCTGTCGGGCCTCTTTGCCGACCTGCTCGACCGGGAGAGAGTCGGCGTCCATGACAGCTTCTTCGAGCTGGGGGGGCATTCGCTCCTGGCGACACAGTTGATCTCGCGGGTGGGCGAGGCCTTCGGCGTCGAGCTGCCGGTGCGGGAGGTCTTCGAAGCTCCGACCGTCGCGGAGCTGGCAGAGAGGATCGACCGGGCGACCGAGAGCGCAGGAAGAAAGGCCCAGCCGCCCATCGAGCCGGTGCCGCGGACCGGCCCCCTGCCGCTCTCCTTCGCGCAGCAACGCCTGTGGATCCTCGAGCAGATGGAGCCCGGCTCGGCGACCTACCATCTGCCCCTGGCCCTGGGCCTCACTGGGAGGCTCGATCCGGTCGTCCTCCGGCGCAGCCTGGGGGAGATCGTCCGCCGGCACGAAGCCCTGAGGACCCACTTCGAGGTCCGGGACGGCAGCCCCTACCAGGTGGTCGACCCGTTCGTGCCGCCGGCGCTGCCGCGCGTCGACCTGACCGCCCTCGCCGCACGCCGGCGGGAGGCCGAGCTCCGGCGGCTGATCCTGGCCGAGGCACTCCGCCCCTTCGATCTCGCGCGCGGGCCGCTTTTCCGCGCCACCCTGGTGGCGCTCCAGGGCTCCAATCCGTCGGAGCACGCCTTGCTCACCACCCTCCATCACGTCGTCTCGGACGGTTGGTCGCTGGGCCTGTTGATCGGCGAGCTGACGGCGCTCTACGTCGCCCAGCTCGACGGCCGGCCCTCGGAGCTGGCGGGGTTGCCGGAGCTGCCGGTGCAATACGCCGACTACGCGGTCTGGCAGCGGCGCTGGCTCGCCGGGCCGGCGCTGGAGGGGGAGATCGCCTACTGGCGGGAGGCCCTGGCCGGGGTCCCCGTGCTCGAGCTTCCCGCCGACCATCCCCGGCACTGGACGCGGACCCGGATTCCCGGCACCCACGCCCGTCTGCTCCTCTCCTCCAGCCTGAAGGCGGAGGTGGAACGGCTCGGCCGCCGCGAGGGCGCGACCCTTTTCATGGTCCTGCTTGCGGCCTTCGAGGT
Organism: Thermoanaerobaculia bacterium; assembly: GCA_035644215.1. Classification (GTDB taxonomy): domain Bacteria; phylum Acidobacteriota; class Thermoanaerobaculia; order Multivoradales; family UBA5704; genus DASQPA01. Next base: position 21,909 of record DASQPA010000140.1, read on the forward strand.
GCTCCTCTACCGCTACACCGGCGAGACGGACATCGCGGTGGGTACGCCCATCGCCAACCGCACCCGGCGCGAGATCGAGGGACTGGTCGGCTTCTTCGTCAACACCCTGGTGCTGCGCAACGCCCTCTCTCCGCGCGCCGGTGCGGTCGAGATCCTGCGGCGGGTGCGGGAGACGACGCTCGCCGCCTACTCGCACCAGGAGGTCCCCTTCGAGAAGCTGGTCGAGGAGCTGCAGCCCGAGCGGGCGGCCCACCGTTCCCCCTTCTTCCAGGTCCTCCTCGCCCTCCAGAACACGACCCTCCCCTCCAGGCATCTGCCCGGGCTTACCCTGACCCCGCTTCCCGTCCCCGGCGTCGGCGCCAAGTTCGAGCTCAGCCTCTCCGTGGTGGAAGCCGAGGAGGGCGGCCTCGTCTGCGGAGTCGAGTATGGCCGCGAGCTTTTCGATCCCTCGACGATCGATCGCCTGCTGGGGCACCTCACCCATCTCCTGACCGCCTTCGTCGCCACCCCGGAGAGAGCGGTGGGGGAGCTGCCGCTCCTCGGCGGTGAGGAGCGCCACCAACTGCTCGCCGAGTGGAACGACACCCACCGAGAGCTGCCGCCGGCGCCTCTCGTCCACGGTTGGTTCGCCGAGGTGGCGGCGCGCCGTCCGGAGGCGGTGGCCGTGCTGTCGGCAGCCGGGGAGCGGATCACCTACGCCGAGCTCGACCGCCGCGCCGAGCGGCTGGCCCGGCGCCTGTTGCGCCGCGGCCTGCCTCCCGAGGCCCCGGTCGGGGTCTTCCTCGGGCGCTCGCCCGAGATGGTGGTGGCGTTTCTCGCGATCCTGAAGGCGGGAGGAGCGTACGTCCCCCTGGATCCCTCCTACCCGGTGGACCGCCTGGAGTTCATGCTGCGCGACACCGGCGCCCCCTTCATCCTCACTCGGGAGGCGCTTGCCGGTCGGCTCGCCGGGCAGTCGGCGGCGGTGATCTGCCTCGACCGCCAGGATGACTCCGTCGCCGATTCCCCCGATATCGCCGACGCCGCCGACGCCGCCGATCGTCCCCATTCCGCCGATTCCGCCGGCCTGGCCTACATCCTCTACACCTCGGGGTCGACGGGCCGGCCCAAGGGGGTGGCCGTGCCCCACCTCGCGGTGGCCCGGCTGGTGCGCGCGACCGACTACGTGAAGTTCGGCCCGGACGAGGTTTTCCTGCAGTTCGCGCCGGTCGCCTTCGACGCCTCGACCTTCGAGATCTGGGGCGCCCTCCTGAACGGCGGCCAGGTGGTCCTGGCGCCGGAGGGCGCGGTGGCCCTCTCCGACTTAGGCGACCTGATCGACCGGCATGGGATCACCACGGTGTTCCTGACCACGGCGCTCTTCCACCTGATGGTCGACCACCAGCTGGCGCGCCTCTCGCCCCTGCGGCAGCTGCTGACCGGCGGCGAGCTGATGTCGCCCACCCAGGTGCGCCAGGCGCTCGCGGGGCTGCCGGAGACCCACCTGACCATCTTCTACGGCCCGACGGAGAACACCACCTTCACCTCCTACTGCCCGCTCTCCGAACCGGCGGAGGTCGGGGCTTCGGTGCCGCTGGGCCGCCCCATCGCCAACACCCGGGTCTCTGTGCTGGACGCCGACGGCCGGCTGGCGCCGGTGGGCATCGCGGGCGAGCTGTGCGCGGCGGGGGAGGGGCTGGCACGGGGCTATCTGAACCGGCCGGAGCTGACCGCCGAGCGGTTCGTTCCCGACCCGGCCGTGGTGGGCGGCCGTCTCTACCGGACCGGGGACCTGGCGCGGGTCCTGCCCGACGGCAGGCTCGATTTCCTGGGCCGCATCGACCACCAGGTCAAGCTGCGCGGCTTCCGGATCGAGCCGGGGGAGATCGAGGCCCGCCTGCTGGACCACCCCGCGGTGCGCGAGGTCGTGGTGGTGGTGCACGAGCAGCCGGTAGGGAACCGCTTCCTCGTCGCCTACGTGGTGGGCGACGAGGTGTCCGAGGCGACCCTGCGCGAGCACCTCCGGGCGCAGCTGCCGGAGTACATGGTGCCAACGGCGTTCGTCGCCATGGAGGCGCTGCCGCTCACCCCGAACGGCAAGGTGGACCGCCGCCGGCTGCCGGCCCCGAGCGCCGGCCGGCCGGAAGCGGAGGAGCCCGCGATCTCGATGGGGTCGGCGGAGCCGGCGGAGTCGGAGACGGCCCTTGAGGCCCTGCCGGCGCTCCCCTCCGCGTCTCCCTTCTCGGTCGCCGAGCTCCTGGCCGAGCTCTGGCGCGACCTCCTGCGGGTCGAGAAGGTGGAGCCGGGCGACGACTTCTTCGCCCTCGGCGGCTACTCCCTGATCGCCACCGCCCTCTCGCTCCGGGTGCGCGAGGCGTTCGGGGTCGAGATCTCGCTCCACCGCCTGTTCGACGACCCCACCCTGGCCGGTCTGGTGGCCGAGGTGGAGCAGGGGCTGCGGCAGGACCGGGGGGCCGAGCCGCCGCCGCTCGTACCCGTGGACCGCAGTGGTACCCTGCCGCTCTCCTTCGCGCAGCAGCGGCTGTGGATCATCGACCAGTTGGAGCCCGGATCGACGGCCTACCACGTCCCGTTCGCCCTACGCCTGACCGGCGAGCTCGATCCGGGCGCCCTCCACCGCAGCCTGGGGGAGATCCTCCGCCGGCACGAGGCCCTGCGGACCCACTTCGCGACGCGGGACGGGGTCCCTTTCCAGGTGATCTCGCCCTTCACGCCGCCGGTGTCGCCGGCATTGCCGCGCGTCGACCTGACCGGTCTTCCCGGCGGTCCTTGCGGACGGCGCGAGACCGAGCTGCTGCGGCTGGTCGAGGCCGAGGCGCTCCGTCCCTTCGACCTCGCGTGTGGGCCGCTCTTCCGCACCACCCTCGTCGCTCTCGATCTCTCCGCGCCGGGCGACCACGCCCTGCTCACGACCATGCATCACATCGTCTCCGACGGCTGGTCGGTGGGCGTGATGCTCGCGGAGCTCGCGGCGCTCTACGACGCCCGACGCCAGCACCGGCTCTCGCCCCTGCCGGAGCTGCCGGTGCAGTACGCCGACTACGCGGTCTGGCAGCGGAGCTGGCTCCAGGGCGAGGTGCTGGAGCGGGAGATCGCCTACTGGCGGGAGGCCCTGGCCAGGGCACCGGTGCTCGAATTGCCCACCGATCGTCCCCGCCACTGGGCGCGGAAAGGGATCGCCGGGACCCGTGCTCTCGTCCTCCCCCCCGCCCTCAAGGCGGAGCTGGCGCAGCTCGGCCGCCGGCAGGGCACGACCCTGTTCATGGTCCTGCTCGCGGCCTTCGAGGTGCTCCTCCACCGCTACACCGGCCAGGAAGACGTGGCCGTGGGCTCGCCCATCGCCAACCGCACCCAGCGCGAGATCGAGCGGCTGGTCGGCTTCTTCGTCAACACCCTGGTCCTGCGCACCGCCTTCCCGGCGGAGGCCAACGCGGCCCAGGTCCTGAAGCGGGTGCGGGAGACGGCCCTGGGGGCGTACGCGCACCAGGACGTCCCCTTCGAGAAGCTGGTCGAGGAGCTGCAGCCCGAGCGCGGGCCTCACCGCACTCCCTTCTTCCAGGTCTTCTTCATCCTCCAGAACGCGCCGCTCCCCGTCCGCCGGCTGCGGGGGCTCACCCTGACGCCATTGCCGATCCCCAGCTTCGGCGCCAAGTTCGAGCTCACGGTCTCGCTGGCGGAAGCCGAGGACGGCGGCCTTCTGGGCGGGATCGAATACAGCCGGGAGCTCTTCGACCCGTCGACCGTCGAGCGCCTGATCGAACACTTCACCCACCTCCTGGCCGCCGTTGCCGCGGCGCCGGAGCGGGCGATCGGCGAGCTGCCGCTCCTCGGCGCGGCGGCGCGGCACCAGCTCCTCGCGGAATGGAACGACACCCGGCGGACCCTGCCGCAGCCGGCCGTCGTCCACCAGCTGTTCGCCGAGCAGGCGGCGCTCCGCCCGGACGCCGTCGCCCTGATCTCGGCGGTGGGGGAGCGGATCAGCTACGGCGAGCTCGACCGGCGGGCGGAACGGCTGGCGCGCCGACTCTTCCGGCGAGGTCTGCTGCCAGAGTCGCCGGTCGGAGTCTTCCTCGAGCGCTCGCCGGAGACGGTGACGGCGTTTCTCGCGGTCCTGAAGGCCGGTGGAGCCTACGTCCCCATCGACCCCTCGTATCCCGTCGAGCGCCTGGAGCACATGCTGCGCGACTCCCGGGCCCCGGTCGTCGTCACCCAGGCCGCCCTCGCCGGCCGGCTCGCGGGGCTGGAAGCGGCGGTGGTCGAGATCGACCGCGCGGACGATGCCGGCGATATCGGCGATTTGGCCGCGACTGTGCCGGTGGATGCCGCCAACTTCGCCTACATCATCTACACCTCGGGCTCGACCGGCCTGCCGAAAGGGGTGTGCGTGGCCCACGAGGGGATCGTGCGCTTGGTGCGCGAGGGGGGCTTCGCGACGCTCGGAACGGACGACGTCGTCCTCCACACCTGCCCGGTCTCCTTCGACGTGGCGACCTTCGAGATCTGGGGCGCGCTGCTCTCCGGTTCGACCCTGTCCATCCTGCCCTCCGCCACGCCGTCGCTCGACGAGCTGGGCGAGGCCATCACGCGCGACCAGGTGACGACCCTGTGGCTGACCTCGGGCCTCTTCACCCTCATGGTCAACCACCGGCTCTCGACGCTCTCGCCGGTGCGCCAGCTCCTCGCCGGGGGCGACGTGGTCCCCTTGGCCCAGGCGCAGCGGGTCCTCGCCGAGCTGCCGGACTGTCGGTTGATCGACGGCTACGGGCCGACCGAGAACACCACCTTCACCGCCTGCCATCCGATCTGGCAGGGGCTGTCCGGCAGGAGCTCGGTGCCGATCGGCCGGCCGATCGGCAACACCACGGTGACGATCCTCGACGGCGGCCTGGAGCCGGTCCCGGTGGGGGTGGCGGGGGAGCTCTACACCGGCGGCCTGGGGCTCGCCCGCGGCTACTTCGACCGTCCCGAGCTGACCGCCGAGCGCTTCCTGCCGGACGCGGTTTCGGGGCTTTCGGGCGAGCGGCTTTACCGCACGGGCGACCGCGCCCGCTGGCTGGCGGACGGGACGATCGAGTTCCTCGGCCGGGTGGACCACCAGGTCAAGGTCCGTGGATACCGTATCGAGTTGGGGGAGATCGAGACTGCTCTCTCGCGCCATCCGGCGATTCTGGAGAGTGTGGTGGTGACGCGGGAGGACCGTCCCGGGGACCGCCGTCTGGTGGCCTATGTCGTGCCGGCCGCGGGGTTGGAGCCGGCGCCGGGAGAGCTGGCGGGGTTCCTGCGCCGGAGCCTGCCCGAGTTCATGGTCCCGGCGGCCTTCGTGACCCTGGGCTCGCTGCCGCTGTCGCCCAACAGCAAGCCCGACCGCGCGGCGCTGCCGCCGCCCCCGGACGCGAGCGCGGGAACGGAAGCCTCCTACGTACCGCCGCGTACCCGGCTGGAGGAGCGAATCGCCGGCATCTGGCAGGAGGTCCTGGGGGTGGCCCGGGTGGGGGTGCACGACAATTTCTTCAGCCTGGGCGGGCATTCGCTCCTCCTCCTCCAGGCGGTCGCCCGGCTGCGCGAGGAGACCGGGCACTCGCTCGCCCCGATCGAGCTGTTCGAGCATCCAACGGTCGCCGCCGTGGCGAAGCGCCTGGCCCCCGAGGAGGAGACCGCGGCGGGAGCGGTGGCCCCCGTCATC
>DASQPA010000141.1:0-25012 GCA_035644215.1 Thermoanaerobaculia bacterium
TACTTCGAGTAGCGCCGCTTGCTAGAATAGCCTCCTCAGGAAGACTCGAAAGGACGTTCCATGAACCACCGCCTGCTGCCGATCCTCACCCTACTCGCGCTCGCCGCCCTGCCGGCCCATGCCGCCCATGCCGCCGATACCGCCGATACCGCCGAGCCCCGGAATCTCCTCACCTTCGAAGGCTCCAGCCGGGCCGCGACGGCCCCCACTCCGGGAATCGCCGCCGAGCGCCGGGTGAGCCTCGACCCGGCGGCGCTCTCCGGCAACCCGCGCGTCGAGCTGCTCGACGGGAAGGTCTACGACACCCGCCGCACCAGTCTCGAACGGCGCGGTAAGGACGACTTCACCTGGCGCGGCAAGCTCCTGCTGGAAGGCAAGGAGGTCGGTCAGATGACCCTGACCGCCTATGCCGGGCACTATGCCGCGACTCTCTACACCCCCTCCGGGCTCCACCAGATCGAGCCGGTGCCCGGTGGACACCGTCTGGTCCAGATCGACGAAAACGGGCTCCCGCGCTGCGGGGGGGCGATCTCCCCGCCGCTCTCCGGGGGCGGTGGCAGCCGGGCGCTCCCCAAGGTGGGCAAGGCGGCCGCCGCGCCGGTCATGGACGTGCTGGTGCTCTACGACGACGCGGTGCGCCAGAAGCTCGGCGGCGACGACGCGGCGCGCGCCTACGCCCAGCAGGGGATCGACGTCACCAACTCGGCTTACGACAACAGCCAGATCAACGCCCGCGTCCGCCTCGCCGGGTCGCAGTTGATCTCCTTTTTCGAGGATGGGAAGGCGGAGGACGAGCTGGTCAGCTTCCAGGCCGACCCCACCGCCGCCGCCCTGCGCCAGGCGGCCAGCGCCGACCTGGTGTCGCTCCTCGTCGAGACCATGAACGACGCCTGCGGGATCGGCTACGTGATGAACAAGGACGCCCTGGGACCCGACTTCGCGCCCTACGCCTATAACGTTGTGCGGCGCGCCTGCGGCTTCCTCACCCTCGCCCATGAGCTGGGGCACAACATGGGCTGCGAGCACGACCCCGGCAACGCCAACGACACCCCGGCGGAGGCCTCCTACCCCTACGCCTTCGGCCATGGCATGGACGGCCAGTTCCACACCGTGATGGCCTACCCCTCGGCCTGCCCCACGAACGCCTGCCCCGAGATCCCCAACTTCTCCAATCCGGGCGTGTCGTACCAGGGCCTGCCCACCGGCATCGCCGGGCAGCGCGACAACCACCAGGTGATCAACAACACCGCCGCTCTGGTGGCGAGCTTCACCCCCAAGGCGCCGACCGCGCCCTGCCGGCCGGACGCCAATACCCTCTGCCTCTTAGGTCGCCGCTTCAAGGTCGAGCTCCACTGGCAGAACCAGTACGACGGCTCGAGCGGCACCGGCAAGGCGATCGCGCGCACCGACCTTGCCGGCTTCTTCACCTTCGGCGATCCTTCGAACGTCGAGCTGATGATCAAGATCCTCGACTTCGGCACCGCGATCAAGGTCTTCTACGGCCAGCTGACCGACCTGCACTTCTCGCTGACGGTGACCGACACCACGAGCGGCAGCGTGAAGACCTATACCAATACCGCCGGCAACTGCGGCGCGATCGACCAGGCGGCCTTCGCCAGCAGCACCAGCGGCGGGCTCGGCAAGCGGGCCGGCGCGGTGCTCTTCGGCGCCGCCGCGGCGAGCGGCTCCTGCCGGCCGGGACCGGCCACCCTCTGCCTGGGCGACGGCCGTTTCGCCGTCTCCGTCAATTGGAAGAACGCCGGCAACAACACCAGCGGCGCCGGGGGAGCCGTGCCGCTCTCGTCGGTCACCGGGGCCTTCTACTTCACCGAGTCGAGCAACCTGGAGCTGCTCACCAAGATCATCGACTTCGGCGACCGCATCGCCTTCTTCTACGGGACCCTGTCGGATCTGGAGTACACCCTGACGGTCCAGGACACGGTGGGCGGGACGCAGAGGACCTACCACAACCCGGGCGGCACTTTCTGCGGCGGGCTGGACAATCACGCCTTCTGAGGTGCGGACTCGGCGGCGAGCCCGCCGGGCACGACTCGGCGGGCTCCCAGCTCTGGCCGTCGGCCTCTTCGCCCTCTACCTGGGGGTGACGGTGCCGAAGGCCCTGATCGCCACCTGGGAACAGGTGGCGGTCGGCGTGTCGCACCTGGGCGAGGGGCCGGCCGCCGCCCGGCGGCGGACCCTGGGCGTCCCCTACACCGAGGCGATCGAGGGGATCCGCCGGGCGCTCCCGCCCGGGTCCGTCTACGTGCTGATCAACGCCGACGACAAAGACGAGGGCGACCCGCTGTGGACCCGCTTCGACCTCGCCCCCCACCCGGCCCTCTTTCTCGGGCGGCTTTCCCGGCTGCCGCCCCGGGTGCGGCGCGCCTTCCCGCGCGGGCAGCCGCCGGTGGTCCTCACCTTCGGCAACGGCGAGCCGCCCCGCCTCCTCGGGCGGGCCGAATTCCTCGACTGGTTCGAAACCCCCGGCCGGACCGGCCGGCCGCCGGTACGGGAGGAGGGGAGTGCCGCCCGTCCTCGCTGAAGCCCTGGCCGGCCTGGGCGGCGTCGCCCTCTTCGCCGCGGCCGGCGGCGGCTGGATTCTGCTCCTCGGCCTCTCGCTCTCGCGCGCCGGCCGGGTGGGCTACGCCTACCTCCTGGGGGTCGCCTGGGTGGCGGGCGGTCTCTACGCCGGCTCGCACCTCTTCCACCTGCCCCTCAACCGGTCGAGCACCCTGGCCCTCGTGGCCCTCCCCGGGGTCGCCGGGCTGGTTCGGTGGGCCTGGCGGCGAGCCCCCTCCCAGGGGGGAGGAAGGGGAGGGCGCCGCCTCCCGCTCTCCGTCCTCCTGGCGGTGATCGTGGGATCGATCGTCAGCCTCGGGCTCTTCGTCGAAGCCCTCGCCAATCCGCTCCTCGACTGGGACGGGCGGATGACCTGGGCCTCCCAGGCCCGCTACCTGCGCGCCGCGGGGACGGTCGACGCGCCGGTCCTCCGGAAGGAGCGCTGGTTCATCACCCATCCCCGCTACCCGGTCCTCCTCCCGGTGGCCCAGGTGGCGGTCCTCGAAACCTTCAACGCCCAGGAGGACGAGGAGCCCTTCCGGCCGCTCTACGCCGCCTTCTTCCCCGCCTTCCTGCTGGTCCTCGGCGACGGCGCCCGCCGCGTTGCCGGACGGCGGGTGGCAGGCTGGGTGGTGCTGGCGGCCGCGGTCGCCCCTTTCCTCGTCCACCGCGAGGGGGGGGCCACCGGAGCCTACAGCGACCTCCCCCTGGCCTGTTTCTACGGTGGCGGCCTCCTCCTGCTGTTGACCCGGAAGGCGCGGTGGGGAGAGGGGATCGCGGCCGGCCTCCTCCTCGCCGCCGCCGCCCTGAGCAAAAACGAGGGCGCGATCCTCGCCGGCTTCGCCCTGGTGGCCGCCGCCTGGGCCACCCTCCGCCGGCTCCCCAGGAATTCGTCCACGCCGTCGGCGAAACGGCTGACCCCCGCCGCCCTGGCCGCCCTCTTCACCCTGGCCGCGCTCCTCCTCTTCCTCTCCTGGCGGGCGGCCATCCCCAACCGCCACGACGAGGGCTACGAGAAGCTCGGCGGCCTCTGGCCGGCGGTCGTCACCCGCATCCCCCGGCTCCTGCCTCTCCTCCTCGCGCGCTTCTTCGACTGGGATCGGTGGACGCTCTTCTGGTGGGCGGCGCCCGTCGTGCTCCTCGCCGGCCGCCGGGGACTCCGGGGGCGGATCGCGCTCCCCCTGGCGCTCGCCTGGGGGGCCCCCCTGGCGGTCGCCTGGGGGGCCTACTCCATCCACTGGGACCCCTACTACCTGGTCCAGGTGACCTGGGATCGAATGCTGATCCAGGGCTCGCTGCCCTTTTTCCTGCTGCTCGCCCTGGCCCTGCGCCAGAGCGTGGTGGGGTGGCGCGGGACCTACGGAGGGCAGACGGCCGGGTAGAAGGTGTAGGCGCCGTCGGAAACGCCGGCGCAGGTCACCGGGCCCACGGGGCCCGGCCCGAGGAGCTGCGACGCCGCGATCTGGGTGACCGAGGTGGCGTTGCCGAACACCGTGTACGAGCCCGCGGTCACGGTGCTGTCGTGGACCCGGATGTGGGCGATCTCAGGGATTCCCGAAATCGTTTGTACGCCGTAGCTCGTCGCCCCATCGCCGCCGGCGCTGAGGACGCTGTTGTACACCTCGGCGTCCGCCGCGTCCTCGGAGAGAGCGTAGGCCTGGGCGCCGTGACCGTTGGCGATGGCGGACACGCGCGATCCATACAACCGCGTCATACCCGAAACCGCGCCGGCGATGCCGTAGGCCAGGTTCGGCGCCACGTCGGTCCCTTCCCGGCGAATGGAGTTGACGTCCACGGTTACATTGCGCAATACGACCAGACCGCCGGCATTATAAATCCCGTCGCCACCGCTCAGGTCGCTCGCATAGATCGTGATCGAAGAATCCACCAGGGTGGTCTGGGCGTCATTCCACAGGCCATAGGAAGACGACTGAAGAGTAAGGTTTTTCAGCACGGGCGACGAGGGATATTTACAGTTGACCGCCACCACGTAGTAGGGACCGTGCTGGCCGATCGCGGTGACGTTGCGGACGCTCGGAGAGCCCGAGGGGATCTGAATCGCCCACGCCGGCCCCTCTTTTCCTCCGGACCACTCGACGGTGAGGTTCCGCAGCTCGGAGTGGTCCGCCGTCGTCAGGGTGGGAATAAAGGAATCGTGAGAAAGGATGGACGTCATTCCCTCACCCGCGCCCTCGAGGTCCACATAAGGCTTCATGGCAACGGTTTCGCTGTAGATTCCCGGGGCGACGCGGACGAGAATGGGTTGACTCACGGTACCGGTCACGGCATTGATCGCGGCCTGGATCGTAGAATAATCGCCGCCGCTCTTGGCAACGGTGACGATGGATGGAGCCGCCGCGAGCCGGAGAGTACCTCCAACCAGAGCGAGCGAGAAAAAGCATACGGCCGTAAACTTCATAAGGCTCCTTTCCGGGAATCCCCGGAGTCGGTACCGCGTCTGCCTTTTTAGATACGCCGTGCGATGGAAAGAGTTCCCGAGCCCGAAAAGCGCGGAACCGTTACAATCCCGCCGTGCTTCCCGACCTCTTCCTCCCCATCGGCGCCTCTCTCCCGGACCTCGCCCCAACGGAACAGGCCGGGATCGCCTACACCGCCGCCCGCTGGACGCCGGGAGCCCTGGGTCGCGCGGTTGCGGCACTCGGCCGTGGGGCGGAAGCTTTGGCGGAGATCGGCGAGGCGGGCCTCCTCGCCGCCTGGGCGGAGACCGTCGAGGCCTTTCTCTCCCCGCGGTCGCCCGAGCGGCGGGACCTCGAACCGGCCCTCGTCCGCCTCTGCCGGCTCTCCCCCGAGGGGCTGGCCGAGGGTCTTAGGGCGGTGCTGGGCGGAGTGCGGGAGCGGCCGGCCGCGGCGCTCTTCGCCCGCGCCCGGGAGTTGGGTCGGCCCGCCCCCGAGGCCGCTCTGCCGGTCCTCGCGATTCTCGCCGCGAACCTGCCGGCGCTCGCCGTCCAGCCGCTCCTCCCTGCCCTCGCCCTCGGCCGGCCGGTTTTCCTCAAGTCCCCCTCGGCCGAGCCGCTCTTCGCCCCCGCCTTCCTGGCCGCCCTGGTGCGGCGGGAGCCGCGGCTGGGAGCGGCCCTGGCGGCGGCGACCTGGCCGGGGGGCGATGCGGAGCTGGAGGCCCCGGTCCTTGCGGCGGTGGAAACCATCCTCGCCTATGGTGGAGACGAGGCGCTCGACGACCTGGAACGTCGGGCAGGAAGGCCGGCAACCCTGGTGCGCTACGGTCCCAAAACCAGCCTGGCGGTGGTGGGACGGGAGGCCGATCCGGCGGAGATCGCCCCCGGCCTCGCCCGCGACGTGGCGCTCTTCGACCAGCGAGGGTGCCTGTCGATCGTGGCGGTCTACCTGGAAGGGACGGCGAAGGAAGCAAGGGAGCTGGCGGCGCGGCTGGGAGAGGAGCTGACCGGACTCGCCCGCCGCTGGCCGCCCGGCCCGCCGGAGCCCGGGGCCGCCGCCGCGGTCCAGCAGCTGCGCCGCACCGCGGTGATGCGGGGGTTCCTGACCACCCCCTTTGCGGCGCCGATCGCGGCGGGGACGGTGCTCGTCGAGCCCCATCCGACCTTCCAAATCTCGCCGGGTCTGCGCACGGTCCGGGTCCACCCCCTCCGCGACCTCGCCGGGCTCCCCGACCTCCTCGCTCCCTGGCGGGGCCGACTTCAGGGAGCGGCGATCACCGGCGTGGCAGAGACTTCCGAGCTTCTCAACGCCCTCACCGCCCTCGGAGTCTCGCGGATCGCCGCTCCAGGCGACCTCCAGAGCCCCGACGCCAGCTGGCACAACGGCGGGATCGACCCGCTCGCGGCGCTCTCCCGCTCCGCCACCGGCTCTACCGGCTGGCCATCGCCCCGTTGACGATCGTGGCGAGCGAGGTCTCGGGCGACCCCCAGGCGTTGCCGGTCAACCGGCCGGCCTCCTTGCCGTTGACGAAGACGATGCCGGTCGGCACCGAGTTGATGCCGAACTTCTTGGCCTCGGGGACGTTCGTCATGCCGCTCTTCGGCAGGCCGAAGTACTCGAACTTGATCTTCGAGCCCTTGAGCTCGTCCTCGACCCGCAGGAGGAGCGGCACGTAGTGCTGGCAGTGCGGGCACCAGGAGCCGAAGAAGACGCGGACGGTGACCGGGGCCGGGGCGCGCTTCAGGGCCGCGATCACCTGGTTGTCCGGCCGGTAGGTCCGCCCGCCTTCGACGTAGATGGGCGGGCTGTAGGCCTTGAGGTCGCCGGCCGCGTGGAGGCCGAGGAGCGGCGGCCGGGTGCGCAGCAGCACCGTGTGGCGGTCGACCTTGCAGCTCACCTCGGTCCCCTCGCCGGTGACGGTGAACGACCCCTGCGCCGCCAGGGCGGCGTTGGGCAGGAGGTCGACCGAGCCGTCCTGCTGCTTGGCGACCTTCATCAGCTGGAGGGTCTCGACCGTCTGGCTGCGCACGGAGAGGAGGACCGGGGCGTCGAGCTTCGAGGTCATCACGAGGAACGCCGGCGCCTTCTCGGAGAAGAAGATCTCGGCGTTCGGCACTTCTTTCCCGTCGACCACCAGCATGTAGTCGCCGTAGGGGCGGAAATCCTTCTGCGCATCGGCAGGCGCCCCCTGGGCGAGCGCCGGCAGCGCCCCCAGGAGGAAGGCCGCGGCGGCGGCGAAGGTCAGGCGGCGCTGCTTGGGGCTGTGCGTCATGGTCGTCGAACCTCGTCGTGGCCCTTACGGCCGGGAGGCCGGCCCGGAGGCCGGCGGAGCGCTGGCGGTGGCCAGCGGCGGAAGGGGCGGCAGCCCCGGGTAGGTACGGGTGACACGGCCGTCCTGGGTCACGAAGGAGCGCGGCAGGCGGCGGTAGAGCGGCTTTAAGATCGCGGCGGGCGTCTCGACGATGGGAAAGGCCGGCGCCCAGCGCCAGAAGAAGGTCTGCTTCTGCTCCGCGGTGACGTCGGCCAGCACCGAGACGGCGGGCGCGGCCGGCGATGGGCCGCTCCCGGCGTAGGCGTTCAGGGCGGCGACCGCCTTCTGGAACCCCGGGTCGGTAAGATCGGCGAGCACCACCAGGTGCGCCCCCGAAGTCAGGTCGGGGGCGACGGTGTCGAGGCAGACCCGGTCGGCGCCCGCGCCGGCGCACATCCCCTTGATCTCCGCCCCCGGCTTCAACCGGGTGGCGAGGTCGTCGAGCGGCAGGTCCGGCGCCTTCCAGGCGAAGGCCATCGCCGCCAGGGCGAGGACCGCGGCCGCCATCGTGCGCACCCAGGGCCCCGGCGCCCGCTGCCCGCGATCATCGCGGCCGGCGCGGCCCACGAAGGCGAGGGCGAGGGCCGGGACGAGGAGCAAGAGGTCCTGCCAGAAGGCCTCGGCCGGGGAGCGCTGGACGAGGTTGCCGAAGCAGCCGCAGCCGGCCGCGTCCGGCGCCACGCCGTGGGCGGCGAGCCAGTAGGCGCGCCCGGTCAGGGAGAGGAAGAAAACGACGAGGAGCGCCGCCGGCACCAGCACCCAGAGGCGGCGGACGCCCAGGAGGAGCGTCACCCCCAGCCCCACCTCCAGCCCCAGGGCGAGGAGGGCGACGGTGGGGGCGGGGAGGAGGAAGTCGAGCTTCTGGCCGTGGATCTGCTGGGCGAAGGCCGCCGGGTCCAACGCCTTGGCCCAGGCGGCGAACAGGAGCACCAGCCCGAGGAAGGCACCCCCCAGGGTGCCCAGCCACCCGGTCCAGGAGCGGGCTGTGGCGGGCGTGGCCGGGGCGCGGATCGGTTCGGCGGGAGAGACGGTCATCGCTGCATCCTAGCCACGACCACCGGGAGGTGCAAGCCGCCCCCCCAATGGGAAACGACGGCAACCGCCGGAATCGGCCGTTCCAGAGTTTCAACAGGCACAGGCCGTGCGGTCTTCCCGCGGGGCGGCTACCGGCGCCCCCGGAGGTATCGGGTCAGGCGGGACCACAGGCCGGGCGGCGGGAGGGACGGCGGCGGCACCGGGGTCGGGGTGCGGACCGCGGCCGGGGACTCCCGGGTAGAGGGCGGCCGGCGCTCGACCTCGCGGACCGACATCGGCAGCGCGGTCAAGCTCGGAGCGGGGCTCGGAGCGGGGCTCGGCGCGCCGCTCGCATCGCGCGGGCGGGTCTCGGCGGTGACGGAGGAGCGGTCGGCGGGAGCGGCAGGAACTGCGGCGGCGGGAGCGGGAGCGGTTGCCGGCAAGGGGGGGACCTCCCGCGGCCCGGTCCCCCGCTGGCGGAAGCTGGTGTGCTCCGCGGACTCGACCGGGGCGGCCAGGGCCTCCCCCGCCGGCAGCACCTCGCTCAGGGCCACGGCCTCCGAGAGCCGGGGGAGCCGGGTGCCCGAGAGCTCCGCGCCGCAGCCGGGGCAGCGACCGCCGGCCGGACCGTGGATCGGCAGCCCGCAGGCCGGGCAGAAGAGGCTCACCTCGCCGGTCTCGCTGCGCCGCCGGGCCGTCCCGTCCGGACCGCTCGACCCGTTCGCTCCGTCCGTCTCGCGGTGCAGGAAGAGCTCGGTCTCGCCGATCACCAGGCGGTCGCCGTCCTCCAGCACGGTCTCCTTGTCGAGCCGCTTGCCGTTGACGTAGGTGCCGTTGCTCGACCGCAGGTCCTGGAGGGTCACCCGCCCCTGCCGCACCGACAGCAGGGCGTGCCCGCGGCTGACGCTGGGGTCGCGCAGGACCACGCCGCAGCCGCGGCTGCGGCCGAGGGTGACCTCGCCTTCGCGCAGGTCGATCCTCCGTTCCTCCATCTCGAGGAACCAGCCTTCGCCGCTCCCGCTCGTCATCATCTCCAAGACAGGTCCACCGCCTGGCATCTCCAGGCCCCTCCAGAAATTGAACCGAAGTTCCAATTATAGCAGACGGGCCGTACTGTAAAGCGGCGCCGCAAGCGCTGGGGGATTCCGCGCCGTTTCAAGGTGCCACCGCCACCGCCGGCAAGGGCCACTTGAGGTGCCGGCGCAGCTCGTCGGCGGTGGGGCTCTCCACCTGTTCCAGAAAAGGCTCCAGCGGTCCCGAGTAGAGGAGCTCCCCGCCGTGCGCGCCGCCGCCCGGCCCGAGGTCGACGATCCAGTCGGCGCGGGCGATGAGGTCGGGGCTGTGCTCGACGACCACCACCCCGTCGCCGCGCTGCACCAGCCGGCGCAGGGTATGGTAGAGGAGGTCGATGTCGGAAAGGTGGAGGCCGGTGGTCGGCTCGTCGAAGAGGAAGAGCTGGCGCCCGAGGCCCGCCGGGCGGTCGAGGAAGCTCGCGAGCTTCAGCCGCTGCGCCTCGCCGCCCGAGAGGGTCGAGGTGGGCTGGCCGAGGCGCAGGTAGCCGAGACCCACCTCGGTCAGGGTGCGCAGCCGCCGGCAGAGCCGCCGCTGATCGGCGAAGGCGAGGAGCGCCGCGTCGACGGTCAGCTCCAGGGTCTCGGCGATGTTCCTACCGCGCACGCGGACGGCGAGCACCTCCGGCCGGAAGCGGTTCCCCTGGCACTCCTCGCAGGGGACGGTGACCGGGGCCATGAACTGCATGTCGACCTCGGTGACCCCGGTCCCCTGGCAGGACGGGCAGCGGCCGCGCTCGACGTTGAACGAGAAGTGGGCCGGGGTGATGCCGCGGGCGCGGGCGTCGGGGCTGCCGGCGTAGAGCTTGCGGATCTCGTCGTAGGCCTTGATGTAGGTGATCGGGTTCGAGCGGCTGGAGCGGCCTAAGGGGCGCTGGTCG
This sequence comes from Thermoanaerobaculia bacterium, assembly GCA_035644215.1. GTDB lineage: Bacteria > Acidobacteriota > Thermoanaerobaculia > Multivoradales > UBA5704 > DASQPA01. The sequence goes on from DASQPA010000141.1 coordinate 10,251, forward strand.
ACCAGGGTGACGTCGGCCAGGGCGTCCAACCCGGTGAGCGCGTCGCACTCCCCCGGCTCGACGTCGACGACCCCCTTCGCCCGCTGGTAGGTGCCGTAGAGGACGTTTTCGACCAGGGTCGACTTGCCCGACCCCGAGACCCCGGTGACGGCGACCAGGACGCCCACGGGGAAATCGACGTCCAGCCCTTTCAGGTTGTGAGCCCGGGCGCCGCGCACCTCGACCTGGGGCAGGTGGATGAGCTCCTCGTCGAGCGACTCCCGCCCCTGCTCGCGGCGGAAGCGGGCGACGTGGCGGCGGGCCGGGGTGGGCGGCCGCTCTTTCAGATACCGGCCGGTGAGCGACGCCTCGGAGCGGAGGATGGTCTCGATCGGCCCCTCCGCCACCACCCAGCCGCCGTGCTCCCCCGCCGCCGGCCCGAGGTCGATGATGTGGTCGGCGCCGCGGATGATCGTGCGGTCGTGCTCGACGACCAGCACGGTGTTGCCGCGCGCCGCGAGATCGCGCAGAAGCGAAAGCAGTCGCTCGCTGTCCTGCGGATGGAGGCCGATCGTCGGCTCGTCCAGGACGTAGAGGGTGCTGGTGAGCCCGGAGCCCAGGGCGGCGGCCAGGTGGATGCGCTGAGTTTCGCCGCCCGAGAGGGTGCGCGCCTGGCGGTCGAGCGACAGATAGTCGAGCCCCACCCGGTGGAGTACCTCGACCCGCTCGGCCAGCTCTTCGATCAGGTGGCCGGCCAGCTCGCGCTGGCGCGGGCTCCACGGCCGCTCCTGGAGCCAGGCGCGGAGCTGCTCGACCGAAAGGGCGGTCAGCTCGGGGAGGGAGCGGCCGAAGAGCCGGATGCCCAGGGCCTCCGGGCGCAGGCGGGTGCCGCCGCACTCTGGGCAGGGGGTGTAGGAGCGGTAGCGGGCGAGGAGGACGCGGACGTGCACCTTGTAGGTCCGCTGCTCCAGCCAGGCGAAGAAGCCGTTCAGGTTGACGAATTTCCCCTCGCCGCTCCACACCCAATCGCGATCCGCCGCCTGCAAGTCCTGCCAGGGGACGTCGAGCGGCACCTTGCGCCGCTTGGCGGCGGCGAAGAGCTCCTCGTAGAGCTCCTCGTAGGCCGGGGTGTTCCAGGGGGCGATGGGCTGCTCGGCGAGGGTGCGCCGCGGATCGGGGATGACGCGCTCGCGGTCGATGCCGATCACCCGCCCGAACCCCTGGCAGGTGGGGCAGGCGCCGAGCGGCGAGTTGAAGGAGAAGAGTGGCGGGGTGGGCCGGCGCATGACAAAACCGCAGATCGGGCAGGAGAGCTCGCGGCTGTAGTAGCGGATCCCGCCGATATCGCCGGCTCCGCGTGCCTCGACGCGCCCGCCGGTCAGCCGGTAGGCCTCCTCGACGGTGGCGACGATGCGCGCCCCGGATTCCTCCTGGGTACGGAAGCGGCCGAGGACGAGCGGCAGCGGATCGAGGCGGGCCGGCCAGCGCTCGCCGGGCTCCATGCGGATCACCTCGTCCTTCCCTTCGCTCGGCCCTTCGGCCGCCGGGTCGAGCCGGCGCAGAAATCCCTGGCGCACGAGCTCGGCCAGGGCGGCGTCGGCGCCGCGCTTCGGCCGCGGCAGCCGGGCGACGAGGAGGAAGGGGTCGCCCACCACCCCATTGAGCAGCTCGGCGGTCGCCTCCTCCGGCGCCACGCTCCGCGCCGGTCCATGGCCGCGCGGGCAGACCACTTCGCCCAGGTGGGTATAGAGGAGGCGTAACACGTCATGGGCCTCGGTGATGGTGCCGACCGTCGAGCGGGCGTTCTTGACCGCGTTCTTGGCTTCGAGCGCCACGGCGGGCAGGACGTTGCGGATGTCGTCGACCGGCGGCCGCTCCATCTGGTCGAGGAACTGCCGGGCATAGGTCGACATCGACTCGACGAAACGCCGTTGCCCCTCGGCGAAGATGGTATCGAAGGCGAGCGACGACTTGCCAGCCCCCGAGGGGCCGGTGACCACGGTCACCGCCCCATGCGGCACCCGGCAGTCGATCCCCTTCAAGTTATGAGTGCGGGCGTTCTCGACTTCGATGGCAAGCTGCTTCGGCATGGATCTCCGGTTCCGCCCGTGGGCGGAGCCCCCCATGATAGCGCATCGGGGGGAGGGTCGTAGGGGTTTTGGCGGTGAGGCGAATCCAGGCCATAATCGCCTCATTCTGTGAGGCGATTCGGGGTGCCGATGCCGACCTGGATCTGGGAGCATGCCGACTGGCCTGAATTTCGTTGGCGCGAGACGGAGGTCTCGCCGGTGCTCGCCCGCGCCCGTCTGGCCCAGGGCCGCATCCTGGGGGCAGCCGGAATGCTCGATCCGGCCCTGACCCTGAACGCGGACGTGAGCATCCTCGTCGAGGACGGCGTGCAGACCAGCGCCATCGAGGGAGAGCATCTGGACCAAGACGCCGTACGTTCCTCGGTGGCCCGACATCTCGGACTGCCCACCGCCGGCTTGCCGGCTCCCTCTCGCGCCATTGACGGGCTCATCGACGTTCTGCTCGATGCCACCCGCCGGTTCGACGCTCCTCTCACCCTGAAGCGGCTGCTGGGTTGGCAGGCGGCGCTGTTCCCAACCGGCACCTCGGGGCTCCGGGTCCTCCGCGCCGGAACGTTGCGCGGTACCGAGCCGATGGAGGTGGTGTCCGGCGGCGAGGGCAGGGAGCGCGTCCACTTTCTGGCCCCGCCGCGCGAGCGTCTGGAGGCCGAGCTCGCCCGCTTTCTTGGTTGGTTCGCGGAGCCCTCGCGGGGCTTGGACGGGCTGGTGCTCGCCGGGATCGCTCATCTCTGGCTCATCACCTTGCATCCGTTCGAGGACGGCAACGGCCGGCTGGCCCGCGCGGTGACCGACATGGCCATCGCCCGGGACGAGCAGAGGCCCATGCGGCTCTTCAGCCTGTCGGCGCAGATCCAGCGTCGGCGCGGCGCCTACTACAAGATCCTGGAGCGCACCCAGCGCGGGGACCTGGACGTCACGTCCTGGCTGGTCTGGTTCCTGGAGCAGGTCGAGGACGCCGCCACAGAGGCCCATTCCATCGTCGCCCGCACGCTCGGTAAGGCGCGCTTCTGGCTGCGCTTTCAGGCCGTAGAGATCAACGAGCGGCAGCGCAAGGTCTTGAACCGGTTGCTCGACGCCGGCCCGCAAGGCTTTACCGGCGGCATCAGCAACCGAAAATACATGGGCCTGACCCGCACCAGCCGCGCCACGGCCTGGCGCGAGCTCTCCGATCTGGTCGCCAAGGGCTGTCTCGTGCCGACCGGCCAGGGAGGCCGCAGCAGCGCCTACGAAATTCCATGGGCGGAGCTGACATAAGCTCACTACGACGTCTTCACCGCCGCCCACAGGACGCCCGCGAGCCCCACGATACAATGCTCCTTCAAATGCCGAGCGCCGGATCGGTCTTCCTCAGCTACAGCCATCAGGACGTGAAGTGGCTGGAGGACCTCCGCACCATGCTGTCCCCGGCGGTCCGCACCGGCGCCGTCCAGGTCTGGTGGGACGGCGACATCCAGCCGAGCCAGCGCTGGCGGGAGGAGATCCAGACGGCGCTGACCGCCACCCGCGTCGCGGTCCTCCTGGTCAGCAAGCACTTCCTGGCCTCGGATTTCATCGCCGACCAGGAGCTGCCGTACCTTCTCGCCGCCGCACGGCAGCGCGGTGTGAAGATTCTCTGGGCTCTGGTCTCGCCGTGCCTCTATGAAGGGACTGCCCTTAATGAGATCCAGGCGCTCCACGATCTTAAGCGGCCGCTCAACTCCTTGCCCGAGTCCGAGCGGGATGGCGCTCTGAAAGCGATCTGCCAGCAGATTGTGGCGGCCGTGGATGGTGCGGCCGCGCGTCCTCGTGGTTCCTCGGCCCTGCCTTTCCTCCATATTGATATCGGCCGCATGCCCCTCCCCACCGGCTCGCACTTCGTGGGGCGACAGAGGGAGATCTCCCGGCTCGACCGCGCCTGGAAGGACTCCGGCACGCACGTGCTGACCTTCGTCGCCTTCGGCGGGGTCGGCAAATCGACCCTGATCTCGCAATGGCTCGATCGTATGGCGAAAGCCGGCTGGCGCGGCGCCCAGCGGGCTCTGGCCTGGTCTTTCTATAGCCAGGGAACCGAGGATCGGGTTACGTCTGCGGAGAGTTTCCTCGATTCCGCGTTGCGCTTTTTCGATGATCCTGACCCTAAGGCCGGCGCGGCGCGGGACCGCGGCCTGCGGCTGGCCGGGTTGATCCGGCAGGAGAAGACGCTGCTCGTGCTCGACGGCATCGAGCCCCTCCAGCATCCGCTGAACCATCCCCTCGCCGGCCAGCTCAAAGATGGGGGCCTTTCCGCCCTTCTGAAGTCGCTCGCCGGAGACAACCCCGGCCTCTGCGTCGTCACCACCCGCGAGCGTATCGCCGATTTGAAGAACTTTCGGAAGACCGCGCCGCAGGTGGACCTGGAGACCCTTTCCCCCGAGGCGGGGGCTGAGCTGCTACGGCAGCTCGGGGTGAAGGGGAAGGACTCCGAGTTGCAAGCCGCCTCTACGGAGCTTGGGAACCATGCCCTGGCGCTGACGCTCTTTGGAAACTACCTCGGGCGGGCCTACGATGGCGACGTACGGCGGCGGCGAGAGGTGGATCTCGGCAAGGCGGACGAGCGGAAGGGTGGCCACGCGCTGCGAGTGATCCGGGCCTACGCTCGCTGGCTCGGGGAGGGGAAGGAGCTGGCGGTCCTCCGTTTGCTGGGGCTGTTCGACCGGCCCGCAACGAAGGAGGCCCTGGCGGCCCTGCGGGCCCGGCCGGAGATCCCGGGGCTGACCGAGCCGCTGGTGGATCTTTCCGAGGAGGACTGGCAGTGGTCGGTGTCGAGCCTGCGGGAGCACGGTTTCCTGCTGCCGGCCGATCCCCGGCAGCCGGGCGCTCTCGACGCCCATCCCCTTGTGCGGGTCTACTTCCAGGAGGAGTTGGAGAGGCAGCGTCCCGCGGCGTGGCAGGAGGGCAACCTGCGGCTCTACGAGCACCTGAAGGGGGCGGCGCCGGAGCTTCCCGAGACGTTGGAGGCGATGGAGCCGCTCTTCACCGCGGTGCTCCATGGCTGCTGGGCGGGGCGACAGCAGGAAGCGCTGGACGAGGTCTTCCAGCGGCGTATCAATCGGTATAAGGAGGCCTTCGGTTGGCGCAAGCTCGGGGCCTTCGGCTCGGAGCTGGCGGCACTGTCGGGATTCTTCGCTCGCCCCTGGGTCCGGCCCTCGGACCGGCTCAGCGCGGAGGCTCAGCCATTCGTCCTCAACGCGGCCGCCTTCTGCCTGCGCGCGCTGGGCCGGCTGGCGGAGGCGGTCCCACCGATGCAGGCCGGGTTGGACAAGCATATCGCTCAGGAGAACTGGAAGAGCGCCGCCGTTGTCGCCAGCAACCTCAGCGAGCTGACCCTAACCCTGGGGGAGGTGGGGCGGGCCGTGGACTTCGGAGAGCAGAGCGTCGTACTGGCCGACCAGAGCGGCGACGGCTTCCAGCGGGTAAGCAAACGGTCGACGCTGGCCGATGCCCTCCACCAGGCGGGCCGGTGGGCGGAGAGTGCAGAGACCTTCCTCGCGGCCGAGGCGATGCAGGCGGAGCGGCAGCCCGAATACCCCCGCCTCTATTCGCTGCGGGGCTATCGCTACCGCGACCTGCTGCTGAGCCGCGAGGAGCCGGAGGCCGGGTCCGGTCTGGACGGCCTCGCCGCGGCCACGGACGAGGCGCGGCGGTTCCGGCAGGCGTGCGAGGAGGTGCAGGAGCGGGCGGAGGACGAACTTCGGATCAGCTCCAAGGATTTTCAAGATATCGCCCTCAACCATCTAAGCCTGGGCCGGGCGCATCTCGGCCTGGCCCGGACGGCCCTCGCGCCGGCGGCTCCCGGCGAGGCTGCCGAGGCGGGCTTCGCCCAAGCCGCGGACCAACTAGACTGCGCCGTGGTGGGGCTGCGCCAGGCGGGGGACGAAACCTATCTTCCTCGCGGCCTCCTGGCCCGGGCCACCTTGCACCGCTTGCGTGGGGACCGGGCCGCTGCCGCGGCGGACCTCTCCGAAGCCCTGGAGATCGCCGACCGTGGCGGGATGCGCCTCCACGCCTGCGACGCCCACCTGGAGCGGGCGCGCCTCGACCTCCAGCAGGGCGACACGGCCGCGGCCCGGGAGCAGGTAGCGACGGCGCGGAAGCTCGTGCAGGAGACGGGGTACCGGCGGCGGGAGCGGGAGGTGGCGTGGCTGGAGGGGCGGGTGGGGATCCCTGGGAGCGCTGGCGTCCCGCCGGCCGGATAGCGAAAACAGCAAGAGCCGGCGAGGACGCCGGCGCTGCTCTGAAAAGCCGGTGAGGTAGGCGCCCCTTCCCTCTCGCGGCCCAGACGTAACCCAGGCGTAGAATTCGGTCATCGCCGCACTGCACGCGATCATCGCGCACCTGTACACGGTCATCGCCGCACTGCACGCGGTCATCGCGTGCCTGCACACGGTCACCGCCGCACTGTACGCGGTCATCGCGTGCCTGCACACGGTCACCGCCGCACTGCACGCGGTCATCGCGCGCCTCTACACAGTCACCGCCGCACTGCACGCGGTCATCGCGCGCCTGTACACGGTCACCGCCGCACTGCACGCGGTCATCGCGCGCCTCTACACGGTCATCGTCGCACTGCACGCGATCATCGCGTGCCTGCATTCAGAAGGCCGGACCCCGCGTACCTGCCCTGCCCGGCCCTGCGCGGGTGGCCCAAACGCCATGAAAGTCTTCAAAAAGTTCTCCGGGTCGACTTCTGAAGCCTCCGGGTGGACTTCGGACCTCTCCGGCTCGACTTCCCATCCCTCCGGGCCGACTTCTGATCTCTCCAGCTCGACTTCCGACGCCTCCAGCTCGACTTCCGACGCCTCCGGCTCGACTTCTGATGTCTCCGGGTCGACTTTCCTTCCGTGGAAAGTGACTTCCCATGCTTCCGGGAAGACTTCTCATGCATGGAAAGTTACTTTCCACGCGTCCGGAAGCGTCCGGAGAGCGTCTGGAAGCTCCCGGAGGAGTTTTGGCAACGTCCGGAGGGATTTTGGAAGCGGCCGGAGGGGGTCCGGAAGGTCCCGGAGGGATTTCGGAAGGCCCCGGAGGCGGTCGGGAAGCGTCCGGAGAGATCCCGGAAGGGTCCGGAGGGCGTCCGGAAGGTCCCGGAGGGGTCCGGGAAGGTCCCGGAGGCGCTCGGGACGTTCCCGGAGAGGTTTTGGAAGTGTCCGGAGGGGTTGGGGGATCCGCCGCACGAAGCCGGATTCATCCGGCGCAGCTCATAGCCCGGAGATTTATCTCCAGGCGGAGGTCCGCGCCGGGCGTACCGTCGCCCCTTCGGGGCTTTATTTTCTTGGGGTTACCTACCTGGGGCTTTCGCCCCAGGCTACCGGCCTTCGCCCCTTCGGGGCGGGTCGGTGCGGGTGGGCGGGCCGGAAGAGGGGCCGGGGGCATAGGCCGTAGAGAGGGGCCGGGAGGGGTTCCTCCCCCCTGGGCGGGGGTGGGTTGGGAAAGGGGGGAGGGCAGGAGGGGGGTGGCTGCAACCTCCACAGAACCCCCGGGATAGACGAAACGCCCCCCTCCTAGCCTCCCCCCTGATCCAACCGCCGCCCTCCCAGGGGGGAGGGACCCACCGCCCGACCTGCTCGGAGCCAAAGTTAGCGCCTATGGGGGCCGGGGGTGAGGGCCTACCGCCGCCCGTTGCCGTTCCCGGCGTCGTCTCCCGTCTCGGCCCGCGGCGGCCGGCGGTCGTCGTCCTGCTGGTCCTTGCGGTCCTTCCCTTTCTCGTCCTTCGGCCTGCCCTTGTCCTCGTCGCCGCGGCCGCCGAAGACCCGGTGCAGCCAGCTGCGGAAGGGGTGGCGCTTCTCGGGCTTCTTCTCGTCGCCGCCCGGCTCGTCCGCCCGTGCCTCGGCCCGGCCGGCCCGGTCGCCGCCATCACCACGATCATCACCCGCCTCGACGCGCCCCTCGCGGCCGGTGCCGCCCTGCTCCTGGGCGAGGAGCTCCTCGCTCGTCCAGCCCTGGTGGCGGTTGCAGAGCTCGGTGGGGACCTGGCCCTCGGGGTAGACCTCGGTCAGGACCGTCGGGCAGTACTCGGTCGCCAGGAGGCCGGTCGTGGGGTCGATCACCGCCGTCTGGATGCCTTTCGGCTGCGGGAAGGTCGAGTAGCCGCCGGCCGGATGGACCGCCGCCATGAACCGCCCCCAGATCGGCACCGCGCCGCGCGCCCCCGATAAAGAGGTCGCCGAGTTGTCGTCGTAGCCCACCCAGACGATGCTCGCCCGCTCCGGTGAGTAGCCGGCGAACCAGGCGTCGCGCTGGTCGTTGGTAGTGCCGGTCTTCCCCGCGAGCTCCCCTTCCACTCCCTGGGAGCGCACGCCGCGGCCGGTGCCGCGGTCGATCACCCCCTGGAGGACCGAGGTGACGAGGTAGGCCGTCTGCGGCGAGAGCACCGGCTCCGGCTTGGGGAGGGCGGTGCCGGTGACCCCCTTGCCGTGGCGGTCGCGCACCGCCTCCAGGGTGTGGAACGGCGGCCGCACCCCGCCCCGGGCGAGGGTCGCGTAGACGGTGAGCAGCTCGACCGGGGTCACCCCCGCCGCCCCCAGGGCTGTCGAGGGGAAGGGCTGGAGCTCGCTCGTGATCCCCATCTTGTGGGCGAGGGCGACGATCTTCGGCAGGCCGACCTGGAGGGCGAGCCGGGCCGAGGCCGGGTTGTAGCTGTGCTCCAGGGCGGTGCGCACGCTCACCCAGCCGTGGAAAGTGCCGTCGTCGTTCTTCGGGCTCCACAGCTTCCCTCCGGACATCACGTCGAGCGGCGCGTCCTCGATGAAGGAGGCGGGCAGGGCCTCGTGGGTCTCGAAGGCGGCGGAGTAGACGATCGGCTTGAAGGCGCTCCCCGCCTGGCGGTGCGCCTGGCCGGCGCGGTCGAACTGGCTGCGCCCATAGTCCCGGCCGCCGACGTAGGCGAGGATGCCGCCGCTCTGCGGGTCGACCGAGACCAGGGCGGCCTCGAGCGGCGCCCCCTTGTGCCCCTTCTGCCAGCTCTTCTCCAGAGTGGCGAGCCCCCAGTCCACCGCCTTCTGGGCGGTCAGCTGGTCGTGCAGGTCGAGGGTGGAGAGGAGGGTGTAGCCGCCGTCGGCCAGGTCGGTGACGCCGAAGCGGCGCTCGGCCTCCTGCTCGGCGGCATCGGCGAAGTAGGGGATGCGCCGCCGCACGATCGGGTCGGGGGTGAGCTCCAGGGGCTGCCGCACCGCCGGTTCGACCCGCGCCGGCTCGGCGAAACCGAGCTTGGCCATCCGGGAGAGCACCCAATCGCGCCGCTCCTTCGCCCGGTCCGGATGCTCGAGCGGGGAGAAGACGCCCGGGGCACTGATCATCCCGGCGAGCATCGCCGACTCGCCCAGGTCGAGCTGGGCCGCGTCCTTGCCGAAGAAGGCGCGCGAGGCGGCCCCCACCCCCATCAGGTTCACCCCCGAGCTCGCCCCGAGGTAGATCTCGTTCAGGTAGGCTTCGAGGATCTGCTTCTTGCCGTAGCGGGCTTCCAGGATCAGGGTGAGGAGGATCTCCTGGAGCTTCCTCGTCACCGTGCGGTCCTGGGAGAGGTAGAGGTTCTTCACCAGCTGCTGGGTGAGGGTGCTCCCCCCCTGGCGGATGCCACGGCCGCGCACGTCGACCCAGGCGGCCCGGGCGATGCCGGTGACCGAGATCCCGGAGTGGCGGAAGAAGTCGTCGTCCTCGGCGGCGAGGACGGCGTTGATGAGGTCCTTCGGCACGTCGGCCAGCTTCACCGGGCGGCGCTCCTTGAAGTCGTCGCCGTAGTAGGAGGCGAGGAGCGGCGGCTCGAGGAGGACCACCTCGGCCGGGTGGCCGTTCAGGCGCAGCGTGGCGATCCGTTCGCTCTTCTCGCTCCGGTCCCCGCCGGTCCACCGCGCCTCGACCAGGCCGCCGTCGCTCTCCCCGAGGGCGGGGAAGCGGCGCAGGTGGACGATCAGGCTCCCCTTGTCGCGCAGGTAGCGGCCGGGGGCGATCGGCAGGCTAAGGCCGGGGCGATAGCCGACGGCCCGCAGATCGGCGACCAGCCGGTCGAGATCGACCCGTTCGCCGGCGGCGAGCCGGGGCGGCCGGGCATAGAGCCGGGAGGGCTGGAGATAGGTGATGTCGTCGAACTGGCTGGTCAGGCGCCAGAACGGCTTGACGATCAAGGCGAGACCGGCCCCGAGGAGCAGCGCCACCCCGCCCAGAACGAACAGGAGGCGGCGGCGGAAGGCGGGAGACCGTGGCCCCGAAGTGCTTCTTTTGAAAGGCATTAGCGTTCTTTTTCACCGGCCCGGACACCGCTCGGAAGCCATCTGCCGGAAGCTGCCGGGAGCGCTCGCCGCGGTCGGACCGTGGGGTGTCGGACCCCCAAGTCTGCAAGAACCGGACCCCTCTCCAGAACCCTTCCGAGGCATTGTTTCTGCCCGTGCGTGGCACGACTGTTGCTCTTTCGTCCTGCCGGGTGTGAAACGTAACGAACGAGAAGCTTCCACGAACGAACGGACAGAGGAGGACCATCATGAACTTCATCATCTACCTGATCGTCGGCGGGCTCATCGGCTGGATCGCCAGCATCATCATGCGGACCGACGCCCAGCAGGGCATCATCCTCAACGTCGTCGTCGGCATCGTCGGCGCTCTGCTCGCCGGCTTCCTGGTGGCGCCGCTCTTCGGCACCAGCACGATCAACCAGGGGAACTTCAGCCTGCCGGGTCTGCTCGTCTCCCTGGTCGGAGCGATCATCCTGCTGGCCATCGTGAACCTGTTCCGCCGCGGCACCGTGCGCTAAGGCCGCGGTGGGGTGAGGTGGAGGAGGTGCGCGGTCTCCTTCTCCACCCGCGGGCGCGAGTAGAGGAGGGGGAAGTAGCGCCCCTCGGCCCACAGCGGCAGGAGATCGCCGTAGTACGGGCTCCCCGGCTGCCCCGACTGCCCCGGGACGTTGACGGCGAGCGAGCGGTCCCAGTCGGCGAGGTCGAGCACCTCTCGGTAGGAGGCGCCGAACTGCTGGGCGAAACCGGCGCCGCCGGTGGCGTTGACGGTGTTGCCGTCGCCGCCCCGGGCGACCGCCGGCAGGTCGAAGGCGGGCTCCAGGGGATGGCGGAAGTGCGCCTGGTGGAGGGCGCCCCAGCTCCAGCGGGCGCGGTCGGGACCGAGGTGCGAGCGGATCTCGGCCCGGGCGTCGTCGAAGGCCGCGAGCACCGCCGCGTCGCCCCCCTCCCCCGGCGTTTCCACGAGGTGGGCGAGGACCTCGGGGTCGTAGCCGGGGGCCTGGGCGTAGGAGAGGCCATGGGCGGCCATGCGCTCCCCGTAGAGGCGCTTGGCGAGGGCGGCGAGCCAGGTCTCGAAGAGGAGCGGGGCGGCCCCGTCCGGGCGCAGGTGGAAATCCCAGGCGGCGAGCACCGCGACGTCCGGGTCCGCGAGATCGGAGCTGCCGCCAATGCCGCCGATACCGCCGATACCGCCGATACCCCTGTGCGCCCGGGCGGCGGCGAGGAGGCGGGGCACCAGGCGGCGGGCGAGGAGGGAGAGGTCGTCCCCCTGGAGGGCCGCGCAGTCCTCGGCGGTCAGCCGGTCGGCCCGCGAGAGGACCTCCCGGATGCGCTGGGAACGCAGGGCGGGCGCGAACTCGTAGGAGAGGGGGTGGGGGTAACCCGGCGGCAGGACGTTGTCGTTCGCCGTCACGATCAGCCCGGAGGGCGGGTTGAACGCCTGCGGCAGCTCCCGGGCGGGGAGGAAGCCCTGCCACTCGAAACGCCCGTCGCCAGGCACCGGCAGGAGGCCGGTCCAGCGGCGCAGCGGCAGGAGGCCGGCGGCCACCCAGCCGATGTTGCCGTCGACGTCGGCATAGACGATGTTCTCGCTCGGCAGCTTCCAGCGCGCCATGGCGGCGAGGAAGCCCGGCCAGTTTTGCGCCCGGTCGAGAGTGAGCTGGGCGAGGTAGCCGGCGGTCCCCGGCTCGCTGCCGACGAAGCGCAGGGCGAAGGCGCGGCCGCGCGCCGGGTCCTCCGCCACGATGGGACCGTGCGCCGTCCAGGCGAGCTGCACGGTGCGCGGGGCCTCACCCTTGACCGCGATGGTTTCGCTCCGGACCTCGATCGGCCGCTCCTCGCCCTCCATGCGGTAGCAGCGGGAGTCCGTCGGGAGGTGCCGGCGCTCGCGGAGCGCCGCCGTGCAGGGGGCGACCGCCTCGACGTAGACGTCCTGCTGGTCCATGCCGACGACGGTGAAGCCGAAGGCGATGCGCTCGTTGTGGCCGGCGGCGACGCCCGGCAGGTGGGGCTCGCCGGCGCCGATGACGTCCCACCCCGGGGCCACCAGGTGGGAGACGTAGCGCAGCGACGGCAGAGTGAGGGCGCGGTGGGGGTCGTTGGCGAGGAGCGGCTTGCCCGAGGCCGTCCGCTTGCCGGAGACCACCCAGTTGTTGCTCCCGGTCAAGTGCGGATAGGGCGGCGGGCCGTAGGCCTCCCGCGCCGCACCCAGGGAGGCGGCGTCGATCCCCGCGAGGTCGAGCCCGGGGACCGGGTCGAGGTGGTGCGGGGGGTCGCCCGGCCACAGCTGCTCGACCGTCGCCGCCCCCATCACCGCCACCAGGTGGGCGCGGTGGACCTCGGAGAGGGCGTTGCCGGTCATGGCGAGGGCCGCCATGCGGTCGAGCACCACCTCCTCGGTCCACGGCTCGGGGGCAAAGCCCAGGAGGGAAAATTCGATGGGCGGCCGGTCCTTCACCTCGGCGATGTAGGCGTTCACCCCGGCGACGAAGGCGCCGACGATCTCCCGGGCGTCCGGGGCATAGCTCGCCCACTCCGCTGATCGGTCGCCGCGGTAGGCGAGGAGCCGGGCGAAGCGGTCGCGCCCGACCGCGGCGGGACCCAGCACCTCGGCCAGCCGCCCCTCGCCCGCGCGGCGCGCCATCTCCATCTGGAAGAGGCGGTCCTGGGCGACGACGTAGCCCTGGGCGAGGAAGAGGTCGTGCTGGCTCCCGGCGTAGATGTGGGGCACCCCGTAGCGGTCGCGCCGGACCTCGACCTCGGCCAAAAGGCCGGGCACGGCGACCGTCCCGTCGAGCTGGGCCAGGCGGCCCCGGGCCTGCTCGGCGAGCAGCGGCGGGGAGGGAGGGGGAGGCGCTAAGGGAGCCGCGGCGGGAGCCGCCGCGAGGAGGAGGGACGGCAGGAGGATCGAGAGGAGGGCGAGCCGCCACATCCTCGCGTTACAATGCGTGAATTCGTTGGGTCGCCGGTTTACTTGAGCCATGGTCTATTTCCGCGAGATCACCGAACAGTATCGCATCGAGAAGACTCTGCGCTCGCGGGGGGAGGGCGGCGTCTACCGTTCGACCGACCTGGTCACCGGGACTCCGGTCGCCCTGAAGCTGATCCCGCTGAACGGCGCTCCCCCCGAGAGCGCCCAGGCCTTCGTGCGCGGCATGGGGAGCCTCCAGGGGCTGCGCCACCCGAGCCTCCCCGCCCTCTACGACTTCGGCTTCACCCCGGACGGCCACGCCTTCCTGGTCCTCGAGTACGTGGACGGCCGTGGCTCGGAGGCGCTCCAGGGGGGAGAGCCGGCGCAGATCCTGCCGCTCCTCGCCGAGGTGCTGGACGGCCTGGAGCGGATGGCGAAGGAGGGGCTCCCCCACCACAATCTCTGCCCCGAGAACCTCCTGGTGGTGCCCGGCCCGGCGCCGGGGCGGATCAAGATGGTGGGCCTGGGGAGCGCCCTCCTGCGCCTCCCGGCAGCGCGCCCGGAGGGAGAGGCGGCGGGCTTCGCCGCACCGGAGCTCGGGCAGCTGTCCGGGACCAGCGCGGAAAAGGGCGCGGCGCCCTGGCAGGCCGACCTCTTCTCTCTCGCCCTGATCGCCTGCCGGCTGCTCGAGGCGCGCCTGGACACCGACGGCGACGATCCGCGCTCGCCGCGGGTCAGCCTTCCCCTGGCGGTGAGCTTCGAGCTGGAGGACGATCAGACCCTGCAGGAGGTCCTCTCCCGCTGCCTGCGCTTCCGCCCGGCCGAACGGTCGGGGTTCGCGGAGGTCCGGATGGCCCTGGAGCGCGCCGTGTCCGGGAGCACCGGCACCGGCGGGCCCCGCCCGCTGCCGCGGAGCAAGCTCTTCGTCTCCGCCGAGCCGGAGAGCGCTCCCTGGGTCCCGCCGATCGAATCGGCGCCCCCCTCACCTCGCGATCCCGGCGACGACACCAACCCGGTGTTCCGCCCGGAGCCGGTCCCGGCGCTGGAGCCCGCCGCTCCCCTCCCGCCCCCACCGGCCACCCCACCGCCGGCCGCGGAGGCGGTCGCCGCGCCGGCGGCCCCGATGCCGCCGATGCCGGCGATACTGCCGATCTCCGCCGCGCCCGCCCTCCGGCCGGCCCGCCGGCCCGGCCGTGGCGTCTGGTGGGGCGCCGCCGCGGCCGTGCTCCTCCTCGGCATGGCGGCCCTCCTCTGGCTGCGCTCCCGCCCGGCCACGCCCCCTCCCCCGCCGGTGGCGCGGGTCGCCGCTCCGCGCTCGACCGCCCCACTGCCGCCAACCCCGGCCATCCCGGCCACCCCGGCGATCGCCCCGGCTCCCCCGCCCCTGCCCGACAAGCTCGCCGCCGCCCGCGACGCCTTCGCCGACGGCAAGGACGACGCGGCGCGCCAGGCCCTCGCCGCCATCACCCGCGAGGAGGAGACCGCCTTCACCCCCGAGGCCTGCACCGTCTACCAGGTGCTCGGCGCCTCGTTGGACACCGC
>DASQPA010000142.1:0-8396 GCA_035644215.1 Thermoanaerobaculia bacterium
TGCATGGAAAGTAAAATACCACGCATGAAAAGTCTTCCCGGAGACGTGGAAAGTTACTTTCCATGGATGGAAAGTCGACCCGGACGGATGAAAAGTCGACCCGGACGCGTCAGAAGTCGATCCGGACGGATCAAAAGTCGATCCGGAGAGGTGGAAAGTCGACCCGGAGAGGTTGGGGAAGACTTTTCACGGGTTCCCGAGGACTTTCCACGGGTGCCGGAGGACTTTCCAGGTGTTTTGACGACCGGCGGAGTTTTTCGGCCGCTCCCGTAGGGCTCGCTGGTCGATCCGGAGGGGGGGCGCGTCGGGTCCCCGGAAAGAGGTGCCAGAAGGCGCTTCGCGCGGAGGGCGGCGAAGCCGGAGGGGCGCGAGGGGCGCCACACCTTACGCCGAAGGGGGTTCTCTCCCTGGGAGCGCTGGCGTCCTCGCCGGCTTCTTCTTCCACCCGTCCTGCCGGCGGGACGCCAGCGCTCCCAGGGAAAAATCTGTCTCTCTTGTAAGATCTGCCCGGGCCAGACACCCCCCCTCACGCCGAAGGTGTCAGGAAGACTGGAAAGGATCGAGAGTACCCACTTCGAAAATCGCGAAGTCGCGCACGTTCCGCGTGACCACCACAAGGTGATGGACCCTCGCCGTGGCGGCGATCAGCGCGTCGGCAAGCAGGTGGTCCGGGCGCCGATGCATGAGCTTTGCCCAGGTGCGGAAGATGCGCCCGTCGACCGGCAACACATTCCAGGTCTGTCCCACCTGGTCGATCCAGGACTCGATCTCGGCGGCCTTCTCCGGAGCTTGCTCTCGGGTGATCTCGACGCCGGCCTGCAACTCGCCCAGAGTCACGGCCGAGAGGTGTAGGTCTTCATCGGCGGTCGCCTCCAGCCACGCCACGACGGCGCCATGAGGCCGCTGCCGACGCAACTCCGAGATCACGTTCGTGTCGAGCAGGTACACGGCCGCTCACTCCAAGGCCGTGGGCGGACGGCGGCGCCAGCCTCGGCGTGGAGGCACGGGAATCTCGGCCCGCGGCGATTCGGCGAGCAACAGATCCTTGAGCCTGGGTCGTGCTGCCTGCTCCAGTTGGCGCCAGGTCTCGACGGGCACCAACACGGCCGCCTCCACGCCTCGCCGGGTGACGATCTGCGGACCTTCTGTGAGGCTCGCCTCGAGAAATTCGCTGAAGCGCGCCTTTGCATCCTGCACGGGCCAAGTTCTCGCAGCTTTTTGCGGAGCCATGTCATCTCCAGGGGTGTCCCCTTGCATCGAGACTAGTCAGCAGACTAGTCTGTTCAAGAGTAGCATGGGGAGAGGCTCGACCGATAGGCGCCACACGCCACGCCGAAGGGTGTAGAGACGCCCCTGGCGCTGAACGATACCCTCCCGCAGGCCACGGGGACTGCGGGGCGTCTCCGCCGGAGCGGAACCGTTTTGCGACACCCCCTTCCCTGCGCGCGGCCTGGCGTGCCTGGCGGTTTTGGCCTGTGGTCCGTGCCCCGTTGTCGGATCGCGTCCGTTTCCGGGAAGAGGCGGCGGTGTGCCCCGGCACGTCGTTCCGGTGCGGACCGGTGGTGCCCCTGCGGAGACGCCCCGCGGTCCCCGTGGCCTCTGGAAGGGTATCGTTCAGGACCTGGGTCTCTACGAAGGCCTTCTAGAAGGTCTTCAGGTATTCGATAAGAGCTCGCTTCTGCTCGGGAGGGAGATCGGTTCCGTAGGCAGGACCCTCGTGACCGAAGTTGCCGTTTCCGGGCTTCGTCGTGTCGAAGGGGAAGAAGCGCCGTCCGTTGAGCTGCGGGAGGTCGGCGACGAAGCCGACGTTCTCGGGGTCGTAGACGTCGTTGCCGCTGTAAAAGACTCTGGTTCTCGCCGCCGCCGGCTCGAGGAGCATGCGTAAGCTGGGGACCGAACCATTGTGCAGGTAGGGAGCGCGCAGCCAGAGCCCGTCGAGGGGCGTATTGGCGTAGCCGTAGGTCTTTCGATAGTGGGTGAAGCGCTGGGGGTAGGGCTTGTAGTAGCCCCAATCCTTCTCGAAGCCGGCGTAGTTTGTGCCCAGGTTGACCGAGAGGAGCCAGGTAAAGGAATCGAGGCGGTGGCGGTCGGTGCCGATCTTCGCGATCGGCACCACGGTGCCGACGCGCTCGCCCGGCTGCGGCGGGTTGTGGCGGTAGGGCGCCTCCCGCGTGCCATGGCAGCCGACGCAGTAGTGGCCGTAGATCGACGCGCCCTGTGCCGCCAGCGCCCGGTCGACGGGATAGGGGTAGTCGGGCGGCTTGGCCTTGGTCTTCAGCCACGCCGAGGTGCGCAGGACGCGGTCTGCATCCAGGGTCGGGGGGTAGGCGCCGGTGCCGAAGAGGGCGGAGAGGTTACGCTCGTCGACCGAAGTGTTGTTGCCGTCCCAACTGAGCTGCATACCTTCCCGCGGCCCCTGGTTCCAGACCGAGGGGAAATCAGCGTAGCCGTTGAACTCTGCCTCGGCGTGATCCATGGGGAAGTTGAAGAAGGCTTTGTTGAGGCCGAAGGTATCCTCCCGGCCTGGGCCCCACTGCTTGAGATCGATGAAGCGCATACGCTGGGCGAGGCTCAGGAGCTGCTCCTGCAGCCCATAAAAGGCGGTGTAACGAAAGATCAGCCAATTGATCCGATCGGGCTTGCCGACGAGGCTGCGGGGGTCGTCTTCCATGACCTCGATCTGAGCGAGCAGCCGCTGCGGCGTGAACTTCGGATTGCTGGCGCTCGTGGTGAGGAACTGGCTCCAGGCACCGATGTCGAAGGTGTTGGCGGGCATGCCGGGGATCACCCGCTGTGCGGCGCCGCGCGTGTCCCGTACTGTGCCGGTATGGCAGACGGCACAGTTCAGGAAGACCATTTCGACGCCTTGCACGTTGCGCCTCGACATGCCCACCGGCAGGGCGTAGCGCGGGTCCTCCCCCTTCTCGTAGATCATTCCGAACGAGCTGTAGCCGCGGTTGGGGGTCTGGTCCGGCAGGTTCTCGGGGAAGACCTCGGGCAGGGCCACCCAGAGCCAGTAGGGGATCCCAGTCATGCGCTCGCCACCAATCGAGCCGTGCTTGAAGTGCGCGACATCGTCTTCGTAGTCGACCGGGCGGTCGCTTGTGAAGCGGGTGAAGGCCCAAAGGAGGATGAGTGCCGGCAGACCCAAGACCAGGGAGGCTAGGAGCCGGTTGCGCCTCTGCTGTTTGAGCGCAGCCCGTTCCCGGGCCTTCGCAGCCTCTTCCGCCTCGCGGGCGCGGCGGCTATCGCGGCTCTCCTTGACCACGCGGGCCAGCACGTCATGAGTCAGCTCCAGGCGGCGCACGCTCTGGCGCTCGTCCACCCGCACCAGGCGGCGCCGGATCAGCGCATCGAGCGCCTCAGCGGTGACGCCGGTTAGAGCCAGCGCGTCCTCCAGGGCGTGGCTGTCGCGGTAGCCTCGGCCGGTGATGAGCTCGTCTTCGACGAACGCCCGCACGCGCGGATCGAGGCCGGCCATGCCACGCTCGTAGAAGCCCGAAAGAATCTCGCGGTCGGCGCCTTCCAGCAGCGTGGGCGTGATGCGCTCGAGGGGCGGCTTCGCTTGCTGGCGCTTGTGATTGAGCTCGCTACAAACCACACTGAGCAGCGCCGGATCGATCTCGATCTTGGAGAAATCCGACGGATCGACCGGAGGGCTGGGCTCATTTTTCCAGGCGAGCCTTAGGATCCGCCGCGCCACCTCGTCGTCAACCAGGTGACCGCCCGCGCGGGTGATCACCTCGTAGGCCTGCGAGCCGCTCATCGCCAGCAGGCGAAAGCGGTTGTACATGAGGGAGGGCATCTGCTCCTTGAGCCCTTCCATCTCGGCGAGGAAATCCTCGCGGAAGCTCAAGACCAGTTTGACCATCGAGCGCCTGAAGTCGAAGCGTCTCGCCGCCGTGGGCTCGGCCTCTAGCGCCTGTCGGACCGCATCCGGCGGCCGGTTCTCCACCAGGTCGCCCAGCTCGGCCAGGAAGGCGGCCGAACGGACCCGGGCCGCTTCGGTCTCCTCGCCGAGCGTAAAGATTTCCTCGAACTGATCGAGCACGATCACCGGCGTCACCGGGCGGGTCTTGTCGCTCCAGAATTCCACGTCGCGCCGATGGAAGAACGACCACAGGATTTCGTCCCCGGCGGGCTGGGATGCCTGGACCCGATCGGCAGCGCACGCTGTCTGGATCTCGCGATAGATCTGCTCGCGCAGGGCCGGCGCTCCCGCGTCATGGTCGAGGCGTACATAGACCGGTAGGTAATCCTCATCCCGCAGAAGAGGGAACAATCCGGCTTTCAAGAGCGACGTCTTGCCTAGCCCGGAACGCCCGAACAGCACCGTGAGCAGCTCGCGGCGGACCTGGCGCAACAGCTCGCCTGATTCCGTAGATCGGCCGTGGAAGTACTTCCGGTCCATCTCGTCGAAGGGATCGAGCCCGGGCCACGGATTGTCGCGGCTCAAGGCCTGGCGGTGTTCCAACTCGACCGTGCTCGGGCCGTTCATGCTGCCCCCTGCCGGCGGTGGAATTTCTTCACGATCTCTCCCAGAAGATCAGCGACGTCCTTTGGGAGGTTACCGCCCGGCAAGCTCTTGGCTTGGGCCTTTCTGAACGAATCCGGCACGGGAACGCGATCGATATGGGTGTCGTCGATCACCACAGGCAGGATGAAAACCACGTCTGGCCTCTTCTCACGAGCGAGGTCGTCCGCATCATTCCACTCCCGCCAGAAGTAGCTACTGCTGTTCTCCTCGCTCATGGCCTGGCGCGAGATCACCGGCAAGAACAACGAACATTCCTTGATGCCGTTCCGGATATTGCGGGCCCAGTTCTGTCCCATCTGTAAGGCGTCCTTGTCGAACCATACCTCCAGCTGGGCCGCGCGCAGGCCTGCTGCCAATCGGCTGGCGGCTTCGAGGTCCTCGCTCGCGTAGCTGACAAAAATCGCCCCAGTGGGAATGCTCTTTCCGCCCGTGCCGCCCTCCCGTACAACGGGCTCGGCGCTCGGGGCTTCAGCCGGATGGGCAGCGTGCCAGCGCTTCGCGAGCTCGGCGACGAACTGCGCTGCGGGCAACGGGACAATACGGGTCTCGGAGCCAAAGCTTTCAAGGAACAGCGCCAGCCCGGCGTCCTGCGCCATGTGATCGCCGACCAGCATGTCCGAACAATGGCGCTTCTGCGACAGCTCGACCCTCCTGGCGGTGCGCACGAAGAAGCGCGCCAGCCAGTCCGCGAAGCTGCAACCGAGGATGAGCAGATGATTGTCGTGCAGCTTGTCAAATAGAGCCGTGGGCTGCCGCTGCTTGTCCTGCAAGGCAAGCAGTAGCTCGAGCAGATCCTCGTCGCAGATAGTGTAGCCCGGCGACGCCGAAGCTCTTCCGAGGAGGTGGAACACCACCCGCTGTCGATCCACCTCCGGACTGGGCAGGTCACAGCGCTTCTTCGGCGAGTAGGCGATCGACTCCACAGGCGGCCCACCGCCCGTGCGCACGGCCCCGAGGGCGTCCGCCAGCAGCGAATCGAACGTCAGCGAGACGAAGAGGTCGAAACCAGGAATGCCGGCGAGCGCCAGCAGCGACTCCGGTGGCGACAGCGCGGCTTTGCCTAGAATTCTATTGATCCGCGGGTAGAGCTCATCCCGCTCATGGTGCAGGCGCTGGTGCAGCGAAACGACGTCGTTCAAGTCGAAGCCCTGGGGCAGCTCCGCGGTCGGCAACCCAAGATCCGCCGCCAGCCGCTCGGCCAGCCAGCGATAGAGTTGGATCTCCCGATCGCCCTCCCGAACCGTCACCAGCTCCGGACCGAGGATGGGCACGACGGTCCGGTCCTGGATGTAGTCCAGGAGATTGGCCCAGAATCCCTCCGGTACGTCGGCCATGGCCGCAAACCTCTTCAGAAGCCCAGGTTAGGTTGGCGAGACGGCCCATAGTCTATGTCGATACGAGTGCATGCGATAGCCCGAAAGGTACGTGGCCCGAAAGGTACGTGGAGGACAGGGCAGGCACAGGGGCTCTGCCCCTACACTGCCCTGCCTCGGACCGTCGCCCCGGGAAATAGAGGAAGTGGGCTGAAGAGATGAAGGTAGCAGCAGGGCAGGTAGGGGCAGAGCCCCTGTGCCTGCCCGGCGCGGGGCTTCAGCCCAACCGTTCGCGATACACCCGGTCGAAGGCTTGGCGCAAAGCCTCCAGCCGGCCGTGCTTCGCCGCCTCGTCCGCGCCGACTGCCACCGGCCAGTCGAACTCGACGTTGTCGATGATCGTGGCGCGCCAGGTCTGCTTCTTGGCGTCCCAGCTTCCTTCGGCGTTCCCCACGAGGTCCCAGCCGGAGGGCAGGTAGCTCCGGACCTCGGTTTCGGTGTAGCGCAACGGTTCCGTGGTCGTCATGGCGGGCTCATTGTGCACCAAGTGGAGGCCGGCTGGGAACTCCGGGGACGCTGGAGGCGCCGGGGAAGCCCCCCCGGGGGCCGGTCCGGTCTGTGCTACCATCCCCGGGGCGTCCTCCACAGCGTCTCCGACAGCGCCGCTCCGGCGCACCTACCTGTAAGGAAGAGATATGGAGATCGAGCTCAACCAAGAGCAGAATCTGCTCCGCGACACCGTCCGCCGGTTCGCCGAAGAGGTGGTCAAGCCGCGGGCAAAGGAGATCGACGAGACCGGCGAGTTCCCG
Source organism: Thermoanaerobaculia bacterium (assembly GCA_035644215.1). GTDB lineage: Bacteria > Acidobacteriota > Thermoanaerobaculia > Multivoradales > UBA5704 > DASQPA01. The sequence continues at coordinate 6,660 of DASQPA010000142.1, forward strand.
CGCGGCTTCTACGACCAGGCCGGCGAGCTGGGCCTGGCCGGGGTCGCCATCCCCGAGGAGCACGGCGGGGCGGGGATGGACACCGTCTCCTACTGCCTGGTCATCGAGGAGATCAGCCGGGTCTGCGCTACCTCCGGAGTGATCCTCTCGGTCAACAACTCGCTGGTCTGCGATCCCATCCTCAAATATGGGAACGCCGAGCAGAAGAAGGAGTTCCTCACTCCGCTCGCCGCCGGCCGGAAGCTCGGCTGCTTCGCCCTGACCGAGCCCGGGGCGGGGAGCGACGCCGCCTCCCTGCGCTCGACGGCGCGGCGCGACGGCGACGACTACGTTCTGAACGGCAACAAGATCTTCATCACCAACGGCACGGATGCCGACGTCGCCCTAGTCTTCGCCAGCGTCGACCTGGCGAAGAAGCACAAGGGGATCACCGCCTTCCTGGTCTCCACCGACACCCCGGGCTACAGCCACGGCACCCACGAGTTCAAGCTCGGAGTGAACGCCTCCGGCACCACCGAGCTCGCCTTCACCGACCTGCGGATACCGGCCAAGAACCGGCTGGGCGAAGAGGGGGAGGGCTTCAAGATCGCCATGAGCACGCTCGACGGCGGCCGCATCGGCATCGCCGCCCAGGCGGTGGGGATCGCGCAGGGGGCCTTCGAGGAGGCCCTGGCCTACGCCCAGCAGCGCGAGCAGTTCGGCAAGCCCCTCTCCGACTTCCAGGCCATCCAGTTCTACCTCGCCGACATGGCGACCGAGATCGACGCCGGGCGCCTCCTCACCTGGAAGGCGGCCTGGGCCAAGGAGAGCCAGAAGCGCTACACCCTGGAGGCCGCCCACGCCAAGCTCTACGCCTCCGAGATGGCGCAGCGGGTGACCAACAAGGCCCTGCAGATCCATGGTGGCTACGGCTATACCAAGGAGTACAACGTCGAGCGGTACTTCCGGGACGCCCGCATCACCGAGATCTACGAGGGGACGAGCGAGATCCAGAAGATGGTGATCGCCGACTGGGTCCTCAACAAGGCGTAATAGAAAGCCGTAAAGGAAAGCCATGGTCACCGCCCTCGCCGCTCCGCCCGCTCCTGTCGACAGCACCGGTCGCTCCGGTCTCGACTTCGCCTTGACCGAAGAGCAGGAGATGCTGGTCGAGCAGGTGCGGCGCTTCGCCGAGGAGCGCATCCGTCCCGGGGTCGAGGAGCGCGACCGCGAGCACCGCTTCCCGCAGGAGATCCTCGCCGAGATGGGGGAGCTGGGGCTCCTCGGGATGCTGGTGCCGGAGGAGTACGGCGGCGCCGGGGTCGATCCGCTGACCTATGTCCTGGCGGTCGAGGAGATCGCCCGGGTCTGCCCGTCGACGGCGGTGACCATGAGCGTCACCAACTCGGTCTGCTGCTGGCCGATCGTCCACTTCGGCAGCGAGGCCCTGAAGCGCCAGGTCCTGCCCGGCCTCGCCTCGGGCCGGCAGCTCGGCGGCCTCGGGCTGACCGAGCCGGGCTCGGGGAGCGATGCGGCCTCCCTGCGCACCACGGCGCGGCGCGACGGCGACTCCTGGGTGTTGAACGGCGAGAAAGCCTGGATCACCAACGCCGGTTACGCCTCCTGGTACGTGGTGGTGGCGGTGACCGACCCCAAGGCGGGCAAGCGCGGCCTCTCGGCCTTCGCCGTTCCCTCCGACGCTCCCGGCTTCGCGGTCGGAAAGCCGGAGGAGAAGCTCGGCCTGAACGCCTCGCGCAC
>DASQPA010000143.1:0-8352 GCA_035644215.1 Thermoanaerobaculia bacterium
CCCGAGCTTCCTGCCGGGGGTCCAGCCCAAGACGAGGCTCCAGAGGGGAACGAGTGCCAGCGCCCAGCGCAGCTTCGTGAGGACGGCTCCGGCGGTCTCCGGATTCGATTGCAGGAGCTGGGCGCCGACGACGATCTCAAAGTAGAGCAAGATCCAAAGCGCGGAAAGGACCGCCGAGCGGCCTGCCATGCGGACGGCGCCCGCAAACGCGGCAAAAAGAAAGACCGCAAAGAAGCCAGCAAACCCGACGGCGGTGAGGAGCAGTCCGAGCCAGGAGGCTTGACCGGCGGCGACGAGAGATCCGGCCAGGAGGCCCACCGCGAAGGCGAGTTGGGTCCAGGCCAGGTAGCGGCCGAAAGGATGTCGCTCCCAGAGTTCTCCCCAGCGTTGAAACCGTGCCAGCCGGGCCACCAGGGCCACGGCGTTCAACAGCAGGCCGAGCGCCGTTGCGACGAGAAAGGGAGCGAAGGCGGAAGGCGGGCTCTGCATCGAGACCACCGGCCGGTGAGCGAGGTGCGACAACCACCAGCCGAGGGCCGCGGTATCGAGCCCGAGCAGGAACGTCTTCAGGCGATAGAAGGACCGCCGCCGTGCCTCGCGGACCCCGAGATCGGGCGAGCGGCCGAAGACGAAGGCATGGCTCTCGTCCTTCATCCGGCCGAATCGTCGCGCCATGGATGAGAAGGAGCTCGGCAGGGTGCTCCAGGCGAGCGACCGCGAGACTTTCCCCCGCCGGTCGAAGGCGTCGTAGACCAAGGTGTTCTCTTCGCGGGTCTCGCCGGAGATCGGAAGCCAGCTCAAGAGCCCGAGGACCGAGGCAGGAAAGGGGAGCAGGAGGAGAATCGGTAGGGTGAAAAACGCCCGGCGCCGCCAACCGGTGACTTGCAGGCGGTGGATCTCGTGGGACATTTGGACGCCCGCCGCGGTGGCTGTGACGAGATGGCAGCCGATGCAGCAGGCGAGCGCGAGCGAGCTGCGGCCGGTTCCCCACCCGCGTCTGGCTCCCATCCAGGAGACCAGAAGGAGGGCGGGGCCCACCTCGCAGAGCACCACCCAGAGCGCCAGCCAGAGGAAGGATTGAGCAGCGTGGCGGTGCCACGATTCGAGGCGCCGGGCGAGGCCATTGCCGGGAGGGTAAGCTCCCCGGCCCAGGTCGAGCCTTGGCAAGGCGATCGAGCGCTGCGACCAGCGAGGCCGCGCGACAAGCAGCCAACGCCAGGTGGGCAGGGCGGCGAGACCCACGATGGGCAGGGCTACGATCGCCGCCCGCGCGGCGCGGACACCGGGCCGGAAGGTGCGTTCGCCCGGGGACCGGCGGGCGAGGACAAGGTCGAGCACCCAGCCGTTCAAGGCGACGAGCGCCACCAGTAGGACCCAGCCCAGCGGACGGCGGGACATCAGGCCCACGTAGGGATCGCGACCGGCAAACCACAGGCCGGTCTCCAGGTAGACCGCGGCACCCCAGGCGGCGGCGCCGACGGTGAGGGAGGCCCTTCCGACGTCCCAAACGTCCCAGCGCCTCCGTCCACCGTCCTCCCAGGCGTAGCGGGGCCAGGCGAAGTGGACGTGGGAGACGCGCCAGCGATCGTCGCGGTTCATGCTGCTTGGTCCTCCGCAGACGGCAGCTTCCGCGCCCGCTCCAGCGCCAGCTGCGCCGCCGCCGAAAGCGCCGCGTGGTCGGCCTGCTCGATGCCAGGCCGGGGGGCAAGGTGGGCGTGGAGCCAGAGGCGGACGGCGGCTTCGCCGCGCGCCCTGCCGCCGGTCCGCAGAGCGAGAAGAGCCGCCTCGGCGAGGGGTTGCCGGCTCTCGGCCGACGCGCAGGACCACAGCCGGGTGATCAGCGGTTGGACCGCCGGATCGTTGGGCTCGACACCGTCCCGGCCGACGCGCTGGGCCACCTGGCGGAGCCAACCCGCGTCGCCGTCTTCGTCCGGCAGGCAGACTGCGGTCTTTTGCCCGGTGTCCCTCGCCGCAGTACCTTTCCACCCGGGAGGGAGCGTGGCGATTGAGGCCAGTCGCTCGGCGACTCGCGGCGCGAGCTTGGCGGCGCCTGCGATAAGAGGCAAGACCTCGTCCCAATGCGCGCAGAGCTCGTTCCGGGCCGCTTCGGGCTCCAGGTCGTCCGGCAGCCGGAGCGCGGCGCGCAGAACCTCCGCGATCCGGTGGCAGGCCCGCCGGCCGTCGCCGCCCTCGGGGAGGAAGACCGGGCCGAGCCGAGAGAGCAGCTCTGCGAAAGCGGCACGGCGCAGGGGCCAGTCGACGTTGGTGAGCCCGAAGAGCCGGCGGGCTGCCTCTTGAAACTCGGCGACGGCATAGCGGCCTCCCCGTTGGGCGCCGAGGGCCGCGATCTCGGGCGTGAGAGCGGCCAACCGTGCATCGTCCGTCACCGCGAGGGAGGCGCGGACGACCTCCAGGACGGCCACCCGGTCCTGGCGGCCATGGTGGAACTCCCGCTCGTAGGCGAGGGCGTGCCAGGCGAGCCGCAGGAGCCCTCGGGTCTGGATCTCGCGGTCGCGGATGGGGGTGAGCCAGCGCTCGGCGAGGGCCAGGGGGTCGAAGGGGGTTTCGAGGAGGGCGGAGAGGGCGAGCCGCTCGCCTTCGACCGCATCGACTGTCGCGAGGATCTTGTAGCGCCGGGCGGGATCCCCCAGGATCTCGTCGATTTCGGCCGCCGGCGAGGCCGGGAGCTCGCTTTCCAGACGGCGCCCCGCCGTCCGGATGGGCTCCGAAACCTGCCGCGCCAGCTCGGGAGCCGGGCCGGCGAAGTCGGCGGCGAGGGCGGCGCGCAGCTCGTCCTCCTCGTCCGGCAGGAGCTTCGCGAGGGCAAAGTCGAGGAACCGCAGGTCGCGAGACGCTAGGCAGAGCCGCCGCGTAGTGCTTTGGATCAACTCGCCGCGCAGTAGGAAGCCCTCCGCCTCGGTAGGGGCGACGGCGGCGGCGAAGCGTTCGGCGCGCTGCAGGATCTCGGAGAGGACCGGCAGGGCGGTGACCCGCGCACAGAGGAGTCGCAGAGTCTCCGGGCGTGACGCCGGGGAAAAGACGGCGTCCTCGATCTCGCGGGTCAAGGCCTTCTCCGGAAGGGCGTGGACGGCGAGGTCCAGGAAGCGGGCGACGTCCATCGGGTCGGCTTCGTAGCGCAGCTCGCGGAGGTAGGCGAGGACGGCGCCGAGCTGGCGCACGGCGTCCTCGCCCGGCGGCCGGGACTCCAGGTAGCGGAGCGCCCAGTGGAGCCGCCGCGGGCCGTTCTCCAGGGCCTCGACGGCGGCGAGCGCCGCGGCCATCCGGGGGGGCGCGGGGGCGGCGGCCAGGGCGAGGATGCGCAGGGCCGCCCGGGTTTCGCTGTAGGTTGCGACGGCGGCGAGCGCCTCCAGGCGCTCGGGGGGGAAGCGTCGAAAGAGGCTCCAGCCCGCCTCGGCGAGGTCCGCCGACCAGGGGACGGGCGCCGTCAGCGCCTCCCAAGCGGCCAGGGCGTGGTCGGGGCTTTCCTCGGCCCAGCGGGCGAGGAGGCGCGCTGAGGCCATCCAGGAGCCGTCCGGGCCGAGGAGCTCGGCGAGCCGGGAAAGAATCGCACCGGGATCATCACAGGAGAGCGCTCCCAGGCGCTCCGGCAGCTCCTCGGCCACCTGGCGCCGATCTGCGGCGGCGAGCGCCTGCCAGAGGCCGTCGTCGAAGAGCTGCTTCTGGGCAAGGTAGCCCTCGGCAACGGCCCAGGCGAGGCTCTGGGTCGCCTCCCGGTCGTCTTTGACGTGCGCCAGCCAGACCGGCCAGCGAGAGGGGAGGTCGGGCGCCAGGCGGCGGGCGACGGTCGCGAGCGCGGCGACCGGCAACTCGACACCGCTCGGGACCGACCACGGCTCCAGGTCTTCGTCGATGCGCGCCAGGAGGGCCTGGAAGCCACCGCCCTTTTCGCCAGACCCGCCAGAGCAGGCGGCCGCCAGGTGGGCGCGCGCGGCGGCGCGGGTGGCGGGATCGGGGATCCGGCCGAGGGCGTCCTCGGCGAGGTCGAAGCGGCCGGCGCGAGCGAGGGCTTCGAGGATCGCCGGGCGGGCCATGGCTTCGGCGAGGCCGCGCAGATTGAGGGCGAGGAGCGCATAGTGGAGGAAGCGATCCCAATCCCCGACGCCGATGGCCGTCGGCAGCGCCCGCACCTCGAGGTCTTCGCTCGTCGTCTCGAAGCCGCCGCAGGCTGCGGCCTGGGCGGCGAGAAAACCCGGCCGCTCGATCAGGGCGAAGAGGCGGGTCGACATCCCTGCGTCGTAAAGGTGTCCCACCACCTGCCGGAAGCGATACCCGCGTTTTTCGACCAGCGAGGCGTCGTCGGCAGGCGTCACAGCTCTTTCTCCAGATCTCGCACGAGGAAGTCAGCAATGCGCTCGTGCGCCGACCTCAGGCTCACGTGTTCGCCTGCAACTTCGTCTTTGGCGGCGATGAAGTCGTGGAAACTCGCGTGGTAGAGGCGATAGCGCTTGGGCTGCGCCGTTCCGGCCGTGTAGAGGAAGCCGTCCCAGGCCGCGAGGACCGATCGGATACGACGGGTGTCGGAGATGCCGGAGAATTCCGCGATGAGGTCGACCGAGACGGGTTCCTTGACCGCGGTGAGCATCACCAGGACCGGCAGCTGGAACTGCAGCCACGCCGACTCGTCCGCGGCCCGCATCCGCTTCCAGTGATCTTCATAGTAGCTCTGCAAACCGGCGGGCAGGCTGGCGAACGAGCGGTCCTGGTACGCTCCGTGCTCGATCTCAGGCAGCACATGGCGCAGGTACATGAAGTTGCCTTGGCTCTTGTCGACCATCTCATCGACGAAGGCCGCCTCGTCGAGCCCTTGGGCGATCCGGTAGGTGCGGATTCCCTCCCGGGCGAGCGCGGCTTCGACCAGCTCGCGTACGTCGGCGAGGTTGGCGCCGGAGTCCTGCTCGAGGTCGAGGACCCGCTGCTCGCAGTCGATGCGCAGAGTAAGCGGCCCGCGGCGGGTGGTGGCGACGACATAGATCCCTTGCGGCAGGAGAGGCGGCAGGTAGAGGACGTTGGCGCCGGGGATCAAACCCGCGGAGTCGGTCTCGTCGAGAGCGTCGATGACGAGGACGGCCTTCTCGCCGTGCGGCAGCTTGCCGGAGACCTTGTCGAGGAGGCCGGCGAGGAAGCGCCCGTCCTGGGTCGCCGCGGCAGGGAGGGCGCCGTAGTCGAGCCCGTAGCGCGTGATCAGCTGGGCGCAGAGGTTGCCGAGGAAAACGTCCGCCCGCTGGATGCCGCCGGCTCGCAGGTTGAAATGGTGCGGGTGGCTTTCCCGCTTTACCATCTCGGCGAGGAAAGTCGTCTTGCCGATGCCGGGATCGCCGCGCAGAAGGAAGTAGCCGCGCGTCGCGTCGTGGGTGAACTGGTCGACTGCGTCGAAGACCCAGCCGCGGCCGACGAAGCCGGCAGTCTTGTCGGCGATGTAGGTGCCTTGGTCGAGGAGGTGGCGGGCGAGCTCCGCGGTGGGGTGGCGCAACGGCCCACCGGGAATCTCGAAGAGTTGTCCTCCGCCGCGCAGGAAGAGCGCCGGGGTGACCCACTCCCAGGAACGGGCATCGGCGGCGCGGATCGCCTGCCGCCCTTCGACAGTCGCCGCTTCGACCGGATCGCCCGCAGCGAGGTGCGCGTAGAAAGCCCGGCTGAAGGCGATCGCCGCCGCGTCCGAGATAGGGAACTGCATGGCGACGATGGCCAGCGGGCCGGCGAGGGCGAGCGCCGCGGCTACGCCGGCGAAGGGATCGAGCCCGCCACGCCGGGCCGAGCGCGCGGTGTTGCAGGCGTTCAACACCACCAGCCGCAAGGTGGTGGAGTCGCGCAGCAGATCGGCTAAGGCCTGGCCGGGAACGAGGTTCAGCCCGCCGTTCTCCCCGACGAAGGCAAGGCCGCCTTCGCCACGCTCGGAGAAGGCGCCGTGCCCCATGAAGTGAAGGACGTGGAAAAGCCGCTCGCCGAGCTTCACCCGCAAGTCGCCCGCCGTGGCAGAGTCGAGGAACTCCACCTCGACCCCGGGGAGCTTCGCCCAGGACTTCTCGATCTTTTGACGCTCTGCGGTGAGGTCGAGGACGGGTAGCCCCGCGGGAAAGGCGCCGACGGCGAGGATGCGCAGTGCGGTCTCGATGCGCTGCGGCGGTGTCGCTCGCGGGAGGTTCAGGTACCGCACGATCGCCGTTCGCCGGCTGAGCCCGAGGAACTGGCGATTCTCCGGCCAGTAGAGGAGCTCCCAGGGGAGGCCGGCGAGGAAGGCGAAGTCCGGGCCTGCCGGATCGAGGTGGAGGACGAGGCGCAGGCCGCGTTCGACCTTGCCTTCGGGTTCGGCCCCCTCGGCCCCTTCGAGCCGCTGGAGGGAGCCCTGGAAGAGTGCGAGCGCCGGTTCTGTGAAGAGGCTCCGGAAAAGCTCCTCGCCTACCGCTTGGGGATCGGCGCTCGGCGTGTCGTGAGGCTCCGGCGGCCTGACCTGGCGCGAATCCGCTTCGACCTCGGAGGCGCCACCGTGGACCGCTCGGCCGAGCTGGGAGAGGAGCGCACCGAAGTCGGTGCCGGCAAACGGCGGCCGGAGTCGCCCCCGGCCCTCGCCAGCCGGCGTCGAGATCTGGACGGGGATCTCGCCTTCCTGGCGGGACTCGAAACGGAACGAGACGTCGGCGTAGTCCACGCGGTCCTCCTAAAGCGGTAGGTCGCCCTGATAGACACCAGCCGGATGCCGGTTGTTTACCGCGTCGCGGCGCCACCGCTGCCGAAGGTAGATCCATAGCGGGATGGCGAGGCCACCGAGCGGAACCCAGCCCGAGACCGCCACCAGGGCGGCGAGGAGACGGCGGGCGGGCGAGCGCCGGCCAGTGGTGGTAGGTGCCATCGGGCGACCCAGAGTCGCGGCCACCGCGAAGTGCCATAAGGGTGCGGCGAAGACGGCGGCGCGCAAAGGCGGCAGGAGCCAGGTCGCTTGCGGGTGGGTTTGCAGGAAGCGTCCCAAGCCGGTCATGGCGAGAAACCCCAGGCACCAAGAGACCAGCGGGCTGAACCGCCGGGCCGCGGCAGCGACCGGCAGGAAGTAGCCGCCGCCGAGAAGGCCGAACTTGCCTACCTGGGAGATCCATTGCCCGAGTGGGGCCACATCGCCCGTCCGTAGAAGATGGCCGGCCAGGAAACCGCCGAAGAGCGCGGAGTGGGCGAGTGCCAGGTAGCGCGCATACGGTTGAGCATAGAGGCTCCTGCTGAGGAAGCCCGACAAGCGGCCGGCGAGTACCAGAAGCTGGAAGAGGAAAGCCAGTCCGATGAGGATCCACCAGACCACCAGCCAACCCGTGAGGGGACTGTGGGGGCCGGGGCCGACACCCCACGAGCCCAGGGCAGTGGCGTCGATCAGTACGAGAAAGGTCTGCCAACGGTAGAGGGAGCCGAGCCGGCGGTCCTCGGCGGAGTCGTCGACGGAGACGCGCAGCTTCATCCAGGACCAGAGACGCGCGTGCCCGATGCGGCGACGCAGACTCTTTTCCTGTCGCAACTCTGGAGGAAAGACCACGATCCGGGAGAGCGACCCCCAGGCCGCCGCCACGAGCCCGTCGCGCCGGGCCGCCGATCCCGGTGCGCCCACCCAAAGCAAGGGGACGAGGAGCGATGGCCAGAACGGCAGGGGAGCCACCGTGGCGACCGGGGCCGCGCGCAGCAGGAGCGCCCGCCAACCCTCCAGGCGGAAGCGTTCTATGCGGCCCAAGGCGGCGTGATAGAGGCTCGTCAACGCCACGCCGTGGAGGACGACGACGGCGCCGATCCGGCAGGCCGCGAGCGGCCCCCTGGCGGCACCAGCCCGGGAGAGCCAGGCGGCCCCGGTGAGCACCGCCGGCATCTGGCCAGCCAAAATCCACAGGTAGAGGTGCCGCAGGGCGAAGAGACGCGCGAGCTGCCGCTCGGCGCGGGCGCGGAGGGTCAACGCGCCGCGGCGGAGGTCGAGCGCCGGCGCCTGGACGCTCCCCGGCGCCAGCCAGCCACTCTGCCGGCCCGCGAGCCACCGCGAGGCAGGGACCACGAAGAATCCCAGCAGAGGCAGACAGGCGAGCACGGCGCGCAGCCGGACGAGGGCTGCCGGCCCACGGTCCCAGCCTTGACGGCGGACGTCAAGGTCGAGGAGCCAGCCGGAGAGCAGGAAGAGAGGAGAGAGGACGGTCGCGAGCGGCCCCCAGAGGCTGCTCAGGATGCCGTCGGGCGGGCTCGGCGCCAACGCTGCGATGGCCTGGAAGGCTGCGAAGCCCAGCCAGAAGGCGGCGCGGGAAACGTTGTCGTGCCGCAGCGGGACCTCCTCGGCGCCCGCCAGCCAGCGCGGCCAGCATTTGGCGACGGCGC
>DASQPA010000144.1:0-27755 GCA_035644215.1 Thermoanaerobaculia bacterium
TGCATGGAAAGTAAAATACCACGCATGAAAAGTCTTCCCGGAGACGTGGAAAGTTACTTTCCATGGATGGAAAGTCGACCCGGACGGATGAAAAGTCGACCCGGACGCGTCAGAAGTCGATCCGGACGGATCAAAAGTCGACCCGGAGGCGTAGAAAGTCGACCCGGAGAGGTTGGGGAAGACTTTCCACGGATTCCCGAGGACTTTCCACGGGTTCCCGAAGACTTTGGAGAGATTCCGGCGGACTTTCCCGCGGTCCTGGACGCGCGGCCTGGGATCCTCTACTCGAGGCTCGCCAGAAACTCCAGAAACCGTCCGAGCAGCTGCCGGTAGAGGGGCTGGAGCTCCAGGGCCTTCTGCAGGACGAGCCGCAGCCGCAGGGGATCGAGCCGGATGCCGTAGCCGGTGCGAAAGAGGTGCCGGAAGCGGCGCAGCTCGTCGAGCTTCTCATAGGTCTCTTCGTTGAGGACGGCCGGACGGAGAGGGCTCAGATCGAGCAGCATTCTCTGCAGGAGATCCTGATGCCAGGACGCGGGATCGAGCTGGTTCTCGAACGCTTTCGCGATATTGCGGAACGCGTTCTCGAAGGCGGAGTAGAGGACGTGGAGACGATAGGCGACCACGATGAGCCGCTCCTGCTCCTCCGACTCGCTCAAGCTGGGCTCGCCCAACTCGCGGTACAGCCGTTCGATCGCCTCGAGGTCAGCCCTTAGACTACGTTCCAGGACCAGGAACTTCTCGTTCATAGACCCTCTCTCCCCCGTCCTCCACGGCGCGGGCGATCGCTCCCTCCCGGGGGCGCACGTCGACGGCTCTCTCGAGCTCTGATTCCAAGGCGCGCCAGAAGGGCGTCTCGACGGCAACGTCGTCGCAGTCCACGGCGACGTCAACGTCGGAGCCAGCATGGAAGTGGCCCGGCTGGACGACCGAGCCGAAGAGATAGACGGCACGGATGGAGGGGAAGTCGGGCGCCCGCCGGCGGATCGCCGCCCGGGCTCGCGTCAGCATCTCCAAGCGCAGGGCCTCCCTCGCGTCCCGGCTCTCCTGCTCGCGCCGTGCATGGTATTCGCGGGGTGAAAGAGTCAAGCTCGTCATGCCAGCCGAGGTCAATGCTACACCAAGGCTACAGATCTAGAATCGAATCGTGCAAAACGGTCGCCCGAAGGCAACGCGCAGGCCCTGTTTGTACGATCCAACCGGGCTCAAGGTCCCCGACCCGGGGATGCCGCCCCTCACCCGTATGCAATGAACCGCCGCGTGCTCTTCCGCCCCAGCGCCACGAGCGAAAAGACGAACGACGCCGCCGCGCAGGTGGCATAGATCAGGGGGATGTTCTTGCCCGTCAGGTCGCCCACGATGCCGCCCAGGGCGAAGCCGATGGGGGTGAGCGAGCCGGCCACGGTGGCGAGGAGCCCCATGACCCGGCCGCGCAGCTCGGGCGGGGTGCTCTCCTGGACGATGGTCGTGAAGTTGACGTTGATGATCCCGATCATCACCCCGAGGGCGGCGGCGCAGGCCAGGGCCGGCTTGGGGGAGTGGACGAAGCCGACGAGGAAGGGGGCCGGGGCGAGGAGCGAGGTGGCGATGACGAGGCCACTCCGCGCCTGGCCCTGGAGCTTCAGGATGCCGGCGACGACGAAACCCAGGATGGCGCCGACGCTCACCGCGGCGAGGAGGAAGCCGTACCACTGCGCTCCGGCGCCCAGGGTGTTGCGGACGTAGAAGGGGAGCAGCACGAAGACCGGCATGAGGAAGAAGTTGTAGGCGGTGACCGAGAGGACGAAGCCCAGGAGCCCCGGTTTCTGGCGGGTGTAGCGCAGCCCCTCGTAGAGCTCGGCGCGGAACTGCGCGAAGGCCCCCGGCCGTTCGCCGGGTGTCTCCGGCATCGCCGGCACCGCCAGCCCGGCAGGCAGCCGGACCAGTGCCTCGCTCCCGGCGGCGAAGAGGAAGCTCACCCCGTCGACGAGGAAGAGGAGCGGCGCGCCCAGCAGCTGGTAGAGGACGCCCCCCAGCCCCTGGCCGAGGAGGAGCGAGCCCTGGAACGAGAACTGGCTCCAGGAGTTGGCCGCGGCGAGCCGCTCGGCCGGCACGATGTCCGGCAGCACGGCGTTGACCGCCGGCATGAAGAAGGCGCGGATGATCCCGAGCACCAGCGCGGCGACGAAGAGGAGGACGACCGTGGTCTGGGTCGTCGTGTGGCCGACCAGCAGGAGCAGGGAGACCGCGAGCATGGTCAGGCCGCCCACCAGGTCGCAGAGGACGACGATCCGCATCCGGGGCCAGCGGTCGGCCGCGACACCGCCCACCGGTCCCAGGAGGATGACCGGGATGGCGCCGACGGTGAGCAGCAGGCCCATCAGGCTCGCCGAGCCGGTCTTCTCCGCCACCCAGAAGGCCATGGCGATGGCGAAGGCCTGATCGCCGATCTGCGAGATCGCCTGCCCCTGCCAGAGGAGGACGAAATTGCGGTTGGCCAGCCGGGGGCGCGGGGGCGGGGAAGAAGGGTCCATGGCGAGGGCTCCGGGGGCTCCGAGGGGTCGGAGCGCATGGTATATACTTTTATGGCTTCGTGCCGCAAAGCGGCTTGGATTTGTCCCTAATGGTCCTGGTCCCCTCCCTCGAGCTCGACACCCATCTCGCGGAGCGCGAGCGCCTCTGCCGCGTCGTCGCCGAGCTGGGCGCCCAGGGCTGGTGCCAGGGGACGGGCGGCAACTTCAGCCTCACCCTCTGCCGCGAGCCGCTGCGCCTCCTCCTCACCCGCTCCGGGGTCGACAAGCGCCGGCTGCAGCCCGAAGATCTGATGCTCGTGGGACCGGGCGGCGCGCCGGCTCCGGAGGAGACGGGGAAGCCCTCGGCCGAGGCCGCCCTGCACAGCCGGATCGTGGCCGCGACCGGCGCCGCCTCGGTGCTCCACGTCCACTCGGTGGCCAACACCCTCCTCGGCGAGCACTTCGCCGGGGAGGGCGGCTTCACCCTGCGCGGCTACGAGATGCAGAAGGGCCTTTCCGGGGTGACGACCCACGAGGCGGCGGTCTTCGTGCCCGTCCTCGCCAACTCGCAGGACATCCCGCGCCTGGGCGAGGAGGTCGCAAAGCTCCTCGCCGCGCACCCTGCTCTTTGGGGGTTCCTCTTGGCTGGGCACGGCCTCTATACGTGGGGCAGCTCGCTCGACGAGGCGAAGCGGCACGTCGAGATCTTCGAGTTCCTCTTCGAATGCGCGGCCCGCCGGACCCCGTTCCGCCCCTTCACCGGCACTTGACGTTGGTACCCGATTAACGGAAGGAGACACTCTCATGGCGACCATCAATCTGCGCGACACGAACGAGACCCTGACCGACGTGGGCGAGATCCGCGCCTTCCTGGAGCCCTTCGGCATCTGGTACCGGCGCTTCGAGGGCTCGGACCAACTCTCCGAGAACGCCACCGACCCGGAGATCCTCGCCGCCTACGACGCGCCCATCCGCGAGCTGATGGCGGAGGGCGGCTACGTCACCGCCGACGTGATCAACGTCCGGCCGGACGTCCCCGGCCTCGACGCCATGCTCAACAAGTTCAACAAGGAGCACTGGCACGACGAGGACGAAGTCCGCTTCATCGTCCACGGCCGCGGGCTGTTCCACGTCCACCCCAACGGCGAGGGGCCGGTGTTCAGCATCGAGGTGGTCAAGGGCGACATGATCCGCGTGCCGCGCGGCACCCACCACTGGTTCGACCTCTGCGCCGACCGCACCATCCGCGCCATCCGGCTGTTCCAGGACGTCTCCGGCTGGACCCCCCACTACACCGGGACGGGGACCGAGACCGGCTACCAGCCGCTCTGCTTCGGCCCGACCTACATGCCGGTCCAGGGCCTGTGAGCAGGGGCCGGAAGGTCGTGCCCGTGGCCCTCGCCCTGCTGGCGGGGGCCGCCCTCTCCCTTTACGCCGACACGACCGCCGACACGGCGGTCGACTCGCTGATCCAGGCCGAGCAGGCGTTCGCGCGCACCTCGGTCGAGAAGGGGATGAAGGAGGCATTTCTCGCCTACCTGGCGGAGGACGCCATCCTCTTCCGGCCGGGACCGATCCCCGGCAAGGCCTGGCTGCGCGACCGGCCGGCGCCGGCCATCGTCCTCTCCTGGCGCCCGGCCTACGCCGAGGTCGCCCGGGCGGGGGACGTCGGCTTCACCTTCGGCCCCTGGGAGCTGCGCAGCCAGGACCCCAAGGACACCGACGTCGCCTACGGCACCTTCGTCACCGTCTGGCGCAAGCAGGCGGACGGCAGCTGGAAGGTGGCGGTCGACTTAGGTACCTCCGGCCCCAAGCCGGCGGAGGCGGTCGCCACCGCGGCGCCGGTCGAGAAGGGGAAGACGCCGCCGGGAGCAGGCGGAGCGGCGGGAGCGGCGAAAATCGACGTGGCGGCGGAGACCGAGAAGCTCCTCGCCGCCGACCGTGAGCTCTCGCTCACCTCCGCCGTCAAGGGGGCGGTGGCGGCCTTCCACGGCCACCTCGCCGCCCACGTGCGGCTCCTGCAGGACGGCGCCGCTCCGGCCCGCGGCCCCGCGGCGGCGGAAGCTGAGCTCGGTCGTCATCCCGGGAAGCTGACCTGGGAACCGGCCGGCGGGGGCGTCGCCGCCTCCGGCGATCTGGGCTACACCTACGGCACGGCCGATCTCGCTCCGTCTGCCCCCGCCACCGGCGCCCCGGCGCGGAGCTCCTACCAGCGGATCTGGGAGCGCGCGCCCGGCGGTGGCTGGAAGGTGGTGGTCGACGTCATGAACCCCTTCCCGCCCCCTCCACCCCCGGCCTCGAAACCGGCGGGCTGAATCTATTTGGTCTCTTTCGTCTCGTCGGCGGTCGCGAGTCGCGACCGCCGACGCTCGCTCCACGACGCGTGCGCCTGGCAGAGCGGTCCGAGGAGAGCGTAGGTCCAACCCGGAGCGCCCACCCGCAGGCCCACTTGCGCCCCGGCGAGCGCCATGGAGAGGAGGCCCACGGCGGCGAAAATCAGATAGTGGCGAGAGCGGGTGCGGGCGTCGAAGCGCTCCAGCGCGTCGAGGTCCAGGGCCGTGGTCGGGCGCGCGGCATGCGCGTAGAGCAGGGCGATGGCGGCGAAGACGGCGACGAAGCCCAGCCCGTAGATGACGAAGAGCGTCCCTAAATCGTTGAGGCTCGCGAAGCGGGGCTCCGCGCCGGCCGGGGGGACGACCCGGAGCAGCCAGTTGGAGAGCGAGACGGTGAGGAACTTGAGCGGGTAGACGTAGAAGAGGACGACGAAGAGCAGCACCGCGTTCAGGACCACCGTCGTCCGGTCCTGGAGGCCATAGCGGCGGAAGAACGAGTTGTGCACCGCCCAGATGGCGACCAGGGCGGTGAAGCTGAAGGCGAAGGCGACGAAGCCCTGGAGGCTCGACAGCAGCTCGGCGAACGTCTTCGGCACCTCCAGCGAGACGACGAGGAGGGTGGCCGCGAAGCCGAAGACAGCATCCGAGAAGGCCTCGATGCGGGCGACCTCCCGGCCGCGCAGGCGGATTCCCCGCGCGCCCCGCACGCCGAGATGTGGACCCTGGGTCTCGTTCATGGAGAGAGGATTCTACCGGAACTCTGGAAGGGGCTGGAGCGTTAGTCCGTTATGTACCATTTTGTCCGAAGGGAGAGAAGGATGAACCGTTCGCTCTGTCTGGCCGCCACCCTCGCCCTGGTCTTCCTCGTCGCCGGCTGCAGCAAGGGCAATTCGCCCACCGATCTCACCTCGCCGGACAGCATCGCGATCACCAGCATCACTCCCGCCGTCGGCACCAAGCTGGCCCCGGGCAGCACGGTGACCTTCACCGCCACCGTCTCCTACTCGCTGGTCAGTGCCAGCTCCGGCACCATCACCCTGGTCATCGAGAACCAGAGCGACCAGTCGCTGACCACCACCCAGCCCCAGATGACGGTCGCCAACGGGTCGGGCACGGCGAGCCTCACCGGCTCGGTCACCGTGCCGGCCACCGGGGTGACCACGATCCAGGTCTTCTTCCCCCTGACCCCGGCGGGAAGCACCGGCTCGCCGGCCATCGCGGCGGCGCTCTACCCGGTCGGCACGTAGCGGCCGGGTGATGGCGGGCCTGGCCCTCTGGGAGGGCGATCCGGTTTGCGATACGATCCGGGTGCCACCACAGGAGGGCATACCATGGCGAGAGTCACCGGTCTGGGCGGGGTCTTCTTCAAGGCGGAAGACCCCGGCAGGATGTACGACTGGTACGAGAAGCACCTGGGGATAAAGCGCGAGCCCGACGGTTCCGGCTCGATCTTCCACTGGCGCCACGGCGAGGACCCCGAGCGGCCGGGGATGACCATCTGGTCGATCTTCCCGCACCACACCCAGTACTTCGGACCGGGCAGCGCCCCCTTCATGATGAACTACCGGGTCGAGAACCTCGACGCGCTCCTCGTCCAGCTCGCCGAGGAAGGGGTGGAGATCGACCCCAAGCGCCAAAACGAGGCCTACGGCAAGTTCGCCTGGATCGTCGACCCCGAGGGCAACCGCATCGAGCTCTGGGAACCGCCGGCGGGAGCGTAGAGCCCGCTACCTCACGGGCATTCGTAGAGACGTCCCCAGCCGCCGTCCGGGACCTCGCCGGAACCACCGCCGTCGGGGCGTCTCCGCAGGCCTCGGACGCCTGAGATCTCGGCGGCGTTGGAGACGCCCCGACGGCGCGGTAACGGCAAGGATTTCGATAGCGTCTGGGGCGTCTCTACGGGAATCTCCGCGTGCGACCCGATTTTTTTCACAGCATCTAACCCAGCAGGCGGCTCAGCCAGTGGACGACGTTCAGGGCGAGCTGGCGGTCGTCGTTGCCGGGCCGGTTCATGCCGAGGAGGAGCGCGCCGTCGGCCACTTGGCGAGCGGTCAGCAGGCTCCCGTCGCCTAAGACGACGACGCGGCCTTTGCCGAGCTCGAAGGCGATCCCCTGGGCGCGGCCGAGGGCCGGGGTGTTCTCGCCGTCCTCGTCCTGGTCGAGGGCGGTGTCGGCGAGGCGGAGGAAGGCGACGCTCCCCTCCGGCCCCAGGATGGACTGGCCGTGGAAGGCGGTCACGGTGTGCAGCCGCTCGATCTCCTCGCGGCCGCGGGTGATGGGATGCTCGCCCAGGAGGCCGTTTTCCCGCGAATAGACGAGCCAGGTGCTCGGCGCGCCCGCGCTCCCGGCCTGGGCGGGATCGAAGGTATGCCCCTGGCTCAGGTCGACCCCCAGGCGCCGGGCGAGCCCCGCCACCCGGCCCAGGACGGAGAGCGGCTCGGCGACGAAGAGGAGCGAGCCGCCCGCCTGCACCCAGTCGCGCACGGCATCGGCCTCGGCGTCGGTGATCCCGCCGTTCTTCCCGGCCACCGCCGGGGTGGGGTCGTCGATCACCAGGACCTCGGCCGCCGCCAGGTGCGCCCGGTCGAAGGCCGATCGATTCGGCTTCACCCGGTAGCCGTCCTTCCCCAGCAGCACGGCGAAGGCCCGCAGCCGGCCGGCAACGGTCCCCAGGTCGTGGTGCGCCTCGTCCACCAGGACGACCGGATGCACCGGCCCGTCATAGGCCGGGATCGCTACCGCCGGGTGATAGCGGGCGTCGTCCTCCTCGCGGGTGTTGAAGCGGGCGCTCCAGGCGGGGAGGCTCCAGGCGAGGGCCACCCCCAGGGCGGCGAGGGCGAGTTGGCGGGTGTGGCGAGCCTGGCGGGCTGAGGGCATCCCGATCTCCTTCCGGCCGGCGGCGCCGCCGGTCCGCATGAGAGGATAGCGCATGCGCTCGACGATCCTCTTCCTGGCCCTGCTCCTCGGGGGCGCCGCTGCCGAGGCCGGAGACCTCGCCGCCCCGCCCTTCGTCGCCATCCCGCCCGTGCAGGTGGCGGGCTATCACCTCGATTTCGCCCGTCACTTCTTCGCCAGCCCGGAGCAGGAGGTCGCGGCGCGGCGAGAATTGGAGGACCGGCTCAAGCGGCTGGAGGCGCTGCGCGGCCAGGTAACGCAAACGCCGGGAGCGCTGCAGGAGGCCCTGCGCCTCGACGAGCAGGTGCCAGGTCGAGGCCCGGCGCCACGTCGACTATCTCCATCTGCGCCACGCGGTGGATACCCGGGACGCGAAGAGCGCACAGGATGAGGCGGAGCTGGACGCCCAGGTCGAGCGGCGCCGGAGCTTTCTCCGGGCGGAGCTCCTGGCCCTCGACGGGGCGACCTTCGATCGCTTCGCGAACGAGCTGCCGGCGCTCCGGCCCTACCGGTTCACGGTCCAGGCGAGCCGCGGGCTTCCCGACGTCCACCTGTGGGACGTCCAGGGCACGGTCATCCGGGTCATCCCGCCGCGTTTCACCATCGCCCAGGCGACCGCGGCCGTGCGCCAGGCGCTCGCTCCCTTGGGTCCGCCGTTCGGCGACGCTCTCGCCCAGCTTCTCGATCCGCAGAACGGCAGGCTGGACGTCGTGGGCGGCGAGCATCGCGCGGCCGGCGGCTTCTCCAAAGGCTTCGTGGGGGTCGACAGCGTCTTCTTCGCCGCCGGTTTCGACGGCTCCTACAACGACATGCGCGTCCTGACCCACGAGGGCACCCACGCCGTCCACCGCCAGCTGATGACCCAGGCCGGCGTCTCGCCGCTCTATGCCCAGGGTCCGTCCTATCTCTTCGAGTCGTTCGCGACCTTCAGCGAGCTGCTGCTCGCCGATTCTCTCGCCACGGCGGCGCTCGAGCCCGCGCGCCGGCAGTTCTTCCTGGAGCAGTTCCTCGAAGGCAAGGGCACCGTGATGTTCGTGGCCGGCCCGGAGGCGGCGCTGGAGCAGGCGGTCTACGAGGGTGTCGCGGCCGGCCGTATCGAGGGCGCCCCGGAGCTCGACGCGCTCACCCGGCAGGTCTTCGCGCGCTACTCGATCTGGCCGGACCGCGAGCCCGAGCTGCGGTCGCAGTGGATGGCGATCCCCCTGATGTACGAGGACCCGTTCTACGATGTGAACTACGTGTATGCGAGCCTGCTGGCCCTGGAGTACTACTCCCTCTACAAGGCTGACCCACAGGGCTTCGCGACCCGCTACGCCGCCCTCCTGCAGCACGGCTTCGACGCCCCGCCGGAAGAGCTGCTCCAGAAGGCCTTCGGCATCGGGCTCGAGCCGAAGAAGCTGGTGGCGGATGCGATGCGGGTGCTGACGGCGAAGATGGCGGAGATGGAGGCGGCGGGGAAGTGAGCATGGACTGCCGGATCGGCTGCGGCGCCTGCTGCATCGCGCTCTCCATCTCCTCTGCGATTCCCGGCAGCCCCGGCATGCCCGAAGGCAAGCCCGCCGGAGTGCGCTGCGTGCAGCTGACCGAGGACAACCGCTGCCTCCTCTTCGGCCAGCCCGAGCGGCCGGAGGTCTGTGTGAGGCTGCGGCCGAGTGAAGAGATGTGCGGGACGACGACGGAGGAGGCGCTGGCGTATCTGGCGGAGCTAGAGAGGATAACGCGGCCGGGAGGGTAGAGATTCTGCCCACCCCTTCCACCGTGGGCATGGCTTCAACGCAGAGCGGGCAGGCTTTTCCTGGCGCAGTCCAGAATCTCGAAGAAGCGGGCCATTCGCTTCACGTGGCCGACTTCAATCTCCGGATTGTGACGAGCCCCGTGTTTGCCGAGAGGCAGGCCGCGGTAGGTCTTACCGGCGTAGCGGATCCAGTTATGGTGCAGTTTGCTCTCGATGACTGCACCCGGGGCGCAGTCATCGAGCATCTTCCGGATTTCTTTGAGTGTGACGAGCCCGGTCGAGCCCATGCTAGGCCGCGAGTGTGGCTTGGCCGAGGTCGTTGTTCGCCGCAGCGGGTTGGCTCACCTTTGCGACCTCGATCCCGAGCTTGGATTCGGCCGGTCGCTTCTCCAGCCACTCGGCTGTGACCTGGCCGGCCTTCACCTGCCGCACGGCCTCCTCCCACTCCGCGAGGGCCGGACCGCTCGTCTCATCGAAGAAACGAAGGACCTCCTGCCGGAATACCTCGAACGAGTTCGCTTCGGCGGCGATGTCGAAGAGCACGGCCCGGAACGCGGCCGAGAAGTCGGCCAGCGCTTCGTGCGGGCTCTTGCCGTGTCCCGCGAGGCCGCCCGGACTGACGCCCTCCACCCAGAACTCGCCGTCTTCGTCCGCCAGCAAAGCGCGGCCGGAAACGGAAACTCGGGCGATGAAGCCGTTCCCTTCGAGAAGCTCGCGACGGCCGAACAGCAAGGGGTAGTGTGTCATCTTGGCATCTCCGGATTCTGTACCCGAGGCGGGGCGAGCACTCAAGTCCTACAAGCTATTCTTTGCTCCAGAGCCAATCCTGTCAAGAACTTGCCTTACCGCCCGGCGCGCCCGCCGCCCAGCATACACTCCCGGCGCCGGAACCTTCCGCCTTTCCATTCGTATCTCCTGGAGCGGCACCGGGTCGCGCCCGGCGGCGCCATGCCCTTTTCCAGAGGAGGCTCTCATGCTCGCAGTCCCCCGTCTTCGGGTCTTGCTCCTGATCGCCCTTGCCTTCCTGACCCCGTCGCTTCTGCCGGCGGCGGACGCCCCCGCCGAGGCGAAGAAAGAGGAGAAGGCGCCCCCGAAGCCGCCGACAATGCCGGAAGAAAAGTCGTCACGGACCCAGCACTCGATCACCCTGGACGGGCAGAAGATCGCCTACACGGCGACCGCCGCCAACTACCTGATGAAGGAGGAGGACGGCACCCCCAAGGCGTCGATCTTCTACGTCGCCTATACCAAGGACGGGGTGAAAGATCCCGCCGACCGGCCGGTCACCTTCAGCTTCAACGGCGGCCCCGGGGCGGCGGCGGTGTGGGTGCAGTTCGGCGCCTTCGGCCCCAAGATCGTCGAGAGGAATGACGAGGGGATGCCGGCGACACCGCCTCCCGGGCGCCTGGTCGACAACGAGTCCTCGCTCCTTGACGTGACCGACCTGGTGTTCATCGACCCGGTGTCGACCGGCTACAGCCGCGCCGTGCCGGGGGTCGACGCCAAGCAGTACCATGGCATCAAGCCCGACATCGCCTCGATCGGCGAATTCATCCGGCTCTGGATCACCCGCAACGAGCGCTGGGCCTCGCCCAAGTTCCTGGCCGGCGAGAGCTACGGCACCACCCGCTCGGCGGGTCTCGCCGAATACCTGGAGACCCGCTACGGCATGGACCTGAACGGCGTCGTCCTCATCTCCTCGGTTTTGAACTGGCAGACGATCCTGGTGGGGAACGGCAACGACATGCCCTACTACCTCTTCCTGCCGACCTACGCGGCGACCGCGTGGTACCACAAGAAGCTGCCGCCGGAGCTCGCGGGCGACCTCGACAAGACCCTCCGCGAGGTGGAGGACTTCGCCCTCCATGAGTATGCGCCGGCGCTCCTCGAGGGCGACCAGCTGCCGGTGGCGCGGCGGCAGGCGCTCGCCGGGAAGATCGCGCGCTACTCGGGGCTCTCGACCGACTTCGTCCTGCGCGCCGACCTCCGGGTCGGCCCCGCCCGCTTCGAGAAAGAGCTGCTGCGCGATCGCGGCCAGACGGTGGGCCGCCTCGACAGCCGGTTCCTGGGGGCCGACCTCGACTCGGCCGGGGAGTTCCCGGAGTACGACCCGGCCGACGTCTCGCTCGACGGCCCCTACGTGGCATCGCTCAACGACTACCTGCGGCGCGAGCTCGGGTTCAAGGACGATCACGTCTACGAACGCCAGGCCGACATCCAGCAGTGGAGCTCGGAAGGTTTCGAGATGCGCTACCCCTACCTGGGCGAGGCTCTCCGCGAGGCGATGGTCAAGAATCCCGATCTCCAGGTGCTGGTCGCCTCCGGCCGCTACGACTTGGCGACCCCCTATTTCGACGCCGCCTACACCGCCCACCACCTGGGACTCCCGGAGGCCCTCCGCGGCCACATGAGGACGACCACCTACAACGCCGGGCACATGATGTACGTCCGCCGGGCCGACCACCGGAAGCTGAAGCAGGAGATCGCGGACTTCATCCGCGCGGCCGGCGCGAAGAAGAGGTGACCCGCGGGCCGTCCCCGCCTTCCCCTTGGCCCGGGATCGGGTCTCCCCAGGGACGCCGGATTCGGCCGGCGTCTTGCAAGGGAGATCTGCATGTTGTCGATCACCCTCAGCACCCTCGTCTGTGCCCTGCTCACCACCGCCCCGGCTCCTCCGGTGGCTTCCCTCCCCGCGTCGACCGAGATCAATTGCGACGGCTTCGGGTACGTCTGCGGGCAGACCTTGCCGCTCTGCGGCTGTGGATGCGTGCCCGCGGCGAGCACCGACGCCTGCATGAAGAACGCGAAAGACGCCGGCCAGGTCGCGAGCTGCGTCGACGGGGGAGGAGCGCGGGGCTACTGCGCGCTCTGACGCCTCTACCGCGCCTTTTGCTCCGCCTTCCCCTTCTGCTCCCCGATCCAACGGTCGACGTTCGCCTCCAGCACGGTCAGCGGCACCGAGCCGCTGCCCAGGACCACGTCGTGGAACTCGCGGACGTCGAAGCCCTGCCCCAGGGCCTGCTCGGCGCGCTTTCGCAGCTCCTTGATCTTGAGCTCGCCCAGCTTGTAGGCGAGGGCCTGGGCGGGCCAGGAGATGTAGCGGTCGGTCTCGGTCTCGACCTCGTGGAGGGGGAGGGCGGTGTGGGTCGCCAGATAGTCGAGCGCCTGCTGGCGGGTCCAGCCCATGGAGTGGATGCCGGTGTCGACCACCAGGCGGCAGGCGCGCCAGATCTCATAGGAGAGGCGACCGAAGTTGCTGTAGGGATCGGTGTAGAAGCCGGCCTCCAGGCCCAGCCACTCGGAGTAGAGGCCCCAGCCCTCGCCGAAGGCGGAGATGTAGGAGTAGCGGCGGAAGTTGGGCAGGTCGCCCAGCTCCTGGCTGCGCGCGATCTGCAGGTGATGGCCGGGCACCGCCTCGTGGAAGGTCAGGGCCTCCAGGTTGTAGAAGGGGCGGCTTGCCAGCTGGTAGGTGTTGACCCAGTAGGTGCCGGACTGGGTGCTGCCGACCGGCGCCTCGACGTAGCGGCCGCCGGTGTACTTGGGGGCGATGGCGTCGGGCACCGGCGCCACGGTGTAGGGGAGGCGCGGCAGAGTCTTGAACAGCGAGGGGAGCTTGCCGTCCATCCGCTTGGCGATGAAGGAGGCGTGCTCCAGGAGCTCCTGGGGGGTCTTGGCGTAGAAGCGCGGGTCGGTGCGCAGGAACTGGAGGAAGGCCGCGAAGTCGCCGGTGAAGCCCACCTGCCGGATGACCGCCTGCATCTCCTGGGTGATGCGGTCGACCTCGGCCAAGCCCAACTTGTGGATCTCCTCGGGCGAGAGGTCGAGGGTCGTGAAGTGGCGGATCTGCTGGGCGTAGAAGGCGCGGCCGTCTGGCAGGTCGTAGGCGCCGAGGGTCGTGCGGGCGTGCGGCAGGTACTCGGCGGTGAAGAATTCGAGGAACTTGCGGTAGCCGGGGACGGCGCCTTCGAGGATCGCCTTTCTCCCCTCCGCCGCCAGGCGCTGCCGCTCGGCCTCCGGCATGGCGGCGGGGAAGTGCCGGAACGGTTTCCAGAAGACGCTCTTTTCCGGGTCGTCCACGATATGGGCGGTGATCGTCCCCTCGTAGCCGGCGAGGACCGCCTTGGGGATGGTGAAGCCGCGGGCGACCCCCATCCGCATGAGGACGATCTGCTGGTCGACGTAGCGCGGCCAGGCCCGCAGCCGGGCGATGTAGTTTTCATAGCCCTTGGCATTGGCGAACGGCATGTTGTCGGCCAGCTGGGCGAATTCGCTGTGGAAGCCCGAGTCGGCGTTGAACGGCATCTGGTAGAGGCCGATCCGGTGCTCGGCGAGGCCCTCCTCCAGCTGGCGCTTCCAGATGTCGGCGTTGACCTGGTCGGCCGGCGAGAGCTTGGCGCGGTCGATCGCCTGGAGCTCTTCCAGGAAGCCGCGGGCGACCTGGGCCTGGCGCTCGAAATTCGCCACCGTGGCCTCCGGCAGGAGGGCATCCGACTCGTGCCGCCCGACCGCGGTGGCGAGGAGCGGGTCCTCCTTCACCCGGGACTCCCACTCGCGGTCGAAGAGGGCGTGCAGGCGGGTAGCCTCGGGGGTCTCGGGGGTCTCGGGGCTGGCGGCGGGAGCCGCGGGGGCGGTCGCCGCGGCACCCGGACGGGGCAGGGCGAGGCCGGCGATCGTGACGAGAAGGGCGAGGATCGGCAAGCGTTTCATGGATAACCCCCTGGTATCGGTGGCGTGGGTGGCGTGGCTCGCCCGAGTCTAGCGCGATCCGCGCTCCTTCAGGGGAGCACGAGCGGCCAGGCGACCTTGCGGAGGTTGCCCACCCGGTCGACGGCCTCGATTTCCAGGGTCGGCGCCCCGCCCGGGCTCGCCGCGGGGGTGGAGAAGCGGAGCTTCCCGACCCCGGCGCCCGCATCCTCGGCGGTCACCGCGAGGAGCTGCCCCGCGGTGGGCGCGACCGTCTGGCCGTCGATCGTGAGCTTCACCCCCCGGGCCGTGAGGAAGAGCCGGTTGCCCGCGATCTCGGTGCCCGTCCCCGCCTCCGGCGCGGCGCTCGCGGCTTTGGCCTGGCCGGGGCGCCAGAGCGGCTGCCATTTCCGGCCGTCCGCCGACCCGTAGAGGCCGGTCTCTTGGGGCGCGGCGGTATCCCCGTGGACAGCCTTGGGCGCGTCGACGAGAGCCCAGCGCACGGCGGGCGCCTCGGCGTCGACGGTGAAGGGGATGGGGGAGAGGTCGACCCGGTTGCCGCAGCGGTCGATGGCGTAGCCGCGCACCGTGTGGTCCTCGGGGGTCTCGACGCTGCCGTCGACCGACGGCGAGGCGACGTAGAGCCCGCAGCCGGAGTCCTGCGCCGAGACCTCGAAGCCGGGCGCCGGGGCGGTGAAGAGCCGGCCCCCCACCTGGGCCTGGGGACCGGTCAGCGCCAGCTTCGCCACCGGGGGCTCGTGATCGAGCTGGTCGGCGAGGAGGTCCAGCCGGCCGGCCCCGGTCGGTTGGCCGTCGAGCCCGGAGCGGCTGCGGGCGGTCACCCGCCAGTAGAGCGTGCCGGTCGCGAGCGGCTTGGGGCGCCACTGCGGCTCGTTGCCGAGCGGGGAGGCGTCGAGGACGGCACGGTCCAGAAGGGTGCCGCAGGGCTCGTCCCGGCAGAGCTCGACGACGTAGGCGGCGGCCCCCTCGACCGGCGCCCAGAAGAAGGCCGGGTTGGCGAACGCGAGGTGGCTCCCCGGCAGGGGGGAGAGGAGGTTCGGCGCGGCCAGCTTCTCCTCCGCGGCCGCCGCGGCCGCCGCGGGATGGACGGGCGCGACAAGAGGGAAAGACGACAGGGCGACCGTCAGGATCCACCAGGGCTTCCGGGCAGACATCGAGATCCTCCAATCGAAATTGCGGCGAGAAGAGTACCGCAGATGGGGCTCCCGGCGTCAGGGCTCCCGTCCCGATCCCCTTTTGCTACACTCGGCCTCCCCGATCAGGAGGCGAGCATGGAGTTCACCGGCAGCGACAACTACTACCTGGACCCCGAATTGGGGGCCATCGTCAACATGGCTCTCGTCATGGAGAAGCCGCTTCTCCTGACCGGCGAGGCGGGGACGGGCAAGACCCAGCTCGCCTTCGAGATCAGCCACTCCTTCGGCATGCCGATCGAGGTGCTGCGCTGCAAGTCGACGATCAAGGGCGAGGAGGCCTGCTACGTCCAGGACACCGTCCTGCGCCTGAACGACGCCCGGTTCGGTACGGCGGGGACGGGGCGGGAGGTCAACAACTTCTTCGACTACGTCATCTGGGGTCCCATCGGCCGCGCCTTCCGGGCGAAGCAGCGGGTTGTCCTGCTGCTCGACGAGATCGACAAGACCGAGTCGGACGTCCAGGACAACCTGCTCGACGTCCTGGAGGACTGCCAGTTCACCCTCCGCGAGGTGAACCAGGTGGTCCAGGCTGAGATCCGGCCGTTCATCGTCCTCACCTCGAACGCCAAGCGCGAGCTGTCGGACCCCTTCCTGCGCCGCTGCTACTGCCACCCCATCGCCTTCCCCGACCCGGGGCAGATGCGGGAGATCGTCAAGCTCCATTTCCCCGACCTGGAAAAGGGCCTCCTGGACGCCGCCCTCGCCATCTTCTACGACCTGCGCCAGCGCGGCTACGAGAAACCGCCGGCCACCTCGGAGCTGCTCAACTGGTTGGGCGCCCTGCAGCACGCGCGGGCGACCCCGGAGCGCTTGAACATCCCCTTCGTCGGCACGCTCCTCAAACGCACCGAGGACATCCTCGCCTACCGCGCCGGGGGGAAGCGGCCGGTGCACTAGGGCGCCATGTTCCTCACCGACTTCCTCTACCTCCTACGCGAGCACGGCATCGCGGTCAGCCTGACCGACGCCCTCGACTTCTACCGCGGCCTGGAGAAGGGGCTGGCGCCGGACCTGGACTCGCTCTTCCTCTTCGCCCGCCTCTCGTTCGTCCGCCGGGTCGAGCAGATGGACGCTTTCGAGCGCGCCTTCGCCTTCCATTTCTTCGGCGTCGACCTGCCGCGGGTGGCGCCGGGCGATCCCGCGCTGTTCGAGACCCGACAGTTTCGGGAGTGGCTGAAGGAGGCGATCCGCAACCGCGAGCTGCCCCCGCACGCCCTCTGGACCCTGCCGCCCGAGGAGCTGATGCGGCGCTTCTGGGAGACGGTCCAGAAACAGATGGAGGCCCACCACGGCGGCAGCCGATTCGTCGGCACCGGCGGCAACTCCCCCTTCGGCCACTCCGGGAACGCCGCGGGCGGCGTCCGCGTCCACGGGCAGTCCGGAAGGCGCTCGGCGCTGAAGGTGATCGGCGAGCGGCGCTACGTCGAGTACGCGGCGGAGGCCACGCTCCAGGGGGGGAACCTGAGCCAGGCCCTGGCGAGCTTGAGGAACCTGGTGCCGGCCGGGCCACGCGACCAGCTGGACCTACCGGAGACCATCGACCGGAGCGCCAAAAACGGCGGCGAGATCGACCTCGCCTTCCGCCGCGACCTCCTGGACCGCATCGAGGTGGTCCTCCTGGTCGACAACGGCGGCAGCTCCATGCTCCCCTACGTCGCCTTGACCCGGCTCCTCTTCGGCAAGCTCCGCGACCGGGTGAAGCGCCTGTCGACCTACTTCTTCCACAACACCGTCTACGGCGCCGTCTACCGGGACCCCTGGCGCTCCGACCCGCTCGCCGTCGACGAGCTGCTGAAACGCCCGCCCGAGGTCCGGCTGGTCTTCCTGGGCGATGCCACCATGGCCCCGGACGAGCTCCTCTCCCCCCACGGCTCGATCGACCTGCGCGCGGACGACTCCCGACCGAGCCTCGCCCAGCTCCGGCGCCTCGCCCTGCGCTTCCCGCGCGCGGTCTGGTTGAATCCCATCTCCCGCGACAGCTGGCGGGAGGTCCATGGCAGCCTGACGATCGCCCGGATCGGCGAGGTCTTCCCCATGGAAGACCTCACCCTGGGTGGGATCAAGCGGGCGGTCGAACGGTTGAACGGCGCCCGGGTACGCGGGCGGTAGCTCTCCCGAAAGCCAAGCCACGGAAGGACCGCCGGACCGGGCAGGAAGCGCCGGGTCCGGCGGCGGAGCTGCGGAACCGTGAATCAGAGAGGCGGCGGCACACTGCCGGAACGGCGTTCGGGCGCCGGCGCGACGAGCTCGGTCGGACCCGAGGCCAGGACGCTGACGCTGGCCAGCATGGAGTTGTCGACCGGGTTGGGATCGGGGAGGTTGCTCGCCACGGTCGCCAGGTTGGTCAGCGCTCCCGGCTGATCGGTCGAAACGGCGATCGAGACGTAGACCGGGTCGCCGGGCGCCAGGGTGCCTAAGTCGCAGGTGACGGTCGTGGTGCCGGAGCAGCTGCCCTGCGAGGTCTGGGCGGCGAGGAAGGTGACGCCGGCCGGCAGCGGCTCGGTGACGATCGTCCCCGGCGCGGCGTCGGGGCCGGCGTTGCCGACGGAGAGGGCGTAGGTCAGGACCCCGCCCATCGCGATCGGGTTGGGGTAGCCGTAATGATTCAAGTTGAGGTCGGCAGCGCCTTGGTTGCAGTGGATTTCGGCGTGCGACTGCGCGAGCACCACGTCACCCGAGAGCGTGCCGAGCCCGAGGAGCGGCAGGGCGGCCAGAGAGAGGTGAAAGGCGTTGACCGTGAGGGCGCTCACCCCGGCGGCGTTCGACGCGATCTGCTCGTTGAGCACCAGGCGTACCCAGGGAAGGCTGACGAGGACCGTGTTGGGGGCCGGCGACGCGGCGAGGCGGAAGCCGAGCAACCGTGCCCCGACGAGTGTCGTCGTGCCGGCGGGGACCAGGCCACCGGCACAGCTGCCGGAGAAGCCGGCGGTCGAGCGCAGGGCGTCCGCCTCGAGGACGACGAGATGCCGCGCCAGGTCGAACGTCAGATCCTCGACGGTGGCGCGGGCGGCGGCGGTATCGGAGCTCGGCACCCCGGAGGAAGCCTGGACGGAGAATGCCCCGATGTCGAGGACGCGCCCCAGCTGCGGCGCGGTGACGCTGAGCGAGGGCCGCCGGCCGGACAGGTTGAAGGCGGGGGCCGCCGTCCCGGCGAGGAGCGGCTGGGGGCCGCTGTCCACCGCGTTCAGACGACCGTTGGGCGACTTGAGCTGCAGGTGGATCGACTCGCCGAAGGCCGAGCTCGCGGCGGTGGTCTGGGCCGCGAGCCCTCCCGCCGCAGACAGCAACAGGGCGAGGGCGACCGCCGCCCCGCGTCGGACTGTCGAGGACCGCATGGAGATACTTTCATTGCTCATTACATTCCCCTTTCGAGAGCGATACCCGCGGGGAGCGGGGATCGCGCTGCCGGGGTTGGGAGCAACCCGGGTGCCATGGAAGGAAAAGCGAGTTAAATCCTTGCAAATCTGTGGCATGCGAGCTCCCGAGGAGGATGGGCGGGAGGGCCTCCGGTGTCTGATTTCTGGACGACCTGTCGGATTTCCGCAGGGATTGTTGCGGCAGGGAAGCCGCAGTGGCTTTTTCGCACGTATTAATCTATAGTGGATGCCAGGTACGAATGCGGCCAACGAGTTCGAGGAATTTGCGATGAGCTATCTATACTTAAAGAAAGGATTAGCCGCCCAGCCTCCACCCCCTGTCGCCCTGGACGCAGAGGGCGCCCGACAACGTGTCCTGGAGGAGCTCGCGGCCCGCGAGGAGTGGCACCGGATGATCCTCGACAACAGCCCCGACCTGGTGTCGACCCACGACGGCGAGACCGGTTTCCTCTACGTCTCCGACAGCTGCCGCACGCTCTTGGGCTATACGCCGGAGGAGATCCTCGGTCGCAGCCTGCTCTCCTTCGTGCACGAGGAGGACCTGGCATGCCTGGGGCCGGTCCTGCGGCGCCTGCGCGCCGGCCTGGACCAGGAGACCACCACCTGCCGCTATCGCCGCAAGGACGGCACCTACGTCTGGGTCGAGCCCACGATCCACGTCCAGCGCCGCGGCGAGAGGGGGGAGGTGGATCTCGCGGTGACCGTGTCGCGCGACGTCAGCGAGCGGCGGGCGGCCGAGGAGCGCCAGGCCGACCTGCGGCAGGCGCTCGCCGCCGCGGCCGTGGAGTGGAAGTCGACCTTCGACGCCATCCGCTCCCCCCTCCTGGTCGTCGAGCCCGACGGCGGGATCGTCCGGGTCAACCAGGCGGCCCGCGACCTCCTGGGGCCGTTCGTGCCGGCCGCCGACGCCGACCTCCTCGGCCGCCCCCTGCTGGCGGTCGGCCATGGCGAGCCCTGGGCCGGGGCCGCGGCGCTGGTCGCCGGGCACGCCGGCGCCGCCGGCCCGGAGTCGGCCGAGGTGCGTGACGGGGAGAGCGGTCGCTGCTGGCACATCGAGCTGACCCCGCGCGGCGCCGAGGAACCGACCACCGCGCGCCTCCTGCTGCAGCTCGGCGACGTCACCGAGACCGTCCGCCTTCAGGAGTCGCTGCGCCGCTCGGAGGTCATGGCGACCCTGGGCGCCGTCGTCGCCGGCCTGGCGCACGAGGTGAGGAATCCGCTCTTCGGCATGAGCTCGGTCCTCGACGCCTTCGAGAGCCGCTTCGGCGACCGCCCCGAGTACCAGCGCCACCTGGGCCGCCTGCGCGCCGAGCTCGAACGTATCAAGAAGCTCATGCAGGCCCTCCTGACCCATGGCCGTCCGGTCCGCCCGAAGCTGGAGCAGGGCTGCCTGCGCTCGGCGGTCGAGGAGGCCATGCTCCTCTGCCGCCCCGCGGCGCAGCGCCACCGGGTCGCCCTGACCGCCGACCTGGCCGTCCCCTGGCTGCCCATCGCCCTCGATCGCGAGCGGATGGTCCTCGCGGTCAAGAACGTCATCGACAACGCCGTCCAGCACTCGCCGGCGGGAGGCGGCGTCCACGTGGTGAGCGGCCGCGTCGAGGTCGACGGGGCGACCTGGCTCAAGCTGGAGATCGAGGACTCCGGTCCCGGCTTTCCGGAAGGCGAGCTGACGCGGGTCTTCCAACCCTTCGTCTCGCACCGCCCGGGCGGCACCGGCTTAGGGCTCGCGGTCGTCGCCCAGGCGGTCGAGGACCACGGCGGCCAGGTACGGGCCTACAACCGGGCGAACGGCGGCGTGATCGAGATCCTCGTGCCGGCGCCGGCGGCGGAGGCGGCATGACCGGCCTCAAGGTGCTGGTCGTCGACGATGAGCCGTCGGTGCGCTTCGGCATCAGCGACTTCCTGGAGTCGCGCGGCTTCGAGGTCGAGGAGGCGGAGACCGTGGCGCGGGCGGAGGAAGCCTTCCGCCGCTTCCGGCCCGACGCCGCGGTGCTCGACTACCAGCTGCCGGACGGCAATGCCCTGGATCTCCTCTCCATCCTCCGCGGCATCGACCCCGCGGTGCCTCTGGTGCTGCTCACCGCCCATGGCTCGATCGATCTCGCCGTCCGTTCGATCAAGGCGGGCGCCGAGCACTTCCTGACCAAGCCGGTCGAGCTCGCGGCGCTGGAGGTGGTCCTGCGCCGGGCGCTCGAGGGGCTGCCGGCGCGGCAGAAGATGGCCGGCCCGGTTCCCGACGAGCGCCGGTGCTTCGATCCGCTCCTCGGCAAGAGCCGCGCCATTCAGGAGCTCGGCCGCGAGCTGGAGATCGCCATGCGTGCCGAGGGACCGATCCTGATCCAGGGCGAGACCGGTACCGGCAAGGGGGTGCTGGCGGGCTGGCTCTACCGCCACGGGCTACGGCGGCAGAAGCCCTTCGTCGACCTGAACTGCGCCGGCCTCTCCCCGGAGTTCCTGGAGAGCGAGCTCTTCGGTCACGCCCGGGGCGCCTATACCGGAGCGGTGACCGACAAGAAGGGGCTGCTCGAGATGGCCGACCAGGGCACCCTCTTCCTGGACGAGATCGGCGATCTCTCGCCCGAGGTGCAGCCGAAGTTCCTCAAGGCGATCGAGGAGAAGCGGTTCCGCCGCATGGGAGAGGTGGTCAACCGGCAGGTCGACATGCTCTTGATCGCCGCCACCCATCACGACCTCACCAAGGAGGTGCGGACCGGGAGCTTTAGGAGCGACCTCTACTTCCGGATCAGCACCTTCCCGTTGCGCCTGCCGGCTCTGCGCGAGCGCCGGGAGGATCTCCCGCTCCTCGCCGCGCAGACGGCGAAGAGCCTCTGCCGGGACCTCGGGCGCGCCGAGGTCAAGCTGACGCGCGAGGCCCTGGCGGCGATCGTCGAGTACCCCTGGCCGGGCAACCTCCGCGAGCTGCGCAACGTCCTCGAACGCGCCCTGGTCCGCGCCCCCGGCCCCGAGCTGCGCCGGGAGGACCTGCGCTTCGAGCCGGGAGCCGCGGCCCTGGGCGACGGGGACGGTGTGGGCTCGACCCTGGAGGAGCAGGAGCACCGGCAGATCGAGAAGGTGCTGCGGGAGGAAAAGGGCAAGGTGGCGAGCGCGGCCCGGCGGCTCGGCATCTCGCGCAGCGCCCTCTACCAGAAGATCCGCGAGGCGCGGATCGATCTCGCCCACCTCCATCAGGGGTGAGGCCCTGAGGCGGCGCCGCGGCGCCGCAGGTTGTGCCCGGGGGGGAATTCTGATAAGATGCAGTTATTCGAAAACATCCGCGGGTCTCGTACGCTTAACTATGCCGACGCCGTCTCCAAGAGGGTGGAATGCCTGGGAGCAGGCCAGCCCCAAAGTGCTTCTCGTCGAGGACGAGCCGGTGCTGCGCGCCCTTCTCCGCGACGACCTGAAAGCGCTCGGTTTCGCGGTCGAGGAGGCGGCGACGGTCGAGCGGGCGAAGGAGGTCTTCCGCCGGGTCCTGCCGGACGTGGCGGTGCTCGACTACCTGCTGCCGGACGGCAATGCCATGGACCTCCTGGCCGCCTTCCAGGCGGTCGATCCGGGAGCGCCGCTGGTGTTGCTCACCGGTCACGGCTCGATCGACCTGGCGGTCCGCGCCATGAAGGCGGGCGCCTTCTACCTGCTCACCAAACCGGTGGAGCTGCCGGAGCTGGAGTCGGTCCTGCGCCGGGCGCTCGCCGGCCGTCCGGCACGGTCTCCGGCGGCCGCGGGTGCCGCCGCCGACGCCGCGCGCGAGGAGCGCCGGAGCTTCGACGTCCTCCTCGGCCAGAGCCGCCCCATCGTCGAGCTCGGCCGGGAGCTGGCGGTCGCCGTGCGTTCCGAGGGGCCGATCCTGATCGAGGGTGAGACCGGCACCGGCAAGGGGGTGCTGGCGAGCTGGCTCCACCGCCACGGGCCGCGGCGGCAGAAGTCTTTCATCGACCTGAACTGCGCCGGCCTCTCCCCGGAGTTCCTGGAGAGCGAGCTCTTCGGTCACGCCCGGGGCGCCTTCACCGGAGCGGTGACGGAGAAGAAGGGCCTGCTCGAGCTGGCCGACCAGGGGACGCTCTTCCTCGACGAGATGGGCGATCTCTCCCCCGAGGTGCAGCCGAAGCTGCTGAAGGCGCTCGAGGAGAAGCGCTTCCGCCGCATGGGAGAGGTGGTCAACCGGCAGGTCGACATGCTCTTGATCGCCGCCACCCATCACGACCTGCGGGGGGAGTCGCGCGCCGGGAGCTTCCGGAGCGACCTCTACTTCCGCATCAGCACCTTTCCCCTGCGCCTGCCGTCGCTGCGCGAGCGCCGCGAGGACCTGCCGCTCATCGCCACCCAGATGACGCACCTCCTCTGCCAGGAGCTCGGGCGTCCCGAGGTGGGGCTGACCTCCTGTGCCCTGGCGGCGATCACCGGCTACTCCTGGCCGGGCAACCTCCGCGAGCTCCGCAACGTCCTCGAGCGCGCCCTGCTGCGGGCGCCGGGACCCGAGCTCCAGCGGGAGGACCTGCGCTTCGAGGCGGGCGACGAGCCGGAGGGCCTGGGCTCGACCCTGGAGGAGCAGGAGCACCGGCAGATCGCCAAGGTGCTGGGCGAAGAGCGGGGCCGGGTGGCGATCGCGGCCCGCCGGCTCGGCATTTCGCGCAGCGCCCTCTACCAGAAGCTTCGCGCCGGTCGCATCGACCTCGCCGAGTATCAGGGCTGACCACCGGGACGGCAAGGCGGACATGACCGGCCCCCGGGTGCTCCTCGTCGACGACGAGCCGATGTTGCGTCTCGTCCTCCGCAACCACATGGAGCCGCTCGGCTTCGAGGTCGCGGAGGCGGACAGCGTCGAGCATGCGAAGGAGGTCTTCCGCCGTTTCGCGCCCGACGTCGCGGTGCTCGACTACCTGCTGCCGGACGGCAACGCCATGGACCTCCTCTCCGCCCTGCGGAGCATCGATCCCGAGGTGCCGCTGGTGCTGCTCACCGGCCACGGCTCGATCGACCTGGCGGTCCGCGCCATGAAGGCGGGCGCCGAGTACCTGCTCACCAAGCCGGTCGAGCTCCCCGCCCTGGAGACGGTCCTCCTGCGGGCGCTCGAGGGCCAGCTGACGCGGCGCGGCAACGGCGCGCCGCGCGAGGAGCGCCGGACCTTCGACATCCTCCTGGGCAAGAGTCCCGCCATCGTCGAGCTCGGCCGCGAGGTGGAGATCGCCGTGCGCTCCGAGGGGCCGATCCTGCTCTTCGGCGAGACCGGCACCGGCAAGGGGGTGCTGGCGAGCTGGCTCCACCGCCACGGGCCGCGGCGGCAGAAGCCCCTCGTCGACTTAAACTGCGCCGGCCTGCGCCCGGAGTTCCTGGAGAGCGAGCTGTTCGGCCACGCCCGGGGCGCCTACACCGGGGCGGTGGCGGAGAAGAAGGGCCTGCTCGAAATGGCCGACCAGGGGACGCTCTTCCTCGACGAGATCGGCGACCTGGGGCTCACCGTGCAGCCGAAGCTCCTGAAGGCGCTGGAGGAGAAACGCTTCCGCCGCATGGGGGACGTGACCAGCCGGCGGATCGACATGCTGCTCATCTCCGCCACCCACCACGACCTGGTGAAGGAGACGCGCACCGGGAGCTTTAGGAGCGACCTCTACTTCCGCATCAGCACCTTCCCGCTGCGCCTGCCGTCGCTGCGCGAGCGCCAGGAGGACCTGCCGCTCATCGCCACCCAGATGGCGCTCCTCCTCTGCCAGGAGCTCGGGCATCCCGAGGCGGCGCTCTCCCGTGAGGCCCTGGCGGCGATCGTCGACTACCCCTGGCCGGGCAACCTCCGCGAGCTGAGGAACGTCCTCGAGCGCGCCCTGCTCCGCGCCGCGGGCACCGAGCTGCGCCCGGAGGACCTGCGGCTGGAACCGCCAGGCGAGGCGAGTGGCGCCGGCAGCTCGACCCTGGAAGAGCACGAGCACCGGCAGATCGAGAAGGTGCTGCGCGAGGAGCAGGGCCGGGTGGCGAGCGCCGCCCGGCGGCTCGGCATCTCCAGGAGCGCCCTCTACCAGAAGATCCGCGACGGGCGGATCGATCTCTCGCGGTTCCACCTGTGAATGCCGGGGGCCGCCCGGACCCCCTTTTTATTTCACGACGCTTCGCGGGGCGCCAGACCGGCGAGCTCGGCCAGTTGGCGGTATCTCTCGCTCAACAACCCGTCGTCATGGCTCGGCAGCAGATCGAGGATCATGACCTCGTCGACGCCGCAGCGGTCGGCCGTCGCTGCGAGCCCGGCGGCGCACTCTGCGGGCGAACCGAGGACCGTCGCCTTGTCGAGCCCGCTCGATTGCTGTTGGAGCGCCAGCGCTTCGCCGCGGGTGGGCGCGCACACCAGGCCGGCGACGACGATCGCCGCCGGCGCCGCGAGCTCGGGGCTGGGGACGAAGCACCGGCGGTACTCGCCGACGAGGGCGGCGCCGTCCTTCTCCGGCGCGTGATGGAGGGAACAGCAGTAGCCGGTGCCATGGCGCGCCGCCCACCGTGCGGTGGCGGCGCCGGTGCCCAGGACCCACAGCGGCGGCGCGGCCTCCAGCTCGGTCCGGCCGGCGAGCGGGTGCGCCGGATCGAGGCGGCCGGTCAGCAATCCGTGCAGCTCGGCGAGCTTCTCGTCGTAGGGCCGCAGCGTCTCCGGCGGCCGGCCGTCGAGCAGGGCATCGTGGATCGCGGGCGTCAGCTTCAGGCCGCGCGTCACTCCGAGGTCGAAGTGCCCCGGCAGGAGGTACTCGATGAGGCGCGCATCCTCGGCGATGTGCAGGGGGCTCCGGTAGTCCAGGCAGACGCCGCCGCTGCCGATCCGGATGCCGCCGCTCGTCGCCGCCAAGAGGGCGCCGAGGAGGAGTGGGTTGGTGCACTGCCAGGAGTTGCTGTGATGCTCGCCCAGCCAGAGCCGCGCGTAGCCCAGGGCGTCGGCCTCGCCCAGGAGGTCGACGACCGTCCCGACGTGGCCGAAGTGGAGGAGGGAGAGCTTCATCCCGCTACCATAGCCCGAGGCATCGCGGCGACTCAAACCGCGGGGCGTTCCCTGAGGTAACATACGCGCCGCGAAGGCGTCCGATCTCCAGCCTCCCCTTTCCAGGCCGACCATGGCGCTGCGCCCCGTCCCGCTCCTCCTCCTGGCCGCCGGGCTCCTCGTCGCCGGCGGCTGCCGGCGCGCGCCGGCAGCCGGTACGGCCGCGGCGAAGGGGGGAGGGACGGCCGGGCCGCCGGCGGCGGGAACCGCCCGAGGCATGGACGAGGCCGAGGGGTCTCGCTATGCACCGCCCGCCGACGGACGGCTCACGGCAAGGCAGGTCGAGATGTACATCGAGGTCCGGCGGCGGGGGAGGGAGATCCGCCAGCAGGCCCTGACCGCGGCCAGCCGGCAGCCGCCGGGGGCCACGACGGAGACCAAGCCGGCGGGCAAGGTCGACCTCTTCGCCACCCTGCGGGCGCTGGGCCGGGTGGACGACGCCGAGACTGCCGAACGGCGCGCCGCGCGGGAGCGGGGAGCCAACTTCCGGGAGTACGAGTGGGTGAAAGCCCGCGTGCTCGACGCCCGGATGGCCGTCGCCCGGCGGACCCTGGAGGCGCGCCTGGCGAGCGGCCGCGCGCAGTACATCGCGATGCTCGAAACCAAGCGGCGCCAGACCCAGGACGAGGTGCTGAAGGCCGACTTCGACGGGCAGATCGCCGACTTCCGCCGCCAAACCCGGCGGGCCGAGCCGCGGCTGCCGCTGGAGGTGCAGAAGAACGCCGAGCTGCTGGAGCGCTACCGCGATCGCCTGGACGCCGCCGAGGCGCCGCTGCTGCTCCCCGGGACGCGGGGAGCAGGAGGAGAGAAGAAGGACACCTGGAACCGGCGTTGAACGAGGCCGCTTCCGAGATCGAGGCCCACAGCTCGCCGGCAGAAATACACCTCCCGCTCGCGGGGATACACCAAATGGCTCCGGATCAGGGGGCTGCGAGAGTGGATCTGGGGGATTCTGGCTTGGATGAAGGAACTCCAGGACATTCGTACACAGATCCAGGGCAGGGATACACCATTTCACTTCTGGCGTACACCATTTCAAGAAATCTATACACACAACGGGCGCAGGGCTGGCGAGATCGAGAGTGGATCTGGCGGATGAGGGACGAGATGAAGTAGATCAGGAATCGGGATACACACTTCGGAGGCAGGGATACACTCTTCTGCTCCCCAGCTGCCGACTTTCTCGTCTGGAGAACTGCATCTGGGCGGATCGGAGTGCCTCGGGAGCCGCGGTGGTTGGATCAGGGGGGAGGCCAGGAGGGGGGCATTTCGCGGTCGTGCAACTCCTCGAAGCCGTCGTCGGGCCGGACGGAATCGCCTCCGGGAGTATCCCGAATCCCTCCGGCCACTGCCGAAACTCCTCCGGGCGCTTCCCGACCGTCTCCGGGAGGTTCCGGATTCCCTCCGGCCGCTTCCGGACGGTCTCCGGGAGGTCCCGAAACCTCTCCGGACCCTTCCGGACGGCCTCCGGGGGCTTCCAGAATCCCTCCGGGAGGTTTCAAAAACTCTCCGGGACCTGCCAAAAACTCTCCGGGAGCTTCCAGACGCTCTCCGGACGCTTCCGGAGGCGCGGAAAGTCACTTTCCACGCCTCGGAAGTCGAGCCGGAGGGATGAAAAGTCTTCCCGCATGCATGGAAAGTTACTTTCCACGCATGGGAAGTCGAGCCGGAGGCGTCCGAAGTCGACCCGGAGAGGTTGAAAGTCGACCTGGAGGGATCGGAAGTCGAGCCGGAGAGACCAGAAGTCGAGCCGGAGGCGTTGGAAGTCGACCCGGAGACCTTTTTGAGGGCGTTCCAGGGATTCTGGACCCGTGGACGGAGTCTTCGGCTGGTTCTCGAGGGGACAACGCCCTTGCCGAATTCCTCACCGGTGGCCGGAGGCGGTAGAGACGCGCCCAGGTCCTGAACGATATCGACACGCAGTCCACGGGGACCGCGGGCCGTCTCCGCCGGGGCAACGCCCCGGCGCATTTGGCCCGTTTGCCGGTCGAGAATCGCGGGGGACCGCAAGGGA
>DASQPA010000145.1:0-31879 GCA_035644215.1 Thermoanaerobaculia bacterium
GGCGACCTGGCGCGCCATCCGCAGACGACGATCGCCACCCTGACGCTTTTGGGGACCCGGCCGCGGGGTGGCCGTTTCCTCTCCCGCGGCAACGCCCTCCCCGGCGATGCACTGTGGCTTTCGGGGACGGTCGGCGAATCGGCGGCCGGCCGTTTCGTGATCGCCGGCGGCGCCAGCTTCGACGGCCGGAGCGTCCATCTGCCGCCGGGTTTCGAAACCGGGCTCGGCGCGGCGGCGCGGCGCGCCGTGCGCCGCCATCTCCTGCCCGCGCCGCACCTGGAAGTCGGCCGCTGGCTCGGCCGGCAACGGCGCGCCGCCGCGATCGATCTTTCGGACGGCCTGGCCCTCGATCTCTCACGGCTCGCCCGGGAGAGCGGGGTGGGAGTCGAGGTGAACGCGAAGGCGCTGCCGTTCGCGGCTCGTTTCGAAGCACTCTGCCGCGCGATCGATCGTGATCCGGAGGCGCTCGCTTTAGGCGGGGGAGAGGACTACGTTCTCCTCTTTGCGCTCCCGGCGGATCGGGAGCCACCGGCACGATTCGGCTGCACGCGGATCGGTACGGTGATCCAACCGCTGCGGCTCCGGCTGCTCGATCGCCGCCGGGACGGTCGCTCCGTCCCCCTGCCGGTCCTCGGCTGGGATCATCTGGCCGCAAAATGAAAAACCCCGCCTCGGAGCGAGGCGGGGCAGGTGTTGTGAATCCGTGGAAGCGGGATCGGTCGCTTTAGCGGAGCAGCTTCTGTAAGCCTTGGACCAGGC
Source organism: Thermoanaerobaculia bacterium (assembly GCA_035644215.1). GTDB lineage: Bacteria > Acidobacteriota > Thermoanaerobaculia > Multivoradales > UBA5704 > DASQPA01. The sequence continues at coordinate 760 of DASQPA010000145.1, forward strand.
CGCGGAAGCGCTTTTCAATGTCCTGCTGCGACTTTTCGATCGCGCGGATGCGCTGCGCGAGGCTGGTATCGGTGGCGGTGGCGGTGGCTGCCGCCGCGGCGCGACCCCGACCACGACCGCTGCCGGCCGGCCGGCCGGGCTTGCGTCCACCCCGCCCGCTCTCCTGGCGCAGCTGGCGGAAGACGTCGACCGCCGCCGGATAGAAACGCCGCCCCCGGCCCTTGCCCTCGTGGGGCAGGCGATCGGAGTGCAGGCGCACGTACCGCACCAGCGTCGGATAGGAGATTCCGGTCGTCTTGCTGATCTGGGTGAGCGTCAGGAGACCACCGGTCGCCCGGTTGGCGCGGCCGGGCGGCCGGCCACGACGGCGCGCCGGCTTCTCGACCACCGCGGCGATCGCGGCCTTGGCGGCCTTGGCCGGGCGTCCCGGACGGCGGCCCCGCCTTACGGCCACCTTGGTTTCCACCACGGCCTTCCGGCCGCTGCCGGGAGGACGGCCCCGGCGGCGGGCCGGCGGTGCCGCAGGGGCGGCATTCTTTCGCGGGCGACCGCGCCGGCCGATGTTCTCGTTCCTGATCTCGTCGAAAACCGGCAGCGCATTCTCGGGATAGCGCTGCTTGCGGCCATTGCCCACCGAGGGAATGCGACCCTGATAGAGCTTCTTGTATCGCTGCAGCGTGGGCATTGAGATCCCCGTCTTCTGCGATATGTCGGACAGGGTATAGAGCGAATCGCCCGTCTCGCGCTGACTATCGGCTTCAGCCATGTTCTTTCTCTTTGCCTCCTGTATGTTCGATCCAAAGGGAATAGACATCGTTCAGACCGGCACCATTATCAAAAATGACATCTGAAATGTCAATAGTTCTCGTGTCAAGATGTCAATCGGGCCGGGTGGCGCTTGCCCATCAATTGCTATAACGTACCGTTTCTGGCATAGAATCCGACTGATGGAACGACCCCTGGAGCTCCCCATGAAAGCGGCTGAGAAGAAGCGGCTCCACGGCGAAACGCTGGCCGAGCTGGGCAGCGTGCTCGACGGTATCGACGACTCGATCACGGCGATGGCGACCTGCGCCGCCGTCCTTTACACCAGGATTCCCTATGTGAGCTGGGCCGGCTTCTATCGCGTCGTGGCGCCCCGGCTCCTGCGCGTCGGCCCCTACCAGGGTGAGATCGGCTGCCTGGAGATTCCGTTCGATCGCGGTGTCTGCGGTGCCGCGGCGCGCGAAGAGCGGGTGCAGCTGGTCCTCGACGTGCACGCGTTTCCCGGTCACATCGCCTGCGATGCCGCGGCGCGTTCGGAGATCGTGATGCCGATCCATGCGCCGAACGGCGATCTCGTCGCCGTCCTGGACCTCGACTCGCATACGCCTGCGGCGTTCGACGAGATCGATCGCGAGCTGGTGGAAAAAGTGGCCGCAACGCTCCGCCCCTGCCTCGCCGTCAACGCCGCCGCCTGGAGCCGCTGAGCGAGACGATCGCGAGTCGATCAATACAGTTTGAACTGGCGAACGAGGTAGGAAAGCGCCTGGCGCGAGAGGCCCAGGAGCCGGGCGGCCTCGGCCTGGTTGCCGGCGGTGGCGGCGAGCGCCGCGACCACCCGCTGGCGGCGGAACTCCTCGACCTGCCGGTGATAGTCCCCGCCCTCGGGGGCGGCGGCGGGCTCCGGCAGGTCCAGGTGCGCGGGCTCGATCGTCCCGCCGCCGGCCAGGGCCGCGGCCACCGCGAGGACGTTTTCGAGCTCGCGAATATTGCCGGGGAAGCGGTGAGCGAGCAGGCGCTCCCGGGCCTGCCGCGAAAGCAGGGGGAGGAAACCGGGGCCGCGCTGGCGGGCGAGGAAATGGTCGGCGAGGAGGAGGACGTCGCCGCCGCGCTCGCGCAGCGGGGGGAGGAGGACGCTCCCCACCTTGAGGCGATAGAAGAGGTCCTCCCGGAAGCTGCCGGCGGCAACCGCGGCGGCGAGGTCGCGATGGGTCGCCGCGACCACCCGCACGTCCACCCGCCGCGGCAGGCTCTCGCCCACCCGCCGCACCTCCCCCTCCTGGAGCACCCGCAGGAGCATCCCCTGGGCCACGGCGGGGAGATCGCCGATCTCGTCCAGGAAGACGGTGCCCCGCTGGGCGGTCTCGAAGACCCCGGCGCGGTCGCGGTCGGCACCGGTGAAGGCCCCGCGCACGTGGCCGAAGAGGTCGGCGAGAAGGAGGCTCTCGCCGAGGGCGGCGCAGTTGACGGCGACGAACGGTCCCTTGGCGCGGGGGCTGGCGCGGTGGACGAGGCGTGCCGCGAGCTCCTTGCCGGTGCCGGTCTCGCCGAGGACGAGGACGGTCAGCTCGCGGGGGGCGAGTTGGGAGAGGCGCGCCAGGGCGGCTTTCAAAGCGGGGCTTTCCCCCACCATGCCGCCGGACCGCGCCGGCGGGTCGGGAGCCGGCTCCGGATCGGCCGCCGGCGGGTCGGCGATCGGGCCGAGCCGGCCGAGGAGAACGAAGGCGAAGAGCGCCTGCCAGGGACCGTCGCCCCGCGCCTCCAGGCGCTCGGCGAGGAGCCCGGCGCCGATCCGGCGCAGGGTCGCCACGGCGGCCCGCCGGTGCGCGGCCGGCACTATCCCTCCCGGAGGGACACCGAGGCTCTCCAGGTCGAAGATCAGCCGGGCGGCACGGTAGGGTTCGAGGCCGGCGAGGACGTCCCAGGCCGCGGGCTCCAGGGTCTCGCCAGTTTCGCCGGCATTGCCGGGATTGCCGGCGAGGGCGGCGCGCCAGAGGGGGGCGAACGGGGTGTCCGCCGCCGCGGCGAGCGCCCCCTCGCGGTCGCCGGCGTGGGCGAGGAGGGCCGGGCGTTCCTCCGCTTCGAGCTCGGCGCGGGCGGCGGGGGTCGTCTCCGCCAGCTCGGCGGCGGCCTCCTCGACCCGCCCCAGCCAGCCCAGGGCACGCGCCGCCAGGACGTGGAGGAGGGGCCGGCGCCAGTCGAGGGGGTGGCCCAGCTGGCGCAGGGCCTCGCGGCAGAGGGCCAGGGCGGCCTCGGGACGGCCGAGGAGGAGCTCCAGACGGACCCACAGCTCGCTGTCCTGGGTGAGGCCGCGGCGGTTGCCGGCGAGCCGGTTCTCGGCCCTCGACTGTTCGAGGATCTCGCGCACCCCGGCGGGCTCCCCCCGCCGCAGCCGCACCTCGGCGAGGTTCGAGAGGGCGAGAGTCGTTCGGCGGGGGCCGTCACCGCCGCCGAACAGGCGCGCCGAGTGGCGGAAGGCGCGTTCGGCCCCGGCGAGGTTCCCCACCCGCACCCGGCCGATCCCGAGGTCGTTCCACAGCCCCGCCGCGACCTGGCGCGCGAGGTGGCGCCGGCTGGCGGCCAAGGCCTGGCAGAGGCTCCGGAGGACCGCCTCGCCGTCCCCGGCGGCGAGGGCTTGCAGCCCCTTCACCTGGTACCAGCGCCAGGCGAGGGCCGGATCGTCCAGGGCCGGGCGCGCCGCCTCCAGGTGGGTGGCGAGGGCGGCGGGGGCGCCGCGGTCCCAGGCGGCCTCGGCGGCGAGGAGATGGGCGCGGGCGGCGAGCGCTCCGGAACGAGCGGCGGCGAGAGCCCGCTCGACCCACTCCCGGGCGCGCTCGCGCTCAAAGGCATTGGCGAAAGCGCGCACCGCGACCTCGGCCGCGTCGAGGGTCTCCTGCGGGGAGAGCTGCACGACCGCCAGCCGGCGCAGGCCGTCGCGTACCGCGCCGGCCTCGCCGAGGGGGAAACGGCAGCGCAGGCGGAGGACCGCGGCGGCCGGCGAGCGCAGGCCGGAGAGGGTGGCCAGGGCGCGGACGAAACGGCCCTGGGCATGGAGGGCCGCGGCGGCGGCCAGCCGCTTCCCGGGGGCGACCGGGGCTCGTCCCTCCCCCTCCCAGAGGTCGCGCGCCGCCGGCGAGGCGAGGAGGGCGGTGAGCTTCTGCCGGCTGTGGCAGCGGGCGAGAAGGCGAGCCCGGAAGGCGCCGGGCCCGGCCACCCAGAGCTGCGTCCGGCCCTCCCGCGAGAACTCGGCGGCGAGGGCCTGGCGGGCCGGGCCGTAGGCCGGCTCCCAGAGGAAGGGGGCGGCCTCCAGGATCTGGCGCACCGTTTCGTCGGCGGGGAGCGGGGCGAGCGAGTGGCGCCAGGCGTCGAGCAGGGTCCGCGCCGCCCGCCGGGACTCGCCCCGGCCGGCAATTCCGGCATTGCCGGCAACGGCGACGGCGTTGCCGAAGAGCTCGCCCAGGAGGTCGCGCAACAACTCCTGGGCCGGCTGCCGGGAGCGGCCCGCGGCGGCCTCGCCGGCGAACAGCCGGCCGTCGGCCCGCGCCCGGGCATCCCGGAAGCCGGCGGCGAGGTGCCGGCCGGCATGCTCCAGGTGGGCGAGGAGGGCGCTGGCCTCGAAGAGCGCCGCGAGCTTCTGGCGGTCGGTCCAGCGCGCCTCGGCGAGCGGCACGGAGGCCGGAGAATCCTCCAGCGCCGGGTGGAGGAGCCCCCCGGCCTCGATGAGCGCGCGCGCGGCCATGGATGACGTCGGCGTTTATGGCATGAAGGCGCGCGCCGTGGCAAACACCTCGGCACCCAAGCCAAAGGGATGGCTGATTATTCCGGCGGAAGCGGACGGACCAGCTTTCAGCCTACCCGGACCCGGAAACCGGTCCCTGCAGCAGACTCGTGAGATCGGCCCAGAACTCGGGGTAGGACTTGCCGACCACCTCCGGCGCGGCGATCTCGATCCCCGGCCGGCGCAGGCCGACCAGGGCCATGCTCATGGCGATCCGGTGGTCGTTGTGGGAGTCGATCACCACCCGTCCGGAGGGTGGGCTGGCGCCGGTCTCGCGGTGCCAGAGGCCGTGGACGGTCAGGTTGTCGGCCCCCTCCTCGACCGCGGCCCCGACTCTCCCCAATTCGCTCGCCATGGCGCCCAGGCGGTCGCTCTCCTTGATCCGCAGGTGGGGGACGTTGGTGATCCGGGTGGTGCCGCGGGCGAAGGGGCCGAGGGCGGCCAGGGTCGGCACCTGGTCGGGGAGGCCCGAGAGGTCGGCGTCGATCCCCTGGAGGTCGCCGCCCTCCCGGCCGCGCACGGCGAGGAGGTCGCCCTCCCAGGCGACCGCCGCCCCCATGGCGGTGAGCAGGTCAAGGAAATGGCGGTCGCCCTGGCGGGAGTCGGGGAAGACCCCGGCGAGGCGCACGTCGCCGCCGGTCAGGGCTGCCGCCGCCGCAGGGTAGCAGGCGGCCGACCAGTCGCCCTCGACCCGCACCCGGGAGGCGCCCACCCCCGCGGGCCCCGCGGGCCGGACCCGGAAGGCATGCTCTCCCAAGCGTTCGATCCGGCCGCCGAAGGCGGCGGCCGCCGCCAGGGTGACCTCTATATAAGGTTGCGAGGTGAGCGCCCCCACCTCGACCACCACCCCTTCCGGGGCGGCGAGGCCGGCCATCAGGAGCGCCGAGAGGTACTGGCTCGACTCCCCGGCGTCGATCGCCGTGACCCCACCCCGGAGGCTGCCGCCGGCGATCCGCAGGGGGACGCAGCCCGGGCGCCCCAGGTACTCGATCTGCCCGCCCAGCCGGCGGACGGCCTCGACCAGCGGCCCCACCGGCCGCTCGCGCAGGCGGGGGGTGCCGTCCAACCGCCAGCGGCCGGGCACCACGGCGAGGGTGGCGACGAGGAAGCGCAGCATGGTCCCGGCGTTGCCGCAGAAGATCTCGATCTCCGCCTCCTTCTCCCGGTGCTCCGGCGGCGGCGGTCCTGGGGTGAGCCGCACGGCCTCCGGGCTCTCCTCGACCCGGAAGCCGGCGCGCCCCAGGGCGGCCAGGAAGAGCCGGGTGTCCTCGGCGTAGAGGGGCCGCTCGACGAGGAGCGGGCTCGCTCCCGGGCGGGAGCCGGCGAGGAGGGCGAGGTTCAGGAAGCGGTGGGTGACGCTCTTCGAGGGCGGCACCGTGAGCCGCCCCACGGCGCGGCCACCGGCCGGGATCGGGAGCGGGAGCGTTGGGGGGTTGGCGTCAGGGGAGGTCGAGGGTGAGCCCGTCATAGCCGAACTCCACGCCGGGGGGCAACGGCGCGAGCGGCGCGCCGTGGTCCACCTCGTGCGTCATGTGGGTGAAGACGGTTCTCCGGGGAGCGATCCGTGCCGCCGCCGCCAGGGCCTCGTCGATCGAGAAATGGGTGGAGTGGGGACGATAGCGCAGGGCGTCCAGGATCAGCACCTCGACGCCGGCGAGCAGCCGGTAGCTCTCCTCCGGAATCCGGTTGCAGTCGGTGACGTAGGCAAAGCTCCCCAGCCGGTAGCCGTAGACCGGCAGCGAGCCGTGCCAGACCGGCACCGGCACCACCTCCTGCCCGAGGAGAGAGAACGGCGCGCCCACCTCGATCAGGTCGAGCTGGGGCTTGCCGCCCCCCTCCTGGCTCGCCTCGAAGGCATAGGAGAAGACGCGGCGGATGGCCGCCAGGGTCGCGGCCGAGCCGTAGCAGGGGATGGCGTGCTTCTGGCGGAAATTGAAGATCCGGATGTCGTCGAGGCCGAAGATGTGGTCGGCGTGGGAGTGGGTGAAGAGCACCGCGTCGAGCCGCGGCAGACCGAAGCGGAGGGCCTGGAGACGCAGGTCGGTCGGGGTGTCGACGAGCACCACCCCCCCCTCCATCTCCAGCTTCAGGCCCGGGCGCAGGCGGCGGTTGCGCGGGTCGTCCGAGGTGCAGACCGCGCAGGTGCAGCCGATCACCGGCACCCCGGTCGAGGTGCCGCTCCCCATCATGGTGACGCGCAAAGCCATGGCGGGTTGGGAGTCTACCCCGGATCGCGCCTTCCATCTTGCAGCACCTCTTCAAGTATGCGGATCTGCTGCGGTCACGTCCGGCCGCCGCCGTGTCCGCTCCACGAGGAGATGCCGTCATGTCCTGCAAGACCCTTCCCGCCGTTCTCGCCGTCTGTGTCCTCTCCCTCCCCCTGCCGAGCGCCGCCGCCGCCCGGCCGCACCCGTCTCCTTCCGGCGTCCCCGGCGCTGCCGCCGCTTTCGCCGGGGCCTTCGCCGATCTCTGGCAACGCCTGATCGACCGCGTCCCCGCGGGCGCCCGGCCCAGGTCCCATCGCTTCACCACGGTCCGGGGCAAAGCCGGCTGCGAGATGGACCCCGACGGCTGGCTCCGGCTCCCGCCGCCACCCTCGTCCAATCCCTGAGCGTTCGATTCTTGAGCCGACCGCGGAGCGCCGGAACGTTTCGGCGCTCCCGTGTCCCGTTTTCGTGTCCGCGCGATACCTATTCTGTAATGCCCCTCTGCTCTGCGGACGTCCGGGATCGCGGATGAAGATCCATCCGCGGGGAAAGCTGTTCGCCCACCTCGCCGCGGGCCTGCCCGCGGAGTCGCGGCCCTTTCTCGCCCATCTCGCCCACTGCCGTTCCTGCCGGGAGCGCTTCGTGGCCGTCCTCGACGAGGCGGAGAGCCCTCTCCAGCCGCCCTTGCGCTGGCGCCGGCCCCCCGACGCCGACCGCCTGCTCGACGGCCTGAGCCGCGAGCTCCTCCAGGCACGGAGCCGTTTCGCCCGCGCCGAGGCCGAGGCCGGCCGCCTGGTGGCCGAGCTGCTCGCCCAGCCCCCCCGCCGGCGGGCTCTCCTGCTCGAAAACCAGGAGCGCTTCCGGAGCTGGCAGGTGGCCGAGCAGCTGGTCGAGGCGGTCCGCGAGACCAGCTTTCGCGATCCGGCCGGGGCCGAGCGGCTGGCCGGTCTCGTCCTGGGTCTCGCCGGGCGGCTGCCGGCGCCTCCCTACCGTGGCCGGCGGGGCGACCTCCTTGCCCGCGCCTGGGCGGGTCTCGCCAACGCCCGCCGGCTGGGCTCCGACCTGGCGGGAGCGGCGCGCGCCTTCGCCGCCGCCCACACCTGCCTGCGCCAGGGGAGCCGGGACGCTCTGGAGCGCGCCCTCCTGGCGGAGCTGGAGGCCTCGCTCGCCGTCGACCAGCGCCGCTTCGGCGACGCCCTGCGCCTCCTCGGGCGGGCGGCCACGGTCTTCCGCGAGTATGGCGAGCTCCACCGCGCCGGCCGCAGCCAGGTCAAGATGGCGACCGTCCACAGCAAGGCCGGCGAGCCGGAGCGCGCCATCCCGCTCCTCGAAGAGGCCCTCTCTCTGATCGAGCCCGGGCGCGAGCCGCGCCTGGAGCTCTCGGTGCGCCACAACCTGATGACCTGCCTGGCCGACGCCGGCCGGGCTCTGGAGGCCCGCCGGCTCTTCACCGCCAGCCGCGCCCTCTACCGCGCGGTCCCCGAACCCTGGGCGGAGAACCGCCGGCTCTGGCTGGCCGGGAAGATCGCCCGCGGGCTGGGCCAGGCGACCGAGGCCGAGGCCGCCTTCCTCGCCGCCCGCGACGGCTTCCTGGCCGACGGCATCCCCTACGACACGGCGCTCGTCACCCTGGAGCTCGCCGCCCTCTACGCCCGGCAGGGCCGGCTCGCCGAGCTGCAACGCCTGGCCGCCGAGACGGCGCCGGTCTTCCAGTCCCGCCAGATCCATCGCGAGGCGCTCCTCGCCCTCGCCTTCTTCCGCCAGGCGGTCGCGGCGGAGGCCGTCGAGATGGCGGGAGCCGCCGCGGCCATCGCCCGGGTCGCCGCCTACCTGCGGCGCGCCGAGGACGACCCGACCCTGCCGTTCGCGAGCGCCTGAGCTTTCAGCGCAGCCACTCGACCCGGTGGCTCCGGAACCAGGCGTCGAGCAGGCGGACCTCTCCCCCGGGGACCGCGAAGACCGCCGGCTCGTGGAAGTGGCCGAGAAGGAGGACGTCATGCCCCTCGGCCAGCCGGCGCTCGGCATAGGCGCGGATGGCGGCGAGGGGCAGCTCCCGCTTGTGCTTGAAGTTGGTCTGCGACAGCCGCTCCTCGGTCCCATGGACCAGCCGGTGGGCGAGGCGCCGCGGGGTGTGGCGGACGGCCAGCTCGACCGGGCGGCACTTCGAGAGCCGGCGCCAGAAGCGGTACTGCCAGTCGCGGTCGTTCAGACCGTCGCCGTGGACGGCCAGGTAGCGGGTGCCGCCCACCGTGAAGGCGGTCTCCAGGACCACGGCGTCGAAGGCGTCGGCATAGGGGCTCGTCCCGAGGTAGAAATCGCGATTGCCCTCGATGTAGTCGATCCAGAGCCCCTGCCGCCGGAGATCGCGGAGCGCCGGCACCACGGCGGCGACCTCCGGGGTCTCGAAGCGCGGGTCGCCGATCCAGGCCTGGAAGAGGTCGCCCATGAGGACCAGCCGCTCGGCTCCCTCCCCGGGCAGCGCCCGCAGCTGCTCGACGAGCGGTGCGGCCCCTCCTCCCGGCCCTCCCAGGTGCGCGTCGGCGATCAGGGCGATGGACATGGCGGGGGGACGCTACCAGGGGCCGGGCCGCCGAGGCAACGGCTGCGCTAGACTAGACTCCGGCCACCATGGAACACCGCCCCTTCGGCCGGACCGGTCTCTCCGTCCCCGTCCTCGGCTTCGGCGCCGGGCACGTCGGCGATCCGGCGCTCTCCGACTCCGAGGTCGGCCGGCTCCTCCACGGCGCTCTCGACCTGGGCGTCACCCTCCTCGACACGGCGCGCAGCTACGGCCTGGCGGAGGAGCGGATCGGCCGCCACCTGGCGGCCCGCCGGGACAAATTCGTCCTCTCGACCAAGGTGGGCTACGGCATCCCCGGCTACGACGACTGGACCGGCCCGATGATCACGGCGGGGGTGGACGCCGCCCTCGGCCGCCTGCAGACCGACCGGATCGACGTCGTGCACCTCCACTCCTGCCCGCAGGGCGTGCTGGAGCGGGGGGAGGTCGTCACCGCCCTCCAGGCGACGGTGGCGGCGGGGAAGGTCCGGGTCGCCGCCTACTCGGGGGACAACGCCCCGCTCGACTGGGCGATCGCCTCCGGCGCCTTCGGCAGCGTCGAGCTGTCGGTCAACCTGGTCGACCAGTGGGGGATCGAGCACTCTCTCCCCGCGGCGCGGCAGCGCGGCCTGGGGGTGATCGCCAAGCGTCCGGCCGCCAACGCCCCCTGGCGCTTCGCCGAGCGCCCCGCCGCGTCCGATCTCGCTCTCTACTGGGAACGCTGGCGCGCCCTGGGGCTCGACCCCGGTCCTTACGGCTGGACCGAGCTCGCCCTGCGCTTCGCCGCCTGGCAGGAGGGGGTCGACTGCGCGATCGTGGGGACCGGCAGCCTGGAGCACCTGCGGCAGAACGTCGAGCAGGTGGAGAAGGGACCCCTGCCGGCGGCGACGGTGGCGGCGATCCGGGAGGCCTTCCAGCTCTACGGCGCGGGCTGGGAAGGGCAGATCTGAGGGGGGCAGGTCGGGCACGGAAGCCCTCGAATTGCAATTCGAACGCCTCGAATTCCAATTCAAACCACTCGAATTCGGAAACAAAGCGTAAGAATTCTAATTCAAGCCGGGCGAATTACAATTTGAGCCACTCGAGTTGCAATTCGAGCCACTTGAATTCGGAAACAAGGCGTAAGAGTTTCAATTCAAGCCGCTCGAATTGCAATTCGAGTCACTTGAATTGCAATTCGACTCACCCCGCGAACCGCAGCCGCGGGTCGTGCTGCGCGCGGTTCAGGTAGCGCAGGAGCTTGCGCACCAGGGCCACCGTGGCGGCCTCTCTTTCGGCGGCGTCGCGGAAGAGCGCGAGCGCCCTTTGCGCCTCGCGATGGACCCCCTGGTCGAGGAAGGTCTCGACCATCCGGCGCGCCAGAGCCTTCACCTCTTCCGTCCTCCCCTGCTCCAGGCGGAGGGCGGCGAGGTCCAGGGAGGCGAGGGCGGTGTCGTAGGGGAGGTCGAGGCGGTCGAACTCGTCCCGCACCCCGGTGAGGATCTGCGCCGCCTCCTCCCGCCGACCGAGCCCGCCGGCAATCCGCCCCTCCAGCCAGCGCAGCCGCAGGAAGTCCAACTCGTTGCCGAGCCGGGCCGCCAGTTTGTGGATCTCGGGGAGCAGCTCCTCGGCCTGCCGGTGCTGGGAGAGGTGGCAATAATTGACCGCTAGATTGAAGTGAATGCCGAAGAGGGTCCGCGGGTCTTTCCGAGCGTCGGCCCGGGTCGCCGCCTGGCGCAGGACGGCGATGGCGCGCTCGTAGGCTTCCATCTGCTCCAGGGTGAACGCCTTCTTGAGCAGGATGCGGCCGGCCTCGCCGGCGCCGCCCTTCGCCAGGGCTTCGTCGAGGAGTGCCAGGGCCTTGTCGAACCGCCGCTGCTCACGACACAGGGAGGCTTCGAAGTCGAGCAGGCGCGATTCGGTGAGGAAGCGCGGGGCGCCGGGCGGCGCTGCCTGCAAGAGCTGCCGGGCTCGGCCGAGAGCCCGCTCGGCGTCCTTGCACTTGTTGGCGACCCGCAGGGCGTTTCCCAGGTAGGCGGAGGCTTGGGCCTCGAGGCCGGAACGCGTGGCCTCGTCCGCGGGGACGAGGGAGGCGAGGCGTAATGCGAGGTCCGCCAGCTCTACCGCCAGGGGCGCGGCGCCCGCCGTCGCCTTCTTACTCTCGGCGCACAGCCGCTGGCAGAGTGTCTGGGTGCGGAAGGCGCGCGCGCCCAGGACGAGCACCCGCCGTTCCCCGGGAGTGCAGCGCTCCAGGCGGAGCCAGAGCTCGTCCTCCGCCGCGGCCGGACCGGCAGGGCCGACGGCGAGCTCCTGGAGCCGAGGCTCTTCCAGGTGGACGGCGGTCTCCACCGCGTAAGCGATCTCGCGGGCCGGCTCCTCCCCGGGTACCCAGGGCGCGGGCCAGGGGTTGAACCCAGCGCGCAGCCTGGCGAGGAAGTGGAGGATGGGCGCGAGCCACGGGTAGGGGATCCCCACCCCGGAGGCGAGGCGCGCCAGGCTCTTCTTCCTCGGGGCGTGCGTGCCGGTCTCGATGGAGGAGATGGTGCTCTTGCTGACCCCCGAGGCCCGGGCCATCTGCTTCTGGCTCAGGCCGCGGAAGCCGCGCAGGAAGTGGGCCAGCAGCTTCTGCTCTTCGGCATCCTCTTCTACCGGCATCGACCCCTCCTTCTCCCGAAACGTGTTTTTGACCTATCAGGGTGGATTACTCTACCTGCCGACCGGACACCCTGTTCTTAGAAGCCGGCGCCCACGCGGCCACCCTGGCGGCGCCGGAGCGCCGGAGAGAAAGGAGCCGCACCATGCCTCGCTTCGCTTCCACCCGCCCTCTTCTTGCCTTCGTCCTCGCAGCCAGTATCGCCAGCCTCGCGGCTTCGAGCCTGGCCGCCGCCCCGCAGCGTTCGCGGCCGGCCGAGCGCCGGCCGAGCGCAACCGCTGTGGTCGCCGCAGACCTCCTCGGCCGGCTCCATGGCCTCCTCTCGAGCCTTTGGGCCGAAGTGGGCTGCGGCATCGACCCAAGCGGAGGCTGTACTGCCACACCGACCAGCACTGTCCAGTCACCAAAAACGGACATCGGCTGCGGGATCGACCCGGACGGCGCCTGCCGATAAGCGCCTGTGTACTCATGACCGGGCGGGCCGGAGTTCAAATCGCTCTGGCCCGTTCACGCCTCGAACCGGAGCCGCGGGTCGTGTCGCGCCCTATAGAGATAGCAGACGAGCCCGCGCGCGAGATCCAGGGTCGCCGCATCCTTTTCAGATGCCTCCCGGAAACGCTGGAGGGCCGTTTGGGCCTCCCGGTGAATCTTCTTCGAACGGAAGACCGGCATCATCTCCTGCACCAGCGCTCGAACTTTCCGGGTCTCCCCACGCTCCAAGAGTAGGGTCGCGATCTCGAGGCATACGAGTGCCGCATCAAAGGAGAGATCACGGGATATGAAGGCACCTCGAACCTGCTCCAAGGCGAGCACCGCCTCCTCCCACCTGCCCTCACCGGCCGCGACGCGGCCTCTAAGCCAAAGAGTGCGTAGGAGATCGAGCTCGTTGCGCAAACCAACCGCCAGAACGCGAATCTCTGGGAGTAGCTCCGAAGCCTGCGCATAAAGATGAAGGTGACAAAAATTGACTCCCAGGTTGAACCGCAGGCCGAACCGGAGGCGCGATCCCTTCTCCGCCTCCACCAGAGGTGCCGCCTGTTCCAGGGCTGCGATGGCAGACGCGTACTCTCCTTGCTGCTCCAGGGTGAAGGCTCTCTTGAGTAGGATTCGGGCTGCAGCCTCACCGCCGCCGCACCTGGAGAACGCTTCGTCGAGGAGCGCGAGAGCCTCGTCAAACCGCCGCTGCTCCCGGAGTAAGGAGGCTTCCAGGTCGTAGATCCGCCATTCGTGGGCGAGGCGCTGCTCCTCCATCTCTACCTCCTCCGGCGTGCCGGCCTTCCAGAGTGCCCAGGCCTGCACGAACGCCGCCTCGGCCCCGTCGAGGTCGTTGGCAACCCGAAGGGCATTCCCGATGTACGCCCAGCAGTAGCCGGCGAGCCGGGTCCGCCAGCCCTCTCCACCGGAGACCAGCCGCGCGACCTCCAGCGTCAGCCGGGTGAGCGCCAGCGCCTGGTCGGGAAGGTTCGCCGCCGCCTTCACGCTCTCGGCGCAGAGCCGCACGCAGAAGGCGGTGGTCTGGTACTCGGGGGCTTCCTTTAATAGGAAGGCCTGCTCTTTGGCGGAGAAGGTCTTGAAGGTTTCCCAGAGCGCCTTTGCCTCCTCCGGCGCCCGCCGTGCTCGAAGCCGCCGCAGGGCGCGAGGGAAGGCGGCGAGGGTCGCCTCGACCGCCGTGGTCGCCACCCGCGCCGCGGCGAGCGCGATGAATCGTTCCTCCTCGGTGGCCGCCGGATCGAGCCGGGTGAGGGGGAGCAGGCCGAGGAGGGTGGCCACCAGGTCGATCGCTTCCGGCGCGTAGCCGAGGAGGGCGGTCAGCTCCTCCAGCCGGTCGCGGTCGAGGCGGTGGTCGCCGCTCTCCAGGGCGGAGACCAGGGTCCGGCTCCGGCCGAGCGCGGCAGCCACCTCCTTCTGGCTCTTGCCCTGCGACTCGCGCAGGATCATCGCGATGAGCGCGTTCAGCGGCGGGATCTTCGGCGGCATCTCGGCCTCCTGGCGGTCCTGTGGGTTTCAATGGAGCACGGTGCGGACGGCCCCGAAAGTGGGACAGCGGGCACTGGAGCACTGGAAAAGACCACGCTTCGAGGAGAAAGAGCGAAAAACGGGGGAGCTGACAGGCCTGCCCGCATTCGATTCCGGGAAAAGACCAGGCTTTAGGGAAAACCAGCGACCTCCGTTCCCGTGCGACCTGCCCTCCCGCCGGGCACGGTAGCGTCCCCTCCGTTGTTGGGCTTCCCCCTCTGGGGGATTTTCGATGGAGGGAGCGTGCGATGACCTCGGAAGAAGCCGCAGCCCAGGAAGAGCTGCGTGAGTGGACGCGGCAGCAGTCCTCTCTCATCCACTGGCTGCGGGAGATCGCCGCCAACCTGCCCGGACCACCGCTCGCGAACCTGCCGCTGGACGACCCGGACGAGGGGCCGAGCGCCGCGGACGAGATCCGCGCGACCCTCCAGTGCGTCCTCGCCGACCACCTGGAGCCGGCCCTGCGGGACGTCGACGATGTCGCCCGCTACCGGCCGGTCCGCAAGCGCCCGCTGGGGAAGAGGAGCGAGGAATGAGCGGCGCGGCGCCGGACCTCGCCCTTGCCGCTCGCCTTGCGACCGGCGGCCATCGCAAACCTCAGGACTTGGCGCGGGTCTTCGCCGCCTTCTTCGCCGCGGCGGAGCGACTGGAGGCGGTCCGCTTCGCGGCGCTGGACTTCGCCTGCTTCGAGAGCGCCTTGGGCGAGGCCGCGGAGTGGCCCTCGCGCTGGAGCGCGCTGCTCGTCGCCCGAGAGCGGGTGCTCGACACCTTCTTCTTGCCCTTCTCCCCCGCCGCGCTGTCGTGCTTGGCCTTCTCGCGGGTCGCCTTCGAGGCCGTTCCCTTCTTCGGCGGCGCGAGCTTCACGCCGGCGCGGCGCGCCTTCGACAGGCCGATCGCGATCGCCTGCTTGGTCGAGCGTGCGCCATGCTTGCCCTCGCGGACGTGATCGATCTCCTCATGGACGTACTCGCCAGCCTGGGTCGACGCCGATTTTCCTTCCCGCTTGTCTTTCTGCGCGCGTTCGCTGGTCTTCTTCTCGGGCATGATGTTCTCTCCTGTTGTTTTCGGCGTGCCTCTTTCCGCAGGAGAATTGCAATCGTCATGCCTTGGCCTTCGAGCCGAGCCGCTCCAGGACAGCGTTGAGGGCTTTCTGGAACTCCGGTGACGCCCAGCGCTCGAGGAACAACTCCGTCTCCCGGGCCCGGGCGCCGGGATCCGCCGCCGCCGGGGCCAGGCGGGCGAGCTCGAGGAAGGCGCGGATGGAGCCCTCCGGCTTCTCCGCTACCCGCGCGGCCCAGCGCCGAGCCTCGGGGAGGAGACCCTCGGGCTCCACCACCCCGTCGACCAGGCCGATGCCGAGCGCCTCGGCGGCTTCGATGACCTCCCCCAGGGCCAGGAGCCGGAGAGCCTGGGCTCTGCCGACGAGGCCGAACAGGCGGAGCCCGCCACCCCACCCGGTGCTCAGCCCCATCTCCCCCTGGCGGAACTGGAAGCGCACGCCCCGGGCCGCGACCCGGAGGTGGCAGGCGGTCAGGATCTCGCAGCCGCCGCCGTAGGCGTTGCCGTTGATCGCGGCGATGGTAAACCAGCTCGCGCCGGACAGGCGGTCGAGGATCCCCTGCATCCGCTCGCACATGGCCCGCGTCTGCTCCCGCGTGCGGAAGGTGGCGAGATAGCGCAGATCCCCGCCGGCCGAGAAGGTCTCGGCGCCGGCGCCGGTCAGGATCACCGCCCGCACCCCCGAGGCCGCGGCGATCCGGTCGAGGGCGCCTTCCAACCCCGCCATCACCGCCTCGTCGACGGCGTTGTGGACGGCGGGGCGGTTCAGACGCACCAGGGCCGTCGAACCGTCGATCTCCAGCCCCACGACGGATCGGTCCATGGGGCAGAGTCTACTCCCCTCCCCCGCGAAGCCGACAGGCTCTCCCGCCGCCCGGAGGAGGGGCTCCGCCATGGGGACTCCTGCGAGTGCCCTGGGAGTGCGCACCCACCTTACGCTTCCGTTGTGCTAACGTTTCTCTCACTCCCCGGGTTGCCCCATCGAGCGGGCCCCCTGGAAGGTCTCGGCGCGCCCAAGCAACTTCGCCCAGAGCCATTCGTAGTTGTAGAGTCGTTGGAAGGGGGAACCTTTGTCATGAAAAAGCGGATGATCCTGATGCTTCTCGTGGTCGTCGTCTTCCTCGGGGCCATCGGGGCGATCAAGGTCCGGCAGGTACGGTCCGGCGCGCAAAAGGCGTTTCAACCGCCTCCCGAGGCGGTAACGACGATCCTGGCGCGGGAGGACGCCTGGCCGGCGACGGTCAACGCCATCGGGACGGTGACCGCCGTCCAGGGCGTCACCGTGAGCGCGGACCAGCCCGGCATCGTCGTCAAGATCCACTTCGAGTCCGGCCGCATGGTCCGCGCCGGCGACGTCCTGGTGCAGCTGGATACGCGACAGGAGCAGGCGCAGCTGGTCGCCGCCGAGTCCCAGGGCGACCTCGCCCGGCTGAATCGCGAGCGGCTGCGGGGCCTGAAGGAGAGCGGGGTCATCCCGCTGGCGGACTACGATCGCGCCGCGGCCGAGTCCAAGCAGGACGACGCCAAGGTGGGGGAGATCCACGCCACCATCGAGCGCAAGACGATCCGGGCGCCGTTTTCGGGGCTCTTAGGCCTGCGCCAGGTCAACCTCGGCCAGTATCTGGCCGCCGGCGCTCCCGTCGTGGCGCTCCAGTCGCTCCGCCCGATCTACGCCACCTTCTCCGTGCCGCAGCAGGAGTTGAGCCGCCTGCACCCCGGCGCCGCCGTGCAGCTGACCGCCTCTGGCGCAGAATCGGCGGGCCGGATCACGGCCGTCGACTCGGTCGTCGATCCGGCGACCCGCAACGTCCAGATCCAGGCCACCTTCGCCAACGCGGACGGTCTCCTCCGCCCCGGCATGTTCGGCGAGACCCGGGTGGTTTTGGGGGCGAGCCAGACGGTCGTCGTGCTCCCCGCCTCGGCGATCAGCTACGCGCCGTACGGCGATTCCGTCTTCGTCGTCGGCGACGTCAAAGACCCGACGGGCAAGACCTACCGCGGTGTGCGCCAGCAGTTCGTCAAGCTGGGCGGCACCCGCGGCGACCAGGTGGCGGTCCTCTCCGGGCTCCACCCCGGCGAGGAGGTCGCGACCTCCGGCGTCTTCAAGCTCCGGAACGGCGCCGCCGTCCAGGTCAACAACCAGGTGCAGCCGGCGAACAACCCCGCGCCGCGGCCGGAGGACAGCTAGATGAAGCTGACCGACCTGTTCATCAAGCGGCCCGTCCTTTCCATCGTCGTCAGCCTGGTCATCCTGATTGCCGGCCTGCAATCCATCCGCTCGCTCAGCGTGCGGCAGTACCCGCGCACCGACATCGCGGTCATCAACGTGACGACCGCCTACGTGGGCGCCAACGCCGACCTGGTGCGCGGTTTCATCACCACGCCGCTCGAACGGGTGATCGCCAGCGCCGACGGCATCGACTACATGGAATCGTCGAGCGCCCAGGGCCTCAGCACGATCGTCGTGCACCTCCAGCTCAACTATGACACCAACGCCGCCCTCACCCAGATCCAGTCCAAGGTGGCGCAGGTGCGCAACACCCTGCCGCCCGAGGCGGAGGCGCCGGTCATCGCGCTGGCGACCGCGGACAGCGAGTTCGCGTCGATGTATCTCGGTTTTTCGTCGAAAGACCTCGCCCCGAACCAGATTACCGATTACCTGACCCGGGTCGTGCAGCCGAAGCTCAGCGCGA
Source organism: Thermoanaerobaculia bacterium (assembly GCA_035644215.1). GTDB lineage: Bacteria > Acidobacteriota > Thermoanaerobaculia > Multivoradales > UBA5704 > DASQPA01. The sequence continues at coordinate 18,467 of DASQPA010000145.1, forward strand.
TCAGCGGCGTGCAGCGCGCCGACCTCTTCGGCGAGCGCACGTTCGCCATGCGCATCTGGCTGAAACCCGATCGGATGGCGGCGCACGGCATCTCGCCCTCCCAGGTGCACGACGTGCTGGCGGCGAACAACTACCTCTCCGCTCTCGGCCGGACCAAGGGATCGATGGTGTCGGTCAACCTGGTCGCCAACACCGATCTCAAAACGGCCGAGGAGTTCCGCCAGATCGTGGTCAAGGAAGAAAACGGCGTCGTCGTCCGCCTGGGCGAGATCGCCGACGTCGTCCTGGGCGCCGAGAACTACGAGCAGGACGTCCGCTTCAACGGCCAGACCGCCACCTTCATCGGCATCTGGGTGCTGCCCACCGCCAACACGCTGGAAGTGATCGGCCGGGTGCGCGACGCGATGCCCGGCATCCAGGCCCAGCTGCCGACGGGGATGCAGGCGGTCATTCCCTACGACTCGACGGTGTACATCAGGGACTCGATCCGCGAGGTGCTCAAAACCCTTTCCGAAACCCTGCTCATCGTGATCCTCGTCATCTTCCTCTTCCTGGGCTCGGTGCGGTCGGTGCTCATCCCGGTGGTGGCGATCCCCATCTCGCTCGTCGGCGCCGTCTTCCTCATGCTGGCGGCCGGTTTCACGATCAACCTCCTGACCCTTTTGGCCATCGTGCTCTCGGTCGGCCTGGTGGTCGACGACGCGATCGTCATGGTCGAAAACGTCGAGCGCCATCTGCACGACGGCAAGACCCCGTTCCAGGCGGCGATCGACGCCGCCCGCGAGCTGGTCGGCCCGATCGTCGCCATGACGATCACGCTGGCGGCGGTGTACACGCCGGTCGCCATCCAGGGCGGCCTGACCGGCTCGCTGTTCCGCGAGTTCGCCTTCACCTTGGCCGGCGCGGTGCTGGTCTCCGGCGTGGTGGCGCTCACCCTGTCGCCGATGATGAGCTCGCGGCTCCTGCGCGCCGGCGACACCGAGCGCGGCTTCGCCGGTTTCATCAACGGCCGGTTCGAAGCCATCCGGCGCACCTACGCGCGGATGCTGTCGTGGACGCTCGCCGACCGGCCCGTCGTCCTGACCCTCTGGGTCATCGTCACCTTGCTCCTCGTGCCGTTCTACCTGTTCTCGCAAAAAGAGCTGGCGCCGGCCGAGGACCAGGGGGTGGTTTTCGGGATCGTGCAATCCGCCGCCAACTCGACCCTCGACCAGGCGCAGCTCTTCTCGAACCAGGTCTATCAGGTCTTCCGCTCCTTCCCCGAGACCGACAGCACCTTCCAGCTCATTTTCCCGACCGGCGGCTTCGCGGGCATGGTGGTCAAGCCGTGGAGCGAGCGGAAGAAAACCAGTGCCGAGCTCCAGGGAGAGGTCTCGGCCGAGCTGTCGAAAATCGCCGGCCTGCGGGTCATTCCGATCACCCCGCCCGCTCTCCCCGGCGGCGGTGGCGGCCTGCCCGTCGACTTCGTGATCGCCTCGACCGCCGAGCCGCGGCTGCTCGCCGAGATCGTCGCGCCGCTGGTGCAGAAGGCCTTCGGGAGCGGCCGCTTCATGTTCGCCGACACCGATCTCAAATTCGATCAGCCGCAGACCGAGGTGGTCTTCAATCGCGACAAGCTGCGCTCCGAGGGCGTCGATCTCTCCCAGGCTGGCCGCGACCTCTCGACGCTTTTGGGCGGCAACTTCGTCAACCGGTTCAGCATCCAGGGCCGGAGCTACAAGGTCATCCCGCAGGTCAAGCGGAGCGAGCGGCTGACGGCGGACCAGCTGCGGGACATCTACGTCACCGGCGCCGAAGGCAAGCTGGTGCCGCTCTCCACCTTCGCCACGCTCAAGACCACGACCGAGCCGCGCGAGCTCAAGCGTTTCCAGCAGCTGAACGCCATCCACATCCAGGGGGAGGTGGCGCCGGGGGTGTCGCTCGACCAGGCGCTGCGCTTCCTCGAAGACGAGGCGCGGCGCACCCTGCCGCCGGGCTACACGGTCGACTACGCCGGCGAGTCGCGGCAGCTCCGCATCGAGGGCAGCAAGTTCCTCGGCACCTTCCTGCTCTCGGCGATCCTCATCTACCTCGTGCTCGCGGCCCAGTTCGAGAGCTTCCGCGATCCGTTCATCATCCTCGCCGGCTCGGTGCCCCTGGCGCTCTCCGGTTCCCTGCTCTTCTCCTTCCTGGGCCTGACCACGCTCAACGTCTACAGCCAGGTGGGATTGATCACCCTGGTCGGCCTGGTGGCGAAGAACGGTATTTTGATCGTCCAATTCGCCAATCATCTGCAGGAGACCGGCTTGACGAAGCTCGCGGCCGTGATCGAGGCGGCCATGACGCGGCTGCGCCCGATCCTCATGACCACCGCGGCCACGGTGGTCGGCCACCTGCCGCTGGTCTTCGCCAAGGGCCCGGGTGCCGGGGCGCGCAACAGCATCGGCATCATGCTGGTGAGCGGCATGATCATCGGCACGATGTTCACGCTCTTCGTCGTGCCGTCGATCTACGTCGTGGTGGCGCGGACGCACCGGTCCCAAGAGGAGGTCGAGGAGGTCGAGGAGCACGAGCCGGAGGGCCTGGCGGAGGCGATGCCATGAGCGCCGCCTATCAGAAAGCCGTCCAGCTCCTGGCCTCCCGCCCCCACTTCCGCTGGGAGCTGAAGCGTAAGCTCGCCGCCCGTACCTTCCCGGCGGAGGAGATCGAGGCGGCGCTCGACCGGCTGACCGCGGAGGGATACCTGGACGACCGGAAGGCGGCGGAGAGCCTCATCACCTCCCGGCTCTCACGCGGCGAGGGGCGGCTACGGCTCGCCGCCGAGCTGGCGCGCCGGGGGGCGGACCCCGAGGCGGCCGCGGCGGCGCTCGACGCCCTCCTCCCCGAGGACGACCTGCCCGCGGCGCGGGCCGCCGCCGCCCGTTGGGCCGGCCGGGACGGCGAGCGGGGCGGCAACCCCGCGGCCCTCGTCCGCCACCTGGCGCGCAAGGGGTTCTCCCGTCGTGCTATCGTTCAGCTTTCGAGGGAAGCGGGGAACGAGACCGCCGGCGAGGGAGACGACGAGTAAGTCCCCGCCCGCGGGTATTCCACCCCTCCTGTCCCCCTCGGGTCCCGACCGCCATGAAGAGCACCGACATCCGCTCCAGCTTCACCGACTTCTTTCGCCAGCGCGGCCACCGCCTCTTTCCGAGCGCGCCGCTGGTGCCGTACGGCGATCCCACCCTGCTGTTCACCAACGCCGGCATGGTGCCGTTCAAGGGCTATTTCCTGGGCGCCGAGACCCCGGAGTCGAAGCGCGCCGTCTCGATCCAGAAGTGCCTGCGGGTCTCGGGCAAGCACAACGACCTGGAGAACGTCGGTCCCAGCCCGCGCCACCATACCTTCTTCGAGATGCTGGGCAACTTCTCCTTCGGCGACTACTTCAAGGAGGAGGCCATCCGCTCGGCCTGGGAGCTGGTGACCCGGGTCTGGGGGCTCCCCGTCGACCACCTGTCGGCGACCGTCTATGAAGAGGACGACGAGGCCCTCCACCTCTGGCGCCGGCTCTCCGAGCTGCCCCCCGAGCGCATCCGCCGCTGCGGCAAGAAGGACAACTTCTGGGCGATGGGCGAGACCGGTCCCTGCGGCCCCTGCTCGGAGATCTTCGTCGACCTCCATCCCGACTTCCCCGAGGTCACCTGGGAGGAGGGGACCGACTCCGGCCGGTACCTGGAGATCTGGAACCTCGTCTTCATGCAGTACGAGCGGAACGAGGCCGGCGAGCTCTCCCCCCTGCCCAACCCCTCGATCGACACCGGCGCCGGGCTCGAACGGGTGGCGGCAGTGCTCCAGGGGGTGGGCTCGAACTACGACACCGACCTCTTCCGGCCGATCCTGGAGGCCGCGGCGACCCTGGCGAAGACCACCTACGGCAGGAACGCCGAGCAGGACGTGTCGCTGCGCGTCATCGCCGACCACCTGCGCGCCGTCTCCTTCCTCCTCGCCGACGGGGTGATCCCGGGGAACGAAGGGCGCGGCTACGTGCTCCGCCGCATCCTCCGCCGGGCGGTGCGGCACGGCATGCGCCTGGGGTTCGAGGAGCCGTTCCTCTCCCGCCTGGTGCCGGTCCTGGGCGAGGTGATGGGCTCGGCCTACCTGGAGCTCGCGGCCACCCGCCAGGCCTCGATCGCCACCATCAAGGCCGAGGAGGAGAAGTTCCTCAGCACCGTCGCGGCCGGCGCCCGCCAGGTGCAAGAGGAGGTCGAACGCCTGCGCAAGGAGGGGAAGAACGTCCTCCCGGGCGCCATGGTCTTCCGCCTCTATGACACCTACGGGCTCCCCCTGGAGGTGATCCAGGAGATCGCCGAGGAGGAGCGCTTCGCGATCGACGACGCCGGCTTCAAGGCCGCCCTGGAGCAGCAGCGGGCGCAGTCGCGCAAGGCGACGCGCGAGGTGCAGAACCGCCTCGCCGCCCTGCGCGAGGAGATCCGCGGCCACGCCGAGATCCCGGAGACCCGCTTCGAGGGCTACGAGGTGACCGAGCTCGCCGACCCGGCGACCGAGGTGGTGCGCCTCGCCACCTGGAAGGAGGGCGATCCGCTCCGCGTCTCGGCCCTCTCGGCCGGCGAGGCGGGGGTGGTGGTCCTGAACCAGACGGTCTTCTACGCCGAGTCCGGCGGCGAGGTGGGGGACGTCGGCCTCATCCTCTGGGAAGGCGGGAGAGCGCGGGTCAACGACACCCAGAAGGACGCGACCGGGGTCTACTTCCATTTCGTCGAGGTGGAGGAGGGGCAGCTCACCCGCCACACCCGGGTCCAGCTGCGGGTCGACCACGAGGCGCGGGTGGCGGCCGAGCGCAACCACACCGCCACCCACCTCCTCCACGCCGCCCTCCGCCAGGTGCTGGGCAAGAGCGTGCGCCAGGCCGGGTCGCTCGTCGCCCCCGGGCGTTTGCGCTTCGACTTCACCTACCACCGCGGCATGTTCCCGCACGAGGTGCAGCAGGCCGAGGACCTGGTCAACGAGTGGATCCTCCGCGCCGTGCCGACCGAGATCCGCTGGCGCTCCTACCAGGAGGCGGTGGCGGCGGGGGCCATGGCGCTCTTCGGCGAGAAGTACGGCGACCGGGTACGGACGGTCGACGTCCCCGGCTTCTCGCTCGAGCTGTGCGGCGGCTGCCACGTGCGCAACACCGGCCAGATCGGCGCCTTCCTCATCGAATCGGAACGCGGCATCGCCTCCGGGGTGCGGCGGATCGAGGCCTCGACGGGGGAGAACACCCTGTCGCTCCTGCGCCGCCAGCGAGAGACCCTGGCGGCGCTCGCCGGCGTCCTGGGGATCAAGACCGCCGATCCGGCCGAGCAGATCGCCCGGGCGGAGCAGATCGTCGCCCGCGAGAGCGCTCTGGAAGAAGAGGTCAAGAAGCTCCGCCTCCAGCTGGTGGCGGGAGCCTCCGGCGACGGCGATCAGGAGACGGTGGTCGACGGCGTCAAGGTGCTCGCCCGCGAGGTGCCGCCGGCGCCGGCCGGCGAGATGCGCAACATGGCCGACGCCCTGCGCTCGCGCCTGGGCTCGGGGGTGGTGGTGATCGGCAGCCGGGGGGACGGCAACGTCAGCCTGGTGGTGGCGGTCACCAAGGACCTCACCGGCCGGATCAAGGCGGGGGAGCTGGTCAAGCGCCTCTCCGCGGTGGTCGGCGGCGGCGGCGGCGGCCGGGCCGACTTCGCCCAGGCCGGCGGCAAGCTCCCCGAGAAGCTCCCCGAGGCCCTGGCCGCGGTGCCGGATGCGGTGCGCGAACAGCTGGGGTGAGGGAGCCGCCGCATAGGCGCTAACTTACCGGCAAGGTGTCTTCGGTAGAGACGCCCAGCCGCTACCACGAATCCCCCGGAACCACCGCCGCCAGGGCGTCTCCGCAGGCCCGAAACGACTGGGTCCCGGCGGCGTTGGAGACGGCCTGGTGATCGTGGTCATGGTGATGCCTGTGGTAGCGGCTGGCCGTCTCTACAACCCCTCCCGATCGCAAAGTTAGCCTATAGGTTCCTCCCCCCCCGTCGTCATCTGGAGCAGTTCAGCTCTGATCCGCGGCGGAGCGGTTCTCATCCGGAGCGGTTCAGCTCTGATCCGCGGCGGAACGGTTCTCATCTGGAGCAGTTCAGCTCCGATCCGCGGCGGAACGGTTCTCATCTGGAGCGGATCAGCTCTGATCCGCGGCGGAGCGGTTCTCATCTGGAGCGATGAAGTTCTGTTCCGCAGCGATCGAGCTCTGCTTCGCCGCGGTGCAGGTCTGTTCTTCCCCAGAACGGTTCTGCTCCGCCGCGGTCGTCCACTCGGCCGCCCGTAAATCCAAGATTCCGCGGCCCTAACTGCCGTACGGGAGCGGCGCCGTAGCGCCGCCCCTTCCTGCCGACCTTCTTCCTTACGGCTGCTGCTGCCGGGCGCGGATCCTGCCCACCTGCTCCTCGGCTCCCGGGCCGGCGACCGCGAGCAGGATGGCCAGGGCGAGAGGCGAGCGGACGATCGCCTCCAGGAGGTGGAGCCCCTCCGCCCACCGCGGATCGTAGCGGTCGATCCAGCCGGCGACCTCGGTCCCCTGCTCGCCATACACGGCGAGAACTGGGTAGCCGTCCGCGGTTTCCCCTTCCACCAGATGGAAGAGCGGTTCGCGGTCGAGGGCCGGGAGGAGGAGGGTCAAGAGCCGCGCAGTCTCCTCATGCCACCACACGGCCACGGGCCGGTCTCCGGCGTCGAGCTCTTCCCACACCCGGAGCACGGCGACCGCCCCGGGCTTGCCGGGAACGGCCTCCGTCTTCCAGGGACCGGCGAGCTCGGCCTCGGCGGCGGTCAGGACCTCCTCCTGCTCGCGCAGGCGGGTCAGGTAGTCGGGGGCGAAGGCGTTGGCGAGGTGGGTGGACGAGGGACTGGTAGACTGGTGCTGGTGACGCATGGACTTAACCTCCTTGCGTTGCCTGGGGTCGGCAGAGTTCCCGCTCTGTCGGCCCCGCTTGGTTCGGGTGGAGAGGACGTTCCTCTCGCTGACTGGAAGCTAGCACAAGAGCGGCGGAAGTGGAAGAGGGAAGTCCGCGGTTCTGGCACGGCGTTTGGAGGCGCTAAGCATGCTTTCACAGGGACCTGGGAGGAGCTTATACGCCTGCGCTCATGTCGTTGACGCAATCTGTGCATGGGACTAGGCTGTGGCGTAAGTGGATGCTTGTGCACGACTTGCGCTGCCCTTACTGGCGTTGGTTCGGCTGCCTTAGCGACACGAGCCTGTCGTATAACCCGGGAAGCGCGACGGAGAATTTGGTGAGTGTAGAGGTTGGGCGGAAGTACTGAAGCACATCGGGAGAAATAAGCCGTGATTGCAACGAACTCTAGGGAACGGCCGCGCGTCTTTATCAGCGGCACCACGAGCGATCTCGCTGAGCACCGCGCCGCCGTGATCGACGCTTGCTTGCGAGTCGGTGTCGAACCGTTAGCCGTAGAGAATACCGACGCCGATGGCACCGACTCGATCGCCCGGGCCGCGGACCTCGTCGATCGCGCCGATGTCTATATTGGAATCCTGGCGTTCCGATATGGCATCGTGCCCGCAGGGCAGGATAGGTCGCTTACTGAAATTGAGTATGAACAAGCGAGGGAAAAGGGCATCCCCCGACTCATTTTTCTCATGAGCGACGACCATCCGGTTCGCCCGGCGGACGTGGAGACTGGTCCCAGCGCCGACAAACTTCGTTCATTCAAAGCTCTGACGCGCCGAGAAGGACTAATCGCCGAGTTCAAATCTCCGGATGAACTCAAGGCTGCTGTAGTAACAGCACTTGTAAGCATCCTAAGTGAACGATCGAGGCGCCCCGCGACTCCGACAGCACTCTTGCTATTGCCCTACGGCCGCGCGCACGACGACGTTCGCGAATTCCTTTCAAAGGAGCTTTCACGCCAAGGCGTCAGAGTCTTCCGGTTCGACGAGATGTTGCAACCTGGTGCCATGTGGGCCAACGCGATCGCGGACGCAATCCAGGGAGCGGACGTGGTGGTGGTCGACGTCACGGGCGCAAACCCGAACGTAATGTACGAACTCGGCTACGTGCATGCCCTCAAGAAGCCCACGATCATTCTGTCAGAATCGCAGGGACTTCGAGTGCCGAGTGACCTAAGCGGGTTTCAATTTCTCACCTATGACAAGCGCGACTTCGAGCCTTTGCGAAGGCCGCTCGAGCGCCTACTACGTGAGTATGTAAGAGAGGGGCGCCGATGATCGACCAGCCGCCACTCTGCTTCGTCGTAATGCCGTTTCGTGCGGATCTCAACTTTTTCTACCTCTATATCCGGCGGCACTTGGAAGAAAGGCACGGGCTGAGGGTTGAAAGGGGAGATCACAGAATCCTAACCGTGCCGCTCTTGGAGAAGATTCGTCAGCAGATCGGCGAAGCGAAGGTCCTTATCGCGGATATCACAGGGAGGAATCCGAATGTGTTCTACGAACTCGGTCTGGCGCACGCGCTTGAGAAACCGGTAGTCCTCCTGACTCAAGACAGAGCCGAGGATGTTCCAACTGACATCCGACACTTGGAGTTTGTCCGCTACGACCTTGGCGAGGACGTGGATGTCCTCGCCAAGTTGGACAATGCAATTCGAAACGTATTCGTGGAGCGGTACCAACAGCTATATATGCAAGCGCGGGAGCTTCTGCTCCAATTCAATCGATCCACCGGAATGTCACTTGAACAGGCTAGCCCTGAAGAGTTTCAGGCGCGAGCGATTCAAGGTGAGCGCGTTCAAGGATTGCCGGAGCGAACCAATGATTCCCTCATGGCTGACTTTCTGCTGCCTCGAGTAATTCGGGACCCCGCGGATATATCAGTAATGTTAAGAGTGACGAGCTGGCTGACCGAAAAGTACACGACGTGAGCGCCCCCAACTCACGCCCTGAGACGGATCGGACGCCGCCGCCCAACTCCAGACTGAAGCAGACGCGGCTCTCGCTTCCCTCGACCCGCGCTGCTTAGGCCTGCTACGTTGGACGGCTAGCGCTAGTCGATGCTGGTCGTGAGCCAACGTCCAGAGGGATCACTGTCTTCCAGAGAGGCCGATGGACGAGGAGCGTGTCCGACTCGAAGCTTTAGCCGCAGACCGCAAAGACGGTGCAGGCGCAGCCGGTCTGAATCTCGTTGGTGTCGCCGCGCGCGGCGACCTATCCGAGGAACCGCGTCCCGCCCCGAAAGGCGCGCAACGCCGGCCGCCTCGAGTCCGGTTCTCTAATAATGGTAGCGGGCCTGGAGAAACCGCACCTTTCCCGGCTCCACCAGATAGACCATCCGATGCTCCTGCGTAATGCGGCGTGACCAGGCGCCCGGCGTAAGGAAGTACTTCAGCGGTTCGGGCTTACCCAGGCCCTCGAAAGGATCGCGGAGCACCGCGTCGACCAGCTGCAAAATGCGCAGGGCCGTCTTGCGGTCGGTCTCGATCCAAAAACGCAGGTCTTCGAGAAACTTCTCCTGAAAAACCGCTTCGCGCCGGCCAGCAGAAGAGCCTCTACTCGTCTCGTTCAAGGCCGAGCTCTTCGCGCAGCTGCTCCACCGTCAGGGTCCGCCCCCCGCCAGCCTTCGCCTCGGCCACTGCGGCGAAGAGCCGCTCGGCGTTCCGAGGAGACCTCAACAGGTGAGCCGTCTCGGCGAGAGACTCCAGCTCGGATGCCGCGATCAGGGCGACATCTTCGCTTCCACGGCGGTGGATCACGACGGTCTCGCGGTTCTCGGTCACCTCGTCGAGGAGCTTGGCCAGATTGGCCCGCGCCAGGGTGTAGGTTGTCTCGATGGCCATCTCTCCTCCTGTACAGGAAGACTGTACGAGGCATGCTCGGCCAAGTCAAGGCGCGACCGAGCGGGGCGAGCGGGGTGGATGCTACAGTAAAGCGGCATGAACCCCTCCGAGCCCCTCCCCCTCCGGCCGGCCCCGGCGCCTGACGCGTCGCGGGTCGTGGTCGTCGTCCCCTGCCACAACGAGGCGGCGACGGTCGCCAAGGTGGTGCGCGACTTCCAGGCCGCCCTCCCCCGGGCGGAGGTGGTGGTGGTCGACAACGCCTCGACCGACGGCACGGCGGAGCTGGCGCGGGCGGCCGGGGCGCGGGTGATCACGGAGCCGCGGGCGGGCAAGGGGTTCGCCCTCCTCTCCGGTTTCCGGGAAGGGCGGGACGCCGATTTTTTCGTCATGGTCGACGGCGACGACACCTATCCCGCGGAGGACGCCTCCCGCCTCCTCGCCGCCGCCGAGGCAGGGGCCGACATGGTGATAGGCACCCGTCTCGAAGGGGCGGAGGAGGGGGCCTTCCGGGCCGGCCACTCGCTCGGCAACCATCTCTTCAACGGCCTGGTGCGCCTTCTCTTCGGGGTGAAGACCCAGGACCTCTTCTCCGGCTACCGGGTGCTCACCCGCCGGTTTCTCCAGTCGGCGCCGCTCATCGCCCGCGGTTTCGAGGTCGAGGCCGAGCTGTCGCTCCAGGCGGTGGTGCAGGGGTTCCGCACCGCCGAGGTGCCGATCCGCTACCGGGCGCGGCCGGAGGCGAGCCCGAGCAAGCTCAAGACCTACCGGGACGGCACCCGCATCCTCCTCGCCATCCTCACCTTCTTCCGCGACTATCGGCCGCTCACTTTCTTCGGTCTCCTGGGGCTCTTCTTCCTCGCCCTCTCGCTCGCCGGCGGGGCGGTGGTGGTCACCGAGTTCCTGACCACCGGCCTGGTGCCGCGGCTGCCGCTCGCCGTCCTCTCCGCCGCGCTCTTCATCCTCTCCGCCCTCTCCTTCACCTGCGGCGTGCTCCTCTCCTCGATCAACCGCCGCTCGGCCGAGATCGCGGCGCTCATCCCCTGGCGGTGAGCTGGAGGGGGACAGGAGGGGGGCGTTCCGAACCGCGGGTGGTATCCTCTGGATAGGGCGCGAGCCTCGCCGACCGCAGCGCCGCCTCCTCGGAACACCGCCGATGGGCCTGGGAATCTCCCCAAAACGGCCCGAAACTCCCTTCGAGCGGCTCGAAATACAGTACAGGCGGCCCGAAATGAATTTCGGGTGGCTCGAAATGCATTTGGAGAGGCTCGAAATGGATTTCGAGGGACTGGAAATCGATTTCGAGCGGGACGAAATACATTTCGGGTGACTCGAAATGCATTTCAGGTGACCTGAAATGAATTTCGAGGGGCGCGAAATCGATTTGGAGTGACTTTTTTTGAGTTTCGAGGGGTTGGAGGCGAGTTTCGCGGGCTCAGGGAGGCGTTTGGAGGGGCGAATGTCCTCTCCTGAGGGACAGGACAGGTGGGTATAGGGGGCGACCTCCCGATCCGGAGACGTTCCGCGGTCCCCGTGGCCTGCGCAGGGGATCGTTCAGGACCTGGAACGTCTCTACTCCCTCTGTCGAACCGCTGTCAGCGCAGATTCGCCTCTTACACGCCACGCTCCAATAGCCCGGTTGCCGCCGGCCCGCTCGCCCGGCTACAGTACCCGGGACGTGATCCCGCAAGCCTCCCCCCCGATCCTGCCGGCCGGCCCCTGGCGGTGAGCGCTCTCCCGCCGACCGTCCGGGAGGCCGCCCGCCGCTTCGGGCCGTGGCTGGTGGCGGCGGGGCTCCTGCTCTTCCTGCTCCACCGGGTGCCGTTCGCCGCCCTGCGCTCGGGGCTCGCCCATGGACCGTGGGGGGCGCTCACCGCCTACACTTTCCCGCTTGCCGCCCTCACTCTGGTGGCCGACGCCTTCGCCACCCAGGTCTGCCTGGCGGTGACCGGCGAGCCGCGGCCGTTTCGCACCCTGCTCCTGGTGCGCGGCGCGACCTATCTCCTGGGGCTCGTCAACTACGCTTTGGGGCAGGGGGGGATCGGCCTCTATCTCCATCGCACCGGCACCCGGGCGGCGCGCGGCACCGGGATCGTCCTCTTCCTCATGGCGGTGAACCTCGGCTCCCTCGCCCTGACCGCCGCCCTCGGGCTCGTCCTTCCGGTGGGCAACCGGCTGGGGCCGGAGGTGCGGGACCTGGTGCTCGGCGGGCTCGTCCTCGGCGCCCTCTACCTCGGGGTCGTGGCTCTCCGGCCCGCCTTCCTCAACCGGTACGAGATCCTCTCGCCGCTCTTCGCCGCCGGGGTGCGCGGGCACCTCGCGGCCCTCGCCGGCCGGCTCCCCCATGTGCTGCTCCTCGCCCTTGGGCAGTGGGGAGCGCTGTGGATCTGGGGGGTGCGCATCCCCGCCGACCACGCCCTGGCACTGATGCCGCTGGTCCTCGTCGTCGCCGCCCTGCCCGTCGCCCCGGCCGGGCTGGGCACTTTACAGGCGGCCCAGGTGCTCCTTTTTGCACACTATGCATCGGAGGCGGCCGTCCTTTCCTTCAGTCTCGCCTTCAGCCTGCTCGGCCTCGTCTTCCAGGCGATCGTCGGGGTGGCCTGCCTGGCGGCCCTCAAGCGGCGGGGGATGGAGTGAAGATCCTCATCCTCTACGACACCGTCTACCCCGACTTCGTGGGTGGGGTCGAGCACCGGAACTTCGAGCTCGCCGCGGCCCTCGCCCGGCGCGGCCACGAGGTCACCCTGGGCGGGCTGGGGAAGGGATCGCGGCAGGTCGCCCCGCACCTCCAGGTCCTCTGCTTCGCCCCGCTGGGCGACCTCCACACCCCCACCGGCCAGCGCAGCACCCGGGAGGCGATCCGCTTCCTGAGCATCGCCTGGCACCTGGACGTCCGCCCCTACGACGTCGTCGAGACCGCCAATATCCCCTACCTCCACCTGCTGCCCTTGAGCCTCAAGTGCGCCCTCCATGGCAAGCCGCTGGTGGTCGCCTGGCACGCCCACTGGGGGGCCTATTGGCGGGACTACATCGGCAACTGGACCTGGCCCGCCTACCGGGCCATCGAGTGGGCGGCGGCCCAGGCGGGTTCGGCGGTGGTGGCGGTCAGCCGGATGACCGCCGGCCGGGTCGCCGCCCAGCGCCTCCGCGGGGGTCTTACCGGCGGGGTGGAGGTGCTGCCCAACGGCATCCCCCTGGCGCGCATCCGTTCCGCTGGGGAGGGCGCCCGGGAGGCGGCGGGGGCCGGTCCGCCGCTCCTCTTCGCCGGCCGGCTGACCCGCGAGCGCCGGCTCGATCTCCTGCTGGCGGCGGTCGGGCGGTTGGCGGGGCGGCCCGAGCCGGTGCTCCTGACCGTCGCCGGGGACGGCCCATTCCGGCCGGAGCTCGAAGCCCAGGCCGAGCGGCTGGGGATCGCCTCCCGGGTACGCTTCCTCGGCACTCTCGACAGCGCCGTCCTGTGGCGGGAGATGGCGCGCGCCGAGCTCGCCGTCCAGCCCTCCTCCCAGGACAGCTTCGGGATGTTCCCCCTGGAGGCCATGGCCGCCGGCCTGCCGGTCGTCTACTGCCTGGCCCCCGACAGCGCCCTGCCGGAGCTGGTGCGGGAGGGGCTCGACGGCCATGGCGTGGCGCCCGATCCGG
>DASQPA010000146.1:0-6424 GCA_035644215.1 Thermoanaerobaculia bacterium
GTCCCCTGCTTCTGATCGATCCAGGCCGGCCGCGCGAGCCTCTGGTCCTCGTCCGCCCGCAGCCGGAGCATGTCGCCGTCGGGGTCGGACTGCAGGCGCGGCTCGGGGGGCAGGCGCCGCTCGCGCACCTCGCGCAACGCCGGCTGCGGTGGATCGGCCGCCGTCTCCAGGTGGCGCAGACCGGCGAAGAGCCACCACATGAGGAGCAGGATGACGAGGGTTCCCACAGTCAGGGAGAGCGCCGTCCAGACCACGGCGCGGAGATTCAGGTCGCGGTCGTATTGCTCCGCGTCCGGCGTGTGCCCCTCTCCCGGCCGCCCCGGCTGCCCCGGCGGATATTCACTCATGGGCCACCGCCTCCGCGAGGAATGGATCGTTGATCGGCAGGAGCGGCCGCTTCTTCAGCTCGGCGCAGAAGGCGTAGAGCCAGATCCCGCCCACCGCCAGCAGGGTGGTGAGGAAGAGCCAGTGGAAATAGAACCGGTTGTCCGCATGGAAGGCCGGCTCGGCCTGCCAGTAGAGGTCGACCCAGCGCATGAAGAGCATGAAGAGGGCGAGGCCCCCGAGCCGCTTCGGCGCCCGTTTGAGGTTGCGCGAGAGGAGGAGGAGGAACGGCATGCCGAAATGGAAGAGGACGATCGAGAGCGCCAGGAACCCCCAGCCGTTCTCGATCCGCCGCACGTACCAGATGATCTCCTCCGGCAGGTTCCCCGCCCAGATGATGAGGAACTGGGAGAACGAGAAGTAGGCCCAGAGCATGACGAAGGCGAGGAAGAGCTTGCCATAGTCGTGGAAATGCTGGGGAGCGAGCACCTGCTTCATGGGCGCGCGGCGCGAGAGATAGAGAGCGATCAGGATGATGAAGGCGAGGGCCGCCAATCCCTGCCCGCCGATGAAGTAGATGCCGTAGATGGTCGAGAACCAGTGCGGTTGGAGCGACATCAGCCAGTCGACCGAGGCGAAGGTGGCGAGCAGGCAGTAGATCGCCAGGCCGGGCGCCGCGAGGAGCTGCATGCGGCGGGCGAGGCCGGGATCGGGCGCCTCGTCCTGCCGGCGCGACAGGCGGTCGAGGACGAAGCCGAAGCCGCCCCAGACGACGAAGTAGAAAATCAGCCGGCCAATGAAGAACGGCACGTTCAGATACCAGTGCTTCTGCTGGAGCATGAGGTCGTGCGCCACCACCTCGGGCCGCGCCCAGAGGAAGATCTGCTTGATGCCGAGGACGATCGGAATCGACAGCAGGCCGACGAGCGGGATCGTCCGCGCCGCCGCCTCCAGCGGCCGGCGCACCATGAGCCCCCAGGCGCCGCGCGACAGGTGGTGCAGCATGGAGATGGCGAGACAACCGACCGACACCCCGACGACCAGCAGCCAGGCGACCAGGTAGGCGCGGAAGAAGACCGGCGGGTTCAAGAAAAGCCCGAGGAGAGAGGCGACCGTGCCAATCGCGCCGGCGATCAAAGCCTTTCTTTGCAGGCCGGCCAGGTCTCCCGGCGCGGTCCAATCGGCGGCCACGAAGGGCAGGCGAAAGGGTTTCGGGGTGGCGTCGAGCGTCGTCACTGGCGGTCCCTCGAATTCTCGCTGCGTCCGGTCGACTCGCGTCGCCTCGGCTCGGGACTCTGAATGCCGTCGCGCGGCCCCTCGTCCTCGGGCCGCACCGGCGGCAGCTTCCAGGCGGCGTCCAGCTTCTTCCGCTCCTCGGGAGAGAGATCGGCCAGGCGGGCGTTCTGGGCCAGATGGAGGGCGCGGACGTAGGCCACGATCGCCCAGCGGTCCTCGGGCGGGATCTGGCTGGCGTAAGAGGGCATCACCCCGAAGCCCTCGGTGATCACGTTGTAGAAGTAGCCCACCGCCGAGCTCCGCAAGCGATCGATGTGGAGCGACGGCGGCTGCTTGTAGCCGCGCTGCACCACCATGCCGCGCCCCGCTCCCACCCGGTCGTGGCAGGGGGAGCAAAAGATGTTGTAGCGCTGCTCGCCGCGCTGGAGCAGCTCCCGGGTGACGGGGAGCGGAAAATCGGCGATCGGCTTGCCGTCTTTCTGCAGGCCGGTATAACGGGCGGTGTCGGCGCGCAGGAAACCGCGCGCCACGGTGTGAGCGGGCAGCGGTCGCGCCGAGGTGCCGTCGGCGAAGAAATCGCTCTCGCGGAGCGGGATGTACTTCGCCTGGTTGTGCATGTTCTGCCGGCAGCCGGCCAAGGCCGCCAGACAGGCCGCCAGGCAGAACAGCGCGAGCCCAAGACGCTCAGACCTCAATTTCCGCCACCTCGCTGGGATTCAAATCGGCCAGGAGCTTCTCGGTCGCCGCGCGGTCGAACCGCGGGTCGGCCGCCTTGACGACGAGGAAGAAGTGGGCGCGCGACGCCTCGGCGAAGCGCGGCACGTTGAACACCGGATGGTAGGGCTGCGGCAGGCCGTTCAGGGCGAACATGCCGAAGACGGCGAAGAGGGCGGCGACCAGGATCGTGCACTCGAAGGTCGGGATGATGAAGGCCGGCCAGCTGTGCATCGGCCGGCCGCCGATGTTCATCGGGTAGGCGTACAGGTTGATCCAATATTGGAGGAAGTAGCCGCCGGTGCCGCCGAGAATCCCGCCGATCAGGACGAGGAGCGACATCCACGAATGGTGGATGCCCAGGGCGTGCGACACCTCCTCGATCGGGTACGGGGTGTAGGCCTCGACCTGGCGGTAGCCGGTGGCGCGCACCCGCTCGACCGCCCGGATCAGGTCGTCCGGCGTGTCGAACTCGGCCATCAACCCATAGAGAATGGGCCGCTCTTCGATCTGCATGCTCATTCCGGTGACTCCATGCCCTCACCCCGGGAGCCGGGGGTGAGCGCGCGCATCTCGGCGATCGAGATCATCGGCACGAAGCGGATGAAGAGGAAGAGGAGCGTCAGGAAGAGGCCGATGGTCCCGACGTAGGTGCCCCAATCCCAGATCGTGCCGCGGTACATGCCCCACGACGAGGGGAGGAAGTCGCGGTGCAGGCTGGTGATGACGATGACGAAGCGCTCCAGCCACATCCCGACGTTGACGAACATGCAGACGATCCACAGCGGCACCGGGTTGGTGCGCACCTTCCGGAACCAGAGGAGCTGCGGCACGATGGCGTTGCACAGGATGAGGAGCCGCCAGTCCCAGCGATAGGGGCCGGTGATCCGGTTGAGGATCATGAACTGCTCGTACTTGTTGGCGCTGTAGGCGGAGAAGAAGATCTCGATCCCGTAGCCGTAGACGACGATCAAACCGGTCGCGAGCATCACCTTGGCCATGTTCTGGAGGTGGCGGGTGGTGATGAAGTCCTGCAGGCCGAAAGCGGCGCGGAGCGGGATGGTGAGCGTCAGCACCATGGCGAAGCCGTCGTAGATCGCGCCGGCCACGAAGTAGGGCGGGAAGATCGTCGAGTGCCAGCCGGGGACGATGCCGACCGCGAAGTCGAAGGAGACCACGGTGTGGACCGAGACGACGAGCGGGGTGGCGAGGCCGGCGAGGAGCAGGTAGGCGGCCTCGTAGTTGTGCCAGTGCGCCGCCGAGCCCCGCCAGCCCATGGAGAAGAATCCGTAGACGATCTGGGAGATGCGGTTCTTCGCCCGGTCGCGGAGGGTCGCCAAATCGGGGATCAGGCCGACGTACCAGAAGAGGAGCGACACCGTGGCGTAGGTCGAGACCGCGAAGACGTCCCAGACCAGCGGGCTTCGGAACTGCGGCCAGACGCCCATGGTGTTCGGATAGGGGAAAAGCCAGTAGGCGAGCCAGGGCCTGCCTAAGTGGAGCACGGGGAACATGCCGGCGCAGGCCACGGCGAAGAGGGTCATGGCCTCGGCGAAGCGGTTGATCGAGGTCCGCCACTCCTGGCGCAGGAGGAGGAGGATGGCGGAGATGAGCGTGCCGGCGTGGCCGATGCCGATCCACCAGACGAAGTTGACGATGGCGAAGCCCCAGCCCACCGGCTGGTTGACCCCCCAGATCCCGACCCCCTTGGCGAACAGCCAGGTGACCGAGCCCAGGAAGAGCATCATCAGGCAGAAGGAGAGGCCGAAGGCGACGTACCACCAGCGCGGCGTCTTGGCGAGAACCACCGCGCTGATCTTGTCGGTGACCGTGGCCGGGGTGTAGCCCGGCGCCAGGACCGGCGGCCGGTAGGGCTTTTCGGGTAGGCCGTCCGCCAGCGGAGCCCGTTCGTCGATCGTCGCCATCCGTCAGGCCCTCTTCCCGTTCGGCGTCGCGTCCGGCAGCTCGGGATTGGGATTCTTGAGCTTCGCGAGATAGGTGGTGCGCGGCCGGGTGTTGAGCTCTTCCAAGAGCGCGTAGTTGAGCGGATCGGTCTTGCGCCGCGACGATTCCCAGGCCGGGTTGTTGTTGTCGCCGAAGACGATCGCCTCGGTGGGACAGACCTGCTGGCAGGCGGTCTGGACGTCCCCCGGCACCACTTTCCGGCCGGCCACCTCGGTGTCGATCTTCGCCCGGTTGATCCGCTGTACGCAGTAGGTGCACTTCTCCATCACCCCGCGCATGCGGACGGTGACGTCGGGATTCTCCATCAGCTTCAAAACCGGCACGTCGTGGTTCGCGTAGCGCAGGAAGTTGAAGCGCCGCACCTTGTACGGGCAGTTGTTCGAGCAGTAGCGGGTCCCCACGCAGCGGTTGTAGACCATGTCGTTCAAGCCCTCGGCGCTGTGGGTGGTGGCGGCCACCGGGCAGACCAGCTCGCAGGGGGCGTTCTCGCACTGCATGCAGGGGACCGGCTGGTGATGGACCGCCGGATCGTCCAGGTCACCCTCGAAGTAGCGGTCGATGCGCAGCCAGTGCATGGCGCGCTGCTTCAGGACCTGCTCTTTGCCCACGGTGGGGATGTTGTTTTCCGCCTGGCAGGCGACGACGCAGGCGCTGCAGCCGGTGCAGACGTTCAAGTCGATCGCCATGCCCCAGGCGTATCCCTTGCTGTAGTCCCAGGGCGGATAGAGCGAGAGCGGCTCTTCCAATTCGGCCGGCTCGCCCGGCTTCTCGTGGACCAGGCGGGGATTCTTCTGGAACGCCGCCAAAGTCCCCGTGCGCACCGGCTGCCGCGCCACGGTCTCCCGTTCGGCGGTGGGGATCTCCTCGGTGCCGCTCTCCAGGAGGTGGTGGTTCTGGGTGCTGGCGAGAGTGAAGGTGTCGCCGGTGCCCTTGATCCCGATGCCGGGGACCATCCACAGGGCATCCGAGGTGCGGAGGGTATAGGCGTTGAACCCACGCCCGTTGCCCACCGGCCCGGCGCTCCAGCGGCCGTAGCCCAGGTGGAGGGTGGCGGAGCGGTCCGCGTGCCCGGGCTGAATCCAGACCGCCGCCTTGACCTTCCGGCCGCGCGCCGAGACTTCGACGACGTCCTCCACCTGGAGCTTCAGCCGCCGGGCGAGGGCAGGACCGATCACCAGGGCATTGTCCCAGGTGAGCTTGGTCATCGGCTTGGGCAGCTCCTGGAGCCAGGGGTTGCCGGCGTAACGGCCGTCGTGGACCGTGGGGTCCGGACGGAGGAGGAGGGTGATCGCCTGCGGATCGGGCTTGGCTCCAGATATCGCCGCGATCGCTTGCTGCACGGCGCCGCCGTTGACCGCAGCGGTGCCTGGCGGCAGGACCGGCTCGGCGGTCCCCGGGATCACTCCGTCGTGGAGCGCCTTTCTAAAGGCCGCCTCGGGATCGCTTCCCTTGCTAGGCAGGTTCTTCACCCAGTAGGCATGGACGACGTCGTAGGCGGTGGCGTCGATCTGATTGGCGAAGAGGGCGAGGAACTCGTGGGCGCTCTTGCTCTCGTAGAGCGGCTCGATGAGCGGCTGGACGAGCGAGGCGGTGCCGTCCCAGGCGCGGGCGTCGCTCCAGCTCTCCAGGAGGTGCGACTCGGGGACGTGCCACTGGGAGAGCTGGGCCGTCTCATCCTGGTAGTGCCCCAAATGAACGCGGAAGCGCGCCTTCTGGAACGCCTCTGCAAAGCCCAGATCGGCCGGGGCGGTGTAGACCGGGTTGCCGCCGAGGACGAAGAGCGCCTCGACCTTGCCGGCGTTCAGATCGATCACCAGCTCTTCGATCGATTGCAGATGATCGACCGGGTCCGCCTCGACCGGCCGGAGGTAAGAGACGGTCTTCCCGACGTTCCCCAGCTTCTCGTTCATGGCGAAAGCGAGGACCTGCACCGCCTGCGGGGCGTAGCCGTCAGCCACCACCAGGCACGACCCGGCGTTGGCCTGGAGGTCCTTGGCGACGGCGGCGACGAGCTTCTGGGCGCGGTCGGAGAGGGGTGCCCCTCCGGTTGCCCCGGCGGCCACTCCAAGCGCGGCGGCTAGGGCGAGGGCGAAGGCGGCGACCTCGTCGGGCGGCAGGGGGAGGCGGTGGTCGGCGAGCGTTCCGGTGTTGGTCGGAGTACTCTCGACGGCGTAGAGCCGGTTCA
>DASQPA010000147.1:0-2206 GCA_035644215.1 Thermoanaerobaculia bacterium
GCCCCTCGCCGCCTCCCACCCACCCACACACCCCAGGTAACCGGACGGTACCTGCAAACTGCCCGCTCTGATGAGCTGGCTCAACCAGAGGGGGGGATTTTTAACGTAGAGGAAGGGGGGAAATTTGGCGTCCAGTTGACACCATCTCCTCCCGCCTGATCCGGGAGATCCATTCGGTCCTGCTGTCGAGCGGACGGGGGAGCGAGAAGGCGCCGGGGGAGTTCCGGCGCTCCCAGAACTGGGTGGGGGGGAGCCGGCCCGGCAACGCGCTCTTCGTGCCGCCTCCCCCGGAGGAGGTGGAGGCGTGCATGAGTGCCCTGGAGAAGTTCCTCCACGCCGAGGCCGACCGCACTCCGGTGCTGATCAAGGCCGCCCTGGCGCATGTCCAGTTCGAGACCATCCATCCCTTCCTCGACGGCAATGGACGGGTGGGGCGCCTGCTGATCACCCTGCTCCTCTGCGCCGAAGGGCTGTTGGCCGAGCCCCTGCTCTATCTCAGTCTCTATTTCAAGACCCACCGGGAGCGCTACTACGAGCTGCTCCAGAGCGTCCGCCGGCAGGGAGACTGGGAGGCCTGGCTCGATTTCTTCCTCACCGGCGTCGCCGAAACCGCGGAGGAGGCGAGCGCCGGCGCTCGCCAGATTCTCGACCTCTTCGCCCGCGACCGGCAGCGGGTCGAGGGGATCGGCCGGGCGGCGGGATCGGCCCTGCGTCTGCATCAGCTCCTGCAGAAGCATCCTCTCCTCACCATCCGCCGCGCCGCGCAGCAGCTTCGGGTGTCGCTGCCGACGGCGGCGACGGCCCTGGCTCGCCTGGAGGAGCTCGGCATCGTGCGCGAGGTGACCGGCCGGCCCCGGGACCGTCTCTTCACCTACCAGGAATACCTGGAGATCATCCGCCAGGGCGACGAACCGCTGCACGGGCCTTCCGGGGTTGACACCGAAAAATAAATAACCGTACACTTACTTACCATGGGACGCCGGCCGAAAGTCACCCGCGATGAAGTTCTGGAGGCGGCCCGGACCGCGTTCGCCGAGCGCGGGTTCGAGGGGACGACGCTCGCCGCCATCGCCGCCCGGCTGGACGTGAGCCCGGCGGCCCTCCTGCGCCATGCCGCCACCAAGGAGGAGCTGTTCGCCGCCGCCATGGCCGCCGGACAGGGGGAGATCCGCATCCCCTTCGAGTTCCTGGCCGAGGCGACCGGCGAGGAGGACCCTGGCGTCCTCCTGCGCCGGGTGGGGGAGGTCTTCATCCCCTTCATCGAGCAGAAGCTGGGGGAGACGGTGGCGAACTGGATGCGGACGAAGAGCGGGGAGGCGCGCGGGTTTCCCCCCCTGCCCTTCGACGTCGACGCCCGCCCCACCCCGCCCCAGCGGGCCTTGGCCTTGCTTGAGGAGTACTTCCGGCGGGCCCACGCCGCCGGGCGCCTCGCCCTTCCCGACGCCAAGGCCGCGGCCCTGGCCTTTCTGGGCTCGCTCCACTCCTACGTCATGTTGCACAAAGTGGTAAAGATCATGGACCCGCCGCTCCCCAAAGAGCGCTACCTGGACACGCTGATCGAGGTCTGGACCCGCGGCGGCGGACCGGAGAAGCCGGCCCGGCGGCGTCCGAGAGGAACGTCATGAGACGCAAGATCCTTCTCCTCCTCCTGCTCCTCGCCGCGGCGGGCTTCGCCGGCTGGTGGTTCTTTCTCCGCCGCGATCCCGGCGCCGCCCCCGTCTTCTCCGGCTCGATCGAGGCCCGCACCGTCCAGGTCGGGTCGCTGGTCGGCGGCCGGGTGCAGACGGTCCACGTCGACGAGGGGGCGACGGTCGCCGCCGGGCAGCCGGTCGTCACCCTGGAGCCCGACCTCCTGAACCTGCAGATCGCCGAGCAGCGCACCCAGGTGGCGTCGCTCCAGGCGGCCCTCGCCCGTACTCGGATCGGACCGCGCACCGAGGAGCAGCGGCGCAACCAGATCGCCTGGCGGGCGGCGGAAACCAACCGCAAGCGGCTGGAGGCCGTCTGGAAGGCCGGGGTCATCAGCCGCCAGGAGTACGACAACGCGGCGGTCGCCGAGCAGTCGGCGCGGCAGACCCTGGAGGAGGGGCAGCACGGGGGCACCCAACAGGACGTCGAGGTCGCCCGCCAGGCGCTCGCCGGCGCCGAGCAACACCTGGGCTACCTGGAACGCCAGAAGCAGGAGCTGGTGGTCGCCGCCCCCGCC
>DASQPA010000148.1:0-25971 GCA_035644215.1 Thermoanaerobaculia bacterium
GTAGAGGCCGCGCAGCTCCTCGGCGGTCTTGAAGGTCCCGTCGTCGGGATTGACCGCGCGGGCCCAGGGGATGTTGGCGGCGCCGGGGATGTGGCCGCCACGCAGAGCCCCTTCGTTCGGGTACTCCGGCATGTGCAGCCGCTCGCCGCTGTACTCCTGCGGGCTCCGGACGTCGATCAGCTTGCCCTTCTTCTCGACGTGCGCCAGGACCTGGTCGCGGAAGGCGCGCACCTGTTTGTCGTCCCGCTCCGGGGCCTTGTAGTCGGTCGCCGGATAGCTCGGCACCTCCTTGGTCAGGGGGCGCCCCTCCTTGACCCACTTGATCCGGCCGCCGTCCATGATCTTGACCTTGTCGTGGCCGAAGAGGCGGAAGACCCAGAGGGCGTAGGTCGCCCACCAGTTGTTGCGGTCGCCATAGAAGATGACGGTGGTGTCCTCGGTGGCGCCGATCCGCCGCAGCAGCGCCTCGAACCCCGAGCGCCCCAGGTAGTCGCGCCGGACCGGATCATTCAGGTCGCGCGTCCAGTCCACCTCCACCGCCCCCGGCAGGTGCCCGGAGGCGTAGAGCAGCGGGTCCTCGTTCGACTCGGCGAGACGGAACCCCGGGTCGTTCAGGTGCTGGGCGACCCACTCGGTCGAGACCAACGCGTCTGGGTGACTGTATCCACGGCTTTCGATTTCGCTCACGATCGCATCTCCTTTCCCACGCTCGGGTCCTGTATTTGTAATGGACCTTATCATCAATTCCCCGCCTCGCTCAAGACAGAACTGTCACACGGGCGAGGGATGCATTTTTGCGCAAGTTATGCTATCTTTGGCAGAGTATCGAATCTTCTTTAGGGAGTCGGAGGAGAGTGTTTCTCCATCGCCCACAGCAGGCTAAGGCGGCCGTGGTGGCTGCTTGCGCCCCTGCTGGGAAGGAGACTCGATGTTCGGTAGTAATCGTTCACGTCGTGTTACCGCGTCCGTCCTGATCGCCGGCTGCCTATGTCTGCCTCTCGCCACGCCCGCGGCTTTCGCCGCTCCGTCCGCCAGCCTCTGGCGGAGCGCCGTGGCGAGTTCCGGATTCTTCGGCTCGGTCTGGTCGCTGCTGGTGAGCCTCTGGGCCGGGGACGACGATCACGGCACCTATACCGGCGGCGGCCATCACGGCCCCAGCACGGACGAGGGACCCGGAATGTGTCCGCACGGCGGCCATTGAACGGGGTGTAGCATGGAGGGGCCGCAGCCGATGCTTGCTCGCGAACGACTTCCGGAGCTCCGGTCCCTCCTCTACGGGCCTACAAGCCGGCGAGGAAAGATGGCATGAGTGACGAGCATACCGACCAAGACCAGCTCCTGGGCTTCCTCGACGGCCATCTCCCGGCGGCGGAGAGGCACGAGGTCCAGCGTCACCTCCTCACCTGCGCCGACTGCGAGAATCGCCTGGTCGATCTCCTCTCCGTCTGGAACAGGGAGACATCCTTGGAGCCGGCGTCCGAAGGCACGGAATACCGCGGCCTGCTCCAGCGGGTGATGGCCGAGAGCGGGGCCGAGATGGAGCGGCGGGCCTCCCGGCTCAGCCGCGAGCGGGCCGAGGCCGGAGTGCTCCTCGCCGAGCTGCTCGGCACGACCGCCGAGCTCCGTAGCGCCCTGGTCCGCGGCAGCGCTCGCTTCCACAGCTGGGGCCTCTTCGAGCGGCTCCTCGAGCAGGCCCGCCAGGACATCTTCGAGAGCCCGCGCGGCGCCGAGGCCTGCCTGGAGCTCGCCGTCCTGGTCGCCGGCCAGCTCGACCGGCGGCGCTACGGGCCGGGTTCGGTCGAGGCCGCCCACGCCCGTGCCTGGGCCTACCTGGGCAACGCCCGGCGCGCCCTCTCCGACTTTGCGGCCGCCGAACAGGCGTTCGCGATCGCCGAGGCCCATCTGGAACGGAGCTGGCTCGACCCGTTGGACGAGGCTCTCCTCTGCGAGCTCAAGGCCATTCTGCGCCGGGCTCAGCGGCGCTTCGACGAGGCCCTGCCGCTCTTCGAGCAGGCCGTCGTCCTCTACCGCGAGGTCAACGAGCCGCACCTCCAGGGCCAGGCCCTGATCGCCAAGGGGCTGACCCTCCAGTACGCGGGGGAGACCGACGCCGCGGCGGCGGCTCTGCGCGAAGGGCTGTTCCTCGTCGACCCGGCCGAGGACCCGCGCCTGGTGATGATCGCCCACGGCAACATCATCCTCTGCCTCTGCGACGGCGGCCGCTTCGGCGAGGCGCGGGCGCTCCTCACCGACGTCCGGCCGCTCTGGCAGCGCTTCGGTACCAAGCCGGACCTCTCGCGCCTGCGCTGGATCGAGGGGCGGGTGGCGAGCGGGCTCGACCGGTTGGACGAGGCGGAGGCCGCCTTCTCCGAGGTCCGCGCCGCCTTCGTCGAGAGCGGCAACGCCTACGACGTCGCCCTGGTCTCGCTCGACCTCGCCGCCGTCTACGCCCGCCAGGGGCGCGCCGCCGAGACCAAGCGCCTGGCGGAGGAGATGCTGCCGATCTTCCGCTCGCGCGAGATCCACCGCGAGGCCATCGCGGCTCTCCTCTTCTTCCAGCGCGCAGCCGAGATGGAGCAGGTCACCCAGTCGATGATCGGCGAGATCGCCACCTACCTGGAGCGGGCGCGGGCCAACCCGGGCCTGCGGTTCCGCGCCGGCTCCGGGTAGACGCGCTCCAGGCTCCGTGCCTACTTCGGCGCCGTCCGCACCCAACACCGCAGCACCTCCGCCACGCTCCACGCCTGGGCGATGCAGCCGCGCGGTTTGTAGGGCGATTCGGCGTCGAACACCTCGCTGATCGAGCCGACCCCGGCCTCCTGGAGGTGGGGGACGAAGCCTTCCAGGAAGCGCCGGGCGCCCGCCAGGTCCTCCGGGTGGACGCGGAGCCAGGCGTCGACGAACGGACCGATCAGCCAGGCCCAGACCGTCCCCTGGTGGTAGGCGGCGTCGCGCGAGCGGAGGTCGCCGTCGTAGCGCGGCTTGTAGTCGGGATGGCCGGGAGCGAGCGAGCGCAGGCCCACGGGGGTGAGCAGGCGCTCGGTCACCACCTGGAGCACCCGCGGCCAGCGCTCCGGAGCGAGGACCGGGTGGTCGAGTGAAATCGCGAAGACCTGGTTCGGACGGCAGGCCGGATCATCGCCCGATTCCCCGTCGACCACGTCGTAGAGGTAGCCCCCCGGCTCGTACCAGAATCGCTGGTTGAAGGACTCCCGGGCCTGCGCCGCGTGCCGGGCGAACTTCTCGGCGTCGGGGTCGCCCTCTCCCCGCGCCGCGGTCAGCCAGCCGGCGAGCAGCATCAGGGCGTTGTACCAGAGGGCGTTGATCTCGACCGCCTTGCCGCGCCGCGGGGTGACCACCCAGTCTCCCACCTTGGCGTCCATCCAGGTGAGCTGGTAGCCCTCCGCCCCCTGGGTGAGGAGGCCATCCTTGGGGTCGACCCGGATGCCGAAACGGGTCCCCGCCAGGTGGTGCTCGGCAATGTCGATGAAAATGGGCAGCAGGAGGGCGAGGGTCTCCTGGTCGCCGCTCGCCTGGACGTAGCCCTCCACGGCGTGGAAGAACCACAGGGTGGCGTCGGCGGTGTGGTAGAGCCCCTTGCGGTCGCCCTCGGGGAAGAGGTTGGGGATGAGGCCGTCCCGCATGTGGTGGGCGAAGGTGCGCAGGATGTAGCACGCCTCGGGGCAGCGGCCGGTCGGCACGGTCAGCCCGGCGAGGCTGATCATGGTGTCGCGGCCCCAGTCGGTGAACCAGTGGTAGCCGGCGATCACGGTGCGCGCCTCTTCGCCCGCGGCATGGGCGCGCGCGGCGTCCTCGATCCGGCCGGGGGTGATGATGAACGGATCGGCGGCGAGCACCAACTCCGCACCGATGGCGTCGCGGGCCGCGGGGACGGCGGCGCCGAGCAACCGCTCCCGCCGTTCGAGCTCGGCGGTCAAGGCCTCGTGCGAGTTGAGGGCGGCGAGGACCTCCCAGCTCTCGGTCGCCGCCGCCAGGGCCACCTCGCCGTCCCCCGGCAGGTCGAAGCCGAACCAGCCCGGGCTCCACATCTCGCCGGTCGCGGGATAGCCGCGGTCGCCCTCCAGCCGGTAGTACATCTCGACCAGCTTGCGGCCGGTGACGGTGAAGGTCGGCTCCGCGCCCTGCGGCCGGAAGCGCAGGGGCGGGCAGTTGCCGGGCACGGTGAGCTCATACCGCCCATCGGTCACGGAGAGCGAATAAGGGCCGGCCAGGGGGGCGTCGACCTCCGCCTCGTGGGCGCGGAAGTGCACCGCGGGCTCGAGCTCCAGGCGCACCGGGCCGGACGCACCCTCGATCCGGTAGAGGACATGGACGGTGTTCTGCCGGTGGGGCATCACCACCCGCTTTTCGAGCCGGAGACCCAAGACCTCGTAGTGCCAGACCGGCAGGCCGGTCTCCAGCCGGAACTCGCGCAGGAAGCCGGCGCCCGGCAGCTCCGGCGCCCGGCCCACCCGCTCCACTCCGCCGAGCTGCACCTGGCGGCCGTCGGGGAGCCGCAGCCGTTCCCAGAGCTGGCAGAGCGTCACCGTGCGGCCGAGCGGAGCGGGGAGGGCAGCGATGAGGAGAGCGTGGTAGCGCCGGGTGGCGACCCCGGCCACGGTGCCCGAGGCATAGCCGCCGAGACCGTTGGTGACCAGCCACTCGCGGGTCAGGAGCGGCTCGAAACCCGCCGCGCTGGGAGTCTTCACCTCATGGACCAGGTCGGGGACGATGGCGGTCGACGCCTCAGGCATGGGTCTCCTCCTCTACGGCATCAGCCTCCTGGCGACGGTCTGGGTAGAGACGCCCCAGGCGCAAACGTAAGCGTTGCAGGAATCACAGGGTCGGGGCGTCTCCAACGGCGACCGGGGCGAGGAACACCGCGGCCCGGCCGGGAATCCGCCACCCCTCCTCCTCGCTCTCCGGCTCCGGCGCCCCCGAGCCGCCGTAGCGCGGGTCCTCGCTCGACCAGAGCCGGTTCCAGCGGCAGCCCTCGGGCGGCGCGAGGAGCGGCTCGGGGGCGGGGACCCGGCGCAGGTCGTTGCCCAGGTTGACGAGCAGCAGCCGGTCCTCCGGTGTGCCCCCGGCGCGGAAGAAACGCAGGACCAGGGCCTCGGGGCCGAGCACCGCGCCGTCCACCCGCAGGTCGGGCTGGCCGAGATCGCGAAGCGTCGGGTCGCTGCGCCGCAGGCGCAGCAGATCGCGGTGGAGGTCGTAGGCCGCGGCATGGCTCTGGCGCTCGGCGAAATCGAGCTTGCAGCGCTCGAAGCTCGACGGGGCGCCGGGATCGGGGACCTCGGCCTGGGCCGCCTGCCCCACCAGGCTGGGGAACTGGGCAAGGAACTCGCGGCGCCCGTCGCGCACCCGGCGGGCGAGGTCCGGCTCGTGGTCGGCAAAATAGACGAACGGGGTCGAGGCGCCGAACTCCTGCCCCTGGAGGAGAAGCGGAGTGGCCGGCCCGAGGAGCAGGAGGGCGGTCATCGCCCGATAGCTGCCGGGGTTCGCCAGGGTATGGAGCCGGGCGCCGCGGATCGAATTGGCCACCTGGTCGTGGTTCTCCAGGAAGCAGAGGAACGCCGTGGCCGGCAATCCCCAGGAGGGACTGCCGCGGCGCCGCTCCTGCCAGGCATAGCGCTGGCCCTGGTAGAGACAGCCGTATTTGGCGGCCGAGATCAGCTCCTGGGGAGAGCCGCAGTAGTCGCTGTAGTAGGCCTCGCTGCGCCCGGTCAGGGCGACGACGGCGGTGTGGTGGAAGTCGTCGTTCCACAGGGCATCCAGGCCGTACCCTCCCGACTCGACCGGCCGCACCAGCCGGGTGTGCTGCGGCTCGTTCTCGGCCACCAGGTAGGTGGCGCGCCCCCCCGCCGCCCGCCGCACCTCGCGCGCCAGGGCGGCCAGGATGGGATCGGCCGAATCGTCATGGACGTCCTGCGTGGCGTCGAGACGCAGGCCGTCCAGGTGGTACTCCTCGATCCAGTAGCGGGCGTTGGCCCGATAGAATTCGCGCACCGGTCCGGATTCCGGTCCGTCGAAGTTGATCGCCTTCCCCCAGTCGGTCTCATGGCGGTCGGAGAAGTAAGCCGGGGAGAACTGCGCCAGGTAGTTACCGTCCGGTCCCAGGTGGTTGTAGACGACGTCGAGGATCACCCCGATCCCCACCCGGTGGGCCTGGTCGACGAAGCGGCGCAGGTCGTCGGGCTCGCCATAGAGCCGGGTGGGGGCGAAGAGGTCGACCCCGTCGTAGCCCCAGCCGAAGCGGCCGGGGAAGTCGGCGATGGGCATCATCTCGATCACCGTGACGCCGAGATCCGCCAGCTCCGCCAACTCGGCCGCCGCCGCCGCCCAGGTCCCCTCCCGGGTAAAGGTGCCGACGTGGAGCTCGTAGCTCACCTGGCCGCGGGGACCCACCCCGGCCCAGTCGCCGTCGGTCCACGAAAAGCTTGCGGGATCGATGACCCGCGACGGCCCATGCGGCCCGTCGGGCTGGAAGCGCGAGGCGGGATCGGGATAGGGACCCTCGCCGTCGAGGCGGAAGCGGTAGAGGCTACCGGGGCCGGCCTCCCGGATCACCCCCGAGACGTAGCCGCCGGCCTCCCGCTCCAGGGCTACCGGCGCCGGCAGGGAACCAGCGCCGCCCTCGAACATCACCTCGACCGTCCGCCGCCGCGGGGCCCAGACCCGGAAGGAAACGCCGCCACCGGGCAGCGGCTCGGCGCCGATAGGGAGGCGGCGGGCGGTTGGGCCGGCATCGCGGCTCTCCCGTTCCAGGATCGTGGTCATACGTCCAAGCTCTTGGATGCATAGGGTGTGCCGCTGAGGTCCGGCTTAGGGGACTCCTGTCTCCGCTCATCGTCCTGAGATCTGCCTCGCGCACGCGAGCTCCCTGGTCGGGGAGCATGGTATGATACTTATCCATACCGGAGGACATCATGAGTAGCGCCAAGGTCGCCATCACTCTGGACGAAGATCTCCTCGAAAAGCTCGACGGGTTCGTTGCCGAGAAACGCTTTCCCAGCCGCAGCCGGGCGATCCAGGATGCCGTTCGAGAGAAGTTGAGCCGGCTCTCCCGGGAACGGCTGGCGCGCGAGTGCGCCAAGCTCGATCCTGCCGCCGAGCAGCAGATGGCGGAGGAAGCTCTTCGGGGCGATACGGCGGAATGGCCCGAATACTGAGGGGAGACATCGTCTGGGCGGAGCTGGACCCGGTCGTGGGCCAGGAGCAGGCGGGCCGGCGACCGGTCGTCATCGTCAGCCACGACCCGTTCAACGAGCGCTCCGGGACCGTGATCGCGGTCGCTCTCACCAGCCAGGAACCTCGCGCCGGGTTCCCCCTGACTCTGGAGATTCAGAGCGCGGAGCTGCCCCGGCGCTCCTGGGTGAAGACGAGCCAGATCCGTACGCTTTCCGTCCGCAGGCTCGGAGCGAAGCTGGGGCGGGTCTCCGAGACGGAGCTCGACCGAATCCTCGAGGGCATTAACGAGATCATCGGCTAGCGTCGCTCTTCCCGCCGTCTGCCGCTTCCCGCGGAGACATAACGGCCGGCCCCAGAGGCCCGCGGGAGACGGCTCTGGACACTCCGGAGGGCCGTGGAGACACTACGGCCGGCGGCGGAGACACAAGAAACTCGGCTGGAGACACTTTCCAACTTGGAAAAGCTCATTCCCGGTCTGGAAATGCTCATTCCCAACCTGGGAAAGCTCTTTTCCAAGTCGGAAAAGCTCATTCCTGCTCTGGAAAAGAGCTTTTCTGGGACCAAACCGATATCGATCGCCACCAGCGATATCGATCTTTCCGCTCCGGCCCCCGCCATGGCATAAGGTAGGCGCATGGACCGAACGAGACAGAGCTCCGACCCTCCGGTCGTGGTGGTGGGAGCCGGAGCGGCGGGGACGATGGCGGCGATCTTCGCGGCGAAAGCCGGCCGCCGGGTGCTCCTCCTCGAGAGCACGCCGGACGGCGGGAGGAAGATCCTGGTCTCCGGCGGCGGCCGGTGCAACGTCCTCCCCTCGGACCTCGATCCCACCCGCTACGTGACCGACTCCTCCCCGAACACGCTCAAGAAGATCCTCCTCTCCTGGCCGCTCGCCGAGCAGCGCCGCTTCTTCGAGCAGGAGGTGGGCCTCCCGCTCGCAAGGGAGGCCGAGACCGGCAAGCTCTTCCCCGTCTCGAACCAGGCCCGGGACGTGCGCGACCGCCTCTACGCCCTGGCCCGACGCCAGGGGGTCGAATTCCGCTTCCAAGCCAAGGTCGTCGACCTCACCCCGCCCAAAGCCTCGGGCCAAGAGCAGGGCACCCCGTGGACCGTCCACCTCGCGAACCAGGACTCCCTCGCCGCCTCTGCCGTCGTCCTCGCGACCGGCGGCCTCTCCCTCCCCGGCACCGGCAGCGAAGGCACCGGCCTCCACTTCGCCCGCCGCCTCGGCCACGAGATCCACCCCACCTACCCCGCCCTAACCCCCCTGACCGCCAACCCCCACCCCCACCGAAACCTCGCCGGCCTCTCCCCCATCGTCACCCTACGAGCCCCCGGCCCGAACCGGAACGCCGAGGCGCAAGGCGGCTTCCTCTTCACCCATAGGGGATATAGCGGGCCGACGGCGTTGGACCTCTCGCACCTCGCCGTGCGGTCGAGGCTGGCCGGGGGACCCCGGCAGCCAATCTATGTGCAGTGGAATGAGATGGATGCGGGGGCCTGGGAGATGGGGCTCCGGGAGGCACAGGGGACGGTCTTGGGGTACCTCCGCCGCCAACTCCCCGACCGCCTGGCCGAGGCGCTGTTCGTGGAGGCGGGGATTCCAGCGGATCGGCGGCCGCCCCAGTTGCGGCGGGAGGAGAGATTGCGGCTGCTGGAGCTGCTGACCCGGTACCCGTTGCTCTGGACGGGCGATGAGGGGTATGCCAAGGCAGAGGTCACGGGCGGGGGGGTGGCGCTGTCGGAGGTGAACCCCCGGACTCTGGAGAGCCGGCGGTGCCCGGGGTTGTTCCTCTGTGGGGAGATGCTGGATGCGTTTGGGCCGATTGGGGGGTACAACTTTGTTTGGGCTTGGGTTACCGGGCGGGGGGTGGGGGCGGGGACAGGGAGACGCGGCCAGCGCGCTGAAAGAGATATGACATCCGTTGTTGAGGTATGATGTAACAGCTCATCAAACCTCAAGGAGGATCACTTGAAGAAGAAGAAAGTCAGAAAGCTCAGTCTGCACCGTGAGACTCTGGTCGAGCTCGACCGTTTCGACTCCGTGGTCGGGGGCGCCACCCTGACCTGCACCGGCTGTCCCAACGTCTGCGAGTGGAGTGGCCGGGCGACCTGCAACACCTGCCAGCTGACCTGCACGACCAACCTGTGCTGAAGCGGGTCTAGGTCCGCTCCTGGGGCCTCCCTGCGGTGCGGGAGGTTCCCCACCTCCACGCGGCCCTCGCCGACCTCTTCCCGATCGTGCTCTCCGCGCCCGCTTGAGCTTGGGGGCCGGGGAAGGGCGGCGAGGGGGAGCGAGTTGGCTCGATCTCTCGTACGCTTCCCTCATGAAAACGATGACTGCCAGCGCCGCGAGAGCGAATCTGTACCGACTGCTCGAGGAGACGATCGAGTCGAGCCAGCCCGTGCAGATCACGGGCAAGAAGGGTGATGCGGTGCTGGTTTCGGAGCAGGACTGGCGCGCCCTGCAAGAGACCGTCTATCTGCTGTCGGTGCCGGGGATGCGCGAGTCGATCCGGGAGGGTCTCGAGACCCCAATCGAGGAGTGCTCCGCGGATCCGGGCTGGTGAACCGATGGCGCGTGGTGTTCACCAAGCAGGTCCAGAAGGACGCGAAGAAGCTCGCGTCCTCCGGGCTGCGGCCCAAGGCCGCAAAGCTCCTCTCCCTCCTCGCTGAAAACCCCTTCAGACGCCGCCGCCCGACGAGAAGCTCCTCGGCGACCTCGCCGGCGCCTACTCTCGCCGGATCAACATTCAGCATCGGCTGGTGTACCGGGTGGAGTCACAGTTCGTAAAGGTGATCCGGATGTCACGATAGGCATAGTAGAAGTAATGCAGGCGACGGGCAGTGCAACACTCGCCCATCTAAACGTCGTCCTCACGCGCCTCTTGGCCTCCTGTCCGGAACATCGGCAACAAGCTCGCCAAACATGCTTCCGAGCAGCAACGCTCGCCTTGGAGCCCCAAAAGGCCTCGCCATGGCTATGGGCTACCTCGTTTCTGCAGATCAGAGATAACTAATAATTCTCCCTGGGAAGCCGTGTTTTCAGCTTTGAGCGAACAACAAGAAGTATGGAAGGGAATCGCGTGGCTTGGCTCTGCCTAATCGTGGCAGGACTTCTGGAGATCGTCTGGGCAGTGGTCCTGAAGAGGACGGAGGGATTCACCAGACCCGGACCGAGTCTAGTGACCCTCTTCGCCATGCTCACAAGCTTCTATCTCCTCAGCCGATCGATGCGTACCCTCCCTACAGGCACTACTTACGCGGTCTGGGTGGGCATCGGAGCCGCGGGCACCACTTTGATTGGTCTTCTCTTTCTTGGAGAGCCACGGACTGCCTGGCGTCTTATATCTCTCTCCCTGATTCTGCTGGGCGTGGTCGGCTTGCGCATTAGCGCTGGGCAATAGTCACACGCTCGGACGACCTGAGATCCGCTTCGATCAAACTCGGAGGCTGAGGTGAATAGGGCCAGAGTCTGTTATGTAATCATGCCATTCGATGAACGCCACGCACCTACCTATACAGAAGCAATTCGCCCGGCGTTGCTGAGAGTGGCACGCGAGCATGGCGAGCCCTGGGAATGCCGGAGAGCCGATGACAACCGAATGCCTGGATCGATAGCAAAGGAGATCATCACATCGCTCCATCTTTCGGATCTCGTAATCGCCGACCTTAGCGGCAACAATCCGAGTGTTCTTTATGAGCTAGGAGTGGCCCACTCAGCAGCCAGACCTACCGTTGTTATCACCCAAGACATACAAAAATTACCATTTGACATCAAGGATTATCGGGCACTTGACTACAACGAATCGAGGGAGGGTCTACGGAGCCTAGAGGAACGCCTAGTGAGATCAATCCTCGACACTCTCTCCCGACCAGGTGATTTAACTAATCCGGTTTGGGACTTTGCTCCTATTCGGCATCCTGAGATTATTCTCCATCTCGATACGGTAAGGAAGCTTGAGGGAGCCGTTCGCAAGGAAGTTTGTCTCATTCAGCCTTCGTTGGTTACGGACATGAAAATGTTTGGTGACATCATTAGGGACAATCTTGCACGCGGCGTTAGGTATCGCTATCTTCTACCACGAAAGAGAGAGATCAGTAGGCAGGTGCAGATCTTCGTCGAGAAAATTGGCTGCAAGCCAAGTGAGCGGGCGGACTTGAAGATTCGGACTGTAGAGCCTCACTTGATAGAATCGGAGGTTGTGATATACGACCCTTTCGATGAGAGGGAAGAGGTCATGATTATGTCCCCACCCGAGAATGCCTATATATTTTGGTATAGGGTCGGGAAAAGGCGTGGCGAAGAGATACGCGACCGTTACGAATTTCTCTGGGAGAATGTATCCGAACCGGCGATGGAGGGAAGCTATTAAACTAAAGATATTAAATTATTTCTAGCCGTGATGCCCAGCGCAGGCAGGCTCGCCGATATTCGATGTTCTGCCCTGTGGCCTCGCCAGGTACTTTCGGCATAAGCGGATCTGGTTCCAATAGTGGGCAGGAAGCTAAGCAGGCACCGGAAGGCAGGAGGCTCTGCCTTGAACTCTCGAATAGCGATCGCCTAATTCAACTGCTGTGATGGACGATCCTCCTTCCAACCCATAAAGACTGCACGATTAGCCATTCTCAATCACCCGAGCACGAAACGTCGCCTTCCCAAGATCTGAATGCGCTTGTACGGAAGCTTGGAAGAGCACACGGTCTCCCGGCCGGAGTTGGACATCTTCCTCCAAGGGAACCACAGTAGGCGGCATGAGAGAATCCGAACCCGAGAAGACAATGCCGGGCCCCATCTGAACGATTGAGGTCAGCCTGGCACAGTTCGCCCAGCCTTCGACAAGGACGGGGAGTTCCACCTCACAGCTAAGATCTGGACTCACCGGAAGCGAGAATTCCAGCCGGCTCGCAACCCGGCTCTCGGTCATCATTGCTGCTGGGCTGATGCCGGTAAACAGCGGAATCGCAGCCCTGATCTCGATCTCCTCGAAACGAAAGTTATAGAATCCTACCTCGACGAGGTTGACAATTCTCAGTGGCAGGAAAATTCCCCCCGGCTTCAGCATCCGCACGAACGCGCTATTGAATACAGGGATCTGGGGCTCGTCGACCGCCCAGATCGACATCATTTCGCAAAAGATGACGTCGACCTTCTCCGGTAGTTCAACATTGCAAGCGTCTCCCCTGATCAGCTTGATGCGGTCTGCGTAGGGGGAAGCAGCTATATTGGCAGCAGCGACGCGTGCCGTCTCTGGATCGATCTCGACGGCATACACCTTCCTTGCATACTTCGCGGCGAAGGTCGAGAAAATTCCGGTGCCGCAGCCAAGCTCACAGAAGACGGACTCTGGGTGCAAGACATGGCGCAGGGCGCGGAAGACCGCCGAGGTGCGCGACCGGTCGGCCACCATCTCTAGATGGTAAGACTTCTTGAACTGCCCGACCTGATCAGGGTAGTGGGGTTGATGATGATCGATACGACTCATAGGCTTGACTCACCTACCTCCTTGGAAATAAGTCTTAGGTAGTCGCCGGCTCTCAGGCCATCGCGTTCGGTTCCTGGCCTGGCTGAGTCTGAATCTAATTAATCTCCAGCTGTCCATCCAAGCCATTGCGCACAAGTCGCTTGATAATTATTAGTTATCCACCGCCGCGATCGGGACATCTAGCTGAATCTTAGCAGATTTCTGGATTTGCAGTGAGGGTGAGACAACTTTGAAGGCAGCTCGCTATCACCCTAATCTGAAAAAATAGTGCCGGAACAGGAAGTCTTGTCTTATTTTTCTTCCCTCTAAGGAACTCGACTCGGCTCAACGTTGTTTCAATACAGCATCTTCAATCATGGCGACCGAATCTTTCGCCGGGGATGCTTGGCGGCCAGCATCCTCCGCTGCTGCCCCGCATGCACCTCCGTATAGATCTGAGTCGTAGATATCGAGCTATGGCCTAAAAGGCTCTGAATGTAGCGGATGTCCACGCCTTCCTCCAGAAGCAAGGTCGCCACGGAGTGGCGGAGCATGTGAGGCGTAAGGGAGAGACTCAATCCCGATAAGGCGGCACGCTTTCTCAGCATGGCACGAACCGACTGATCGGAGATGCGCCGGCCGAACCGGTTATGAAGGAAGGGTCCGTCCACCCCATCGTCGATCCAGAGGGCACGGTAGTCTCGTAGCGAGGCCATGACCTCCTCGTCACAGAGCTGAATCAGGCGCTCCCTTCCCCCTTTCCCCAAAATCCGGACGCTACCCCGCCGTAGGTCCACGTCCTCGACCCTCAGACTACAGACCTCTGATACCCGGGCCCCCGTCGCGAACAGGAGCTCTAGCACTGCGATATCTCGCACCAGGGCCCGGTAGGCGAAGGATTCCCGATCTTTCCAGGACTGCTTCAGGTCGTAGAGGTACCGGAAGAGCTTCTTCAGGTCCGCCAAGGCCACAGTCCGCGGTAGGCGCCGGGTCTCCTTGATTCGTACATCCATCTTTCTAAAGGGGTTAACGACAATGGCGTCCTCCCGCTCGAGGTGGTGGAAGAAGGCCTTCACGGTCGCCACCTTCCTCTTGATGGTCTTCTCGGCGTTGCCGGAGAAGAGGCTCTGGATGAACTCCCGGAGGACCGCCTTGTCGACGGCGGTCATCTCTGCCACCTGGGAGTGGGCATCGAGGTGCTCCCTGAACTGCCGGAGGTCGATCGAGTAGGCCTTGAGGGTCTTCGGGCTGAGGTTCTTTTCGTACTGGCAGTGGAACAAAAATGACTTGATGGCCTCGGCTACGGTCATGCCCGCACCTCCTGAAGTCTCCAGGAGTGGGATGATAGTGGCGAAAAGCCGGAACTGGTGCTGCGGATGTATGGAGTACCGAAACCTGGGCGGGGGACATCTGGGGGCTCGGCAGTAGGGGGCCTCTCCCCACAGCCCCTCTCCCAACCGCCAATGCCTGCGAGTGTCCTCTCAAGCCAACCCGAACAGGCTGCGCAAACCTCCGGCGACCCGCGCCTGCAACTCCGGCGACAGATGCCCGAGCTGCCGGTGGATCAGGGTCGTCGAAACCGTCATCAGGCGGTGCAGCTGCAAGGTGGACGAGACCCTCAGACCGGTAGCTGCGAAACCCGCGTCGCCTGAATCCAGCACGAGATCGGTACCGAGCGGCTTACCCGGGATCTGGCTGGTGATGAAAGCGAGCACCACATGGCGGTGGGGCCCGAGCGGCTCGGTCAAACAGACCGCCGGGCGAACTTTGGTGCTCGAGAGGTCATCGAAGGGGAAGGGAACGAGGACGACCCTATTCTTGGTCAAGGAAAGGCTCCCCGTCCTCCAGCGAGTAGAGATCCTCCTCCGGAGCTGCGAGGTCCTCGAACGCAGGGTTGCGAGCCGCGGCGCGCAGCCATTCCTCTTCCTCCGCCTCGACGAGGGGGTACAGCACGATGACCCGCACCCGCATCGGGCCAGGTACCGGCAGGGCCTCGTCGAGCGTCAATCGATGTTGCTCGTCGACCACTCCGGTCGTCTCGATGGCCGTCAGGGTGGCTTCCATGGTGAGCCCAGTTTATCGCAAATACCCGCGGACTCCCCTTCGACCACGCCGAAGAGGCTGAGGGCGCGGAGATAGGGCAGGCACGGGGGCTCTGCCCCTACCTGCCCTGCTTCGGTCGGCGTGAACGACCGAGCCGGCGGGACGCCGGCGCTCCCAGGGAGCCCCACCCGCTCCAGCCACTCCAAATCCCGCTCCCGCCGGTAAGTTAGCGCCTATGGGGCGCTACGCCCAGGCGTGGTGTCGAGGAGTCAGGCTCTCAACGCCCCGCGGCTCACAGCCATTCCTCTTCCTCCGCCCCCAGCAGCATGGAAACGTCCTGTCCGCGTTCCTTCAGGAGTCGTGCCGCCTCCGCGCGCAACAGCACGGCCTGGTCGTATTGGTGCATGAGCTGCTCCAGTGTCTCTCCTTCTCGGCCGCCGTCAGCTCTTCTCTCTGCTGTTTGTGGTTGAGAGCTTCGAGCCGGGACCGGGCTTCGTCGGAGAGGCGGTTCTGGGCGGCCCGCCACAGCTCCTCGTCCTTCAGGAGCGCGAGGTCCGCCATGGCCTTGGCCACGTCGTGCGCCATCTCCTCCTCGCGCGCGGCGACCGTGGCCAGCGCGTCCAGAAGCTCCGCTTCCAGGCTCCGGTGGGCACGCTCGGCCCGACTCTGGAAATGGTCGTGCAGCGCGGCCGGGAGTCGAAGCGTTACAGCATGAACGGCCATGGGCCCTCCTTGTAGCGTCTGCCGTAATGATAGCAGGGCCCCCGCGGTACAATTCCCCACCATGCCGCCCACCGCCGCCCGCCTTCAGCAGGCCTTCTCCCTTACGCGCGACCGGGTGGAAGCCCGGTATGGCATCCCGGTCCTCATCATCGACGTGCCGGACCCATTCACCGGGGACCTCGACGGGGCGGAGATCCATCTCGACTATGCGTCGCCGGACGACCTCCAGCTGTTCACCCTGGCCCACCTGTTCGGCCATACCGTGCAGTGGAGCCAGTCGAGCCGCTTCTGGACGGTGGGAGCGAAGCCGCCGAAGACCTACTCGGCGGAAGACCTCGTCGAGGTGGACGAGTATGAGCGGGACGCCTCCCGCTATGGGATCACCCTCCTCCATGAGGTCGGCGTCCACGACCTGGACGGCTGGCTCTCGGACTTCTCGGCCTGCGACCGCGCCTACCTGGAGCACTTCTACCGGACGGGCGAGAAGCGGCCGCCCATGGAGCTCTGGCGCGACGGGACCGCGGTTCTCACGCCGCTTCCCATCCCGGAGTTCACCCCCCATCCGGCCCGGTTCCGGTGGGATGGGGTGGTGATTTGAGGGGCCGGCCCTCACCCCCGGCCCCCATTGGCGCTAACTTTACCGTACGCCTCCTATAGATCTCGCCTGTGGAGGGCAGGGCAGGCACAGGGGCTCTGCCCCTACACTGCCCTGCCTAGGACCGTTCGCTCCGAGAAAACAGGCGAAGCGAGCTGGAGAGACGAAGGTAGCAGCAGGGCAGGTAGGGGCAGAGCCCCTGTGCCTGCCCTGCGCGGCACTAAGTTAGCGCCTACTCGCCCCCTTACGGCAGCTCCACCACCTTCTCGATCCGGTCCCCCGCCTCGATGCGGTCGAGGACGTCCAGCCCCTGCTCGACCTCGCCGAAGATCGTGTAGCCGCCGTCCAGGTAGGGCTGGGGGGAGAGGGTGATAAAGAACTGGCTGCCGCCGGTGTCGGGGCCGGCCAGGGCCATGCCCACCATGCCTCTCTTGTAGCGCAGTGGGTTGATCTCGTCGCGGATCGTGTAGTCGGGGCCGCCGAAGCCGTCGCCCCTGGGGTCGCCGCCCTGGACGACGAAGTCGGGCACCACGCGGTGGAAGAGGAGGCCGTCGAAGAAGCCCTGGCTCGCCAGAGTGAGGAAGTTGAGGCAGGTGAGCGGCGCCTCCGGGCAGGCGAGGCGCAGGCGGAGCGACCCTTTCGAGGTGCGGACCTCCACCCGCCGCGGCCGGCTGGTGCGCTGCACGATCTCGCGGTAGGCGTCGGCCGGCTTGTCGGGCTCGACCGGCGCCAGGGTCGAGACCGGCCGGCCGAGGCGGGCGAGGCCGTTCATCGCCTCGCGCCGCAGCACGTACTTCAAATCGGTCGCCCCTTTCTCCAGGATCTCGGTGATGGCCCCCCGCTCGCGGGCCTCGGCCTCGGCGCGGGCAACCAGGGCCTTGAGGGCCGAGAGGCCCGATTCGATCGTCGAGTCGTGCAGGGCGTCGCCCAGGGCCGGCCGCAGGACCTCGATGGGCAGCACGGGGTGGGCGGTCAGCCAGTCGAGGGCCGTGGCGCGCACCCCGGCGTCCGCGTCGGCGAGGCCGCCGTGGGCCACCTCCGCCGCGGCCTTGGCGTCGGCCGCCGCCAGCCGGGAGGTGAGCACCGCCTCGCGCACCTGGGGACTCTTGTCCTCTCCCAGGGTCTGGAGCAGGGCGGCGGCGCCCAGGAGGGCCGCCGCCTCGGCCGCCCGCGCCCGCACGTCGGGCTCGGCGGCCTTCGCGGCCTGGGTCGCCAGCTCTCCGGCCTTGGGATAGCCGGCCTTGGCGAGGGCCACGACGGCGGTGCCGCGCGCTCGTACCCCTCCTTGACCCGTGCCGCGGGTCGCCGTCTCGACGAGGACGGCGCCCAGCCGGTCGGACGGTTTCCAGGAGCCGGCCGCCTCCAGGGCGGTGACCCGCACTCCCGGCCGTGGGTCGGCGCAGAGGGCGGCCAGGCGGGGCTCCCAGTCGGCGGGCGGCGGGGCCGCTTCGGGACGCCCCCCCTTCCGGCCGTCGATCAGCCGTTCGGCGGCGCGCAGGGCCTGGATCGTGGGTCCGGGCTCGGCGTCATCCAGGAGCGGGCGCAGGCGCGGCAGGTCGGAGGCGTCGCCAACGTCACCCAGGCCACGGGCGGCCCAGTCGCGCACCTGGGGGTCGGGATCGGCGAGGAGCGGACGCAGGAGGGGAGCCGCCTCGGGGAAGGGGTCGCGGGCGAGGGCGTAGGCGGCCCGGGCATGGAGCTCGCGATCGGGGAGGGCCAGGGCGTGCTCGGCGAGCGGGATCTTGCCGTCTTCCTTGAAACGGAAGAGGTGGGGGACGAGCCGCGCCCAGCGCTCCGCCTCGGGGAGCGGGAGGAGCTTCTCGGCCACGTCGGTCACCCGCGCCCCGAGCTTCCCCAGGGCCTCGACCGCCAGCACCCCGGTCTCCCGGTCGGCGCCGGCCACCGCGACCAGGAGAGCGGGGGCGGCCGCCCGGTCCTTGCGCACCCCCAGGGCGAACGCCGCGGCGCGGCGCACCCGGGGGTCGTCGTCCAGGAGCAGGCCCTCTAGAGAGGTGCGGCTCCGCGGATCGGGAATCCGCCCCAGGGTGAGGGCCAGGGCCGCCCGGAGCTCCGGTCCGCCGCGCAGGACCTGCCGCACGGAGAGAGGATCGTAGATTTTCTGGTCCGAGAGCAGGAGGAGGATGGCCCGGTTCTCCAGGTCGGGCACCGCCATGACCGGGAGGTCGGGGGCGGTGCGCGGGCTGGGGGTGCCGGCGGCGCAGCCGGCGAGCAACAGCAAAAGGGCACCTGGGGTGATGCGTCTCCAACTCGGCCAGATCATGATCGCATCCTACCCCGGTTCAGTTTCACGATGCGGCAGCGTCGGTGCCGCCTCGTTTCCCCTCACCCCCCGGCCCCCCTCTCCCGGCCCGCCCCCCTTCCCCCGGGAGAGGGGCCGGGGGTGAGGGCCCAAACCACCCCAACTTCCACCCCTCCGGGTAGGAGCCCGCCGGCCCCCGCCGGGTATACTCCCCCCGCCATGCCCGAGAACCAGCTCCGCTTCACCGGCCTGTCGCGCCGCTTCGGTCGCCTCGCGGTCCTCGCCGGGGTGAGCGGGGAGGCTGCGGACGGCGAGGTGCTGCTGGTCACCGGCACCAACGGCTCGGGGAAGAGCACGCTCTTGAAATGCCTGGCCGGCCTTCTCGCTCCGGACAAGGGGGCGATCGAGAGCCGCGAGGGCGGGCGGGCGCTC
The DNA here is from genome assembly GCA_035644215.1 of Thermoanaerobaculia bacterium. Taxonomy (GTDB): domain Bacteria; phylum Acidobacteriota; class Thermoanaerobaculia; order Multivoradales; family UBA5704; genus DASQPA01. Next base: position 18,710 of record DASQPA010000148.1, read on the forward strand.
GACGCTGTCGACCGGCGCCGGCGGGTGGGGCTCGTCGCCCCGGATCTCGCCTTCTATGAGGAGCTGACGACGGCCGAGAACCTGGCCTTCTTCTCCCGCCTGCGGGGCGTTCCCCGGGAGCGCGGCCCGGAGCTCCTCGCCCGGGTCGGCCTCCCTGGCGACCGCCTGGCCGGGGCGCTCTCTTCCGGCATGCGGCAGCGCCTGCGCTGGTGCTGGGCGCTCCTCCACCGGCCGCGGCTCCTGCTCTTGGACGAACCGTTCCAGAACCTCGACGCCCCGGGCGAGGCGGTCACCCGGGAGCTGCTCGAAGAGCATCTCGCGGAGGGCGGCCTGGCCGTCGTCGCCAACCCTGCAACCCTCCCGGTCTCCCATGTGGCAACGCGCCTCGAGCTGGGTAGCTGAGGCGGCGGCCGTGTTCGTCAAGGACTGGCGCTGCGAGTTTCGCACGCGCTACGCCCTCAACACGCTCGCCCTCTTCGCCTTCACTACTTTGGTGGTGGTCTCCGCCAGCCTGGGGCCGCTCGGCACCTCCGCCGAGCAGTCGTTCGCCGTCCTCCCGGTCCTCCTCTGGGTGATCCTCCTCTTCGCCGCCTCCGCCGGCCTGCCGCGCGGCTTCGTGCAGGAGGAGGAGACCCACACGGCGACCGCTCTGCGGCTGGCCGCCAAGCCGTCGACGCTCTTCGCCGGCAAGCTCCTCTACGGGCTCACTCTGCTCTTCGCCCTGGAGACCCTGGTCACCCCGGTCTACTGCGCCATGGTGTCGCTGACGGTCAAGTCGCCGGGCCTCCTCGCCCTCACCCTGGCCGTCGCCGGCTACGGCCTCGCCGCCGGCAGCACGCTCATCGCCGCCATCATCGCCCAGGCCCAGGGGCGCTCGACCCTCTTCGCCGTGCTCGCCTTCCCGGTCCTCCTCCCCCTTCTCCTCCTGGCCGTCGAGCTGACCCGCAATGCCGTGGGCGGGGCTCCGGCGGGAGTGGCGCTCGTCCAGCTTCTTCTATATGATGCGGTCATTACAATTGTCGGCCTGATGGTTTTTCCCCTGGTGTGGAATCCATGAAGACCCTCTCTCTCTGGGCACTCTGGCTGTGGACGGCACTCGTCATCTGGGCCGCCTTCTTCTATGCGCCGCCGGCGGCCGGTTTCATCGGCTACTCGAGCCGCATCCTCTACTTCCACGTCCCGCTCGCCTGGACGGCCTTCATCGCCTTCTTCGTCGCGGCGTACTGGAGCCTCCGCTATCTTTCGGGGCGGCGGACGGAGCACGACCGCGCCGCCGTTTCGGCGATCGAGATCGGCTTCGTCTACTGCGTCCTCGCCACGGTGACCGGCGCCCTGTGGGCGCGTATCATGTGGGGGGAGTACTGGAATTGGGACCCGCGGCAGACCTCGATCATCCTGGTCCTCATCTTCTACGGCGCCTACCTCGCCCTGCGCGGCGCGGTGCCGGACGAGGAGAAGCGCGCCCGCCTCTCCGCCGTCTACGCCCTGATCGGCATGGCCGTGACCCCATTCTTCTTCTTCATCGTGCCGCGCATCACCTACTCCCTCCATCCGGATTCGGTGATCAACAGCCGGGGCAAGATCGACATGGACTCCCGGATGCTCCAGGTGCTCCTGGCCTCTTTTGTCGCCCAGCTCGCACTGTTCTTTTGGATGCACCACCTCGATCGGCGCCTGCGCGACCGGATCGCCCGCCAGGAGCGGGATTGAGGACCACGAGGCCAATATGACAACTCTTGTCGGCATCTGGACGAACCTGCAGGTCCTGGCCCTCCAGGCCGCCCCCGCGACGCCGGTGCAGCCCTCTCCGGAGGCCGCCCCGGCGGTCCGTTGGGCAGATCTCTGGAAGCTCGGCGGCATGGGCTGGATCTACGTCGTCAACCTGATCATCTGGACCGGGTTGTTCCTCTACCTCCTCCGCCTCGATTCGAGGCTTCGCAACCTGGAGAAAGAATCATGAAGAGCAAAGGCTTCTACGTCATCGGGGGCGCTCTGCTCCTGGGCTTCATCGGCTTCTCCCTCCTCTCGTTCAAGCAGACCCTCACCCCCTACGTCTCCTACGAGCAGGCCCGCTCGGCCAACCGCATGGTGCAGGTGGCGGGCGCCCTGGAGAAGGGGAGCTCCGCCTACAAGGAGCAGAACCAGTCGCTCTACTTCACCCTGAAGGACCCGAAGACGCACGAGAACCTGCGGGTCCGCTACAAGGGGGTGAAGCCGGGCAACTTCGAGGACGCGATCAGCGTCGTCGCCATCGGCCGGTACGACACGACGGCCCAGGAGTTCGAGGCCAACAAGCTCCTGGTCAAGTGCCCGAGCAAGTACCAGGGCGCGGAAGTGAAGCAGTACAGCTGACCGTCCGCACCTGCGAAGGAGAGAGACCGTGACCTATCTGTCCCATCTGTACCTGCCGGGGGCGCTCGCCCTGTGGTCCGCCCTCTTCTTCGCCCTGGCCGCGGTGTGGGGCTATTCGCTCGTCCTCCGCGGTGACGGCAATTCGCTCGTCTTCGCCCGCCGGGCCTACAACTTCTTCGCCCTGTCGATGGTTCTGACCGCAGGGGTGCTCGTCCTCCTCCTCCGGCTGCGCGACTTCCGCATCGAATACGTCTACCAGTACTCGGGGCTCGACCTGCCGGGGCACTTCCAGATCGCCGCCTTCTGGGCCGGGCAGAAGGGGAGCTTCCTCATCTGGCTCCTCTGGGGGACCCTCCTGGGGCTCGGGGTGAAGCGGACGGCGGGGAAGGCCGAGCCGGCGGTGATGATCGTCTACCTGCTGACCGTCCTTGGCATCCTCTTGATCCTGGTGCGCGAGAACCCCTTCGTCATGCTGGGGCAGACGCCGGTCGACGGCCAGGGCCTGAACCCGCTCCTCCAGAACAACTGGATGGTCATCCATCCGCCGATCATGTTCGTCGGCTACGCCGCCTCGGCCATCCCCTTCGCCTTCGCCATGGCCTCGCTCTGGCGGCGCGACTACGACAACTGGGCGGCGCGCGCCTTCCCCTGGGCGCTGGGCGGCTTCCTGGTCCTCGGCACCGCCATCCTGATGGGGGGCTACTGGGCCTACATCACCCTCGGCTGGGGCGGCTACTGGGGCTGGGACCCGGTCGAGAACGCCTCGCTCATCCCCTGGCTCTTCGGCACGGTGATGATCCACGGCCTCCACATGGAGCGGACGAAGAAGCGCTACCGGCGGGCCAACTACGTCTTCGCCACCCTGACCTACATTGCGGTCCTCTACGGCACCTTCCTCACCCGCTCGGGGGTGCTCGCCGACTTCTCGGTCCACAGCTTCGTCGACCTCGGGATCTCGGGTCTGCTGCTCTTCGGCATGGGGACCTTCATCCTCCTCTCGATCTACCTGATCGTCACCCGCTGGAAGGACGTGCCGACGGAAAAGAACGAGGACCCGCTGCTGTCGCGCGGCACCTTCATGGTCCTGGCGACGATCACCATCTTCGCCGCGGCTCTCGTGATTACGGTCGGCACGTCGGCGCCGCTCATCACCACCTGGCTCATGCGCCTCCACCTGGCCAACAGCCCCGGGCAGGTCGGCCCCTCGTTCTACAACACGGTGAACCTGCCGATCGCCTTCCTGGTCGCCTTCCTCCTCTCGCTCGTCCCCTATCTGACCTGGCGGGGGGAGGGGACGGACCGGCTGCTGCGGAAGATCGCCGTGCCGGCGGTCGCCGCCCTGGTGGTCGCGGCCGGCGCCGCGGTGTGGCGCATCCACAACCCGTTCCACGTCGCCTTCGTCTTCCTCGCCGCCCTCGCCCTGGGGAGCAACCTGCAGAAGGTGGGGCAGAAGTTCAAGGTCTCGGGGCTGCGCGGGGCCGGCGGCTACCTGGCCCACGTCGGGGTGGGGATCATCCTTCTGGGCATCCTCTCCTCCTCGGGCTACGACGAGAGCACCAAGGTGACCCTGGAGCAGGGCAAGCCGACGCCGGTGGGCGATCTGACCCTGACCTTCGAGCGGTACGTGCCGCGCACCGCGGGCCAGCGGGAGCGGATGGAGATCAAGGTGGCGCGGGCCGACGGCAAGTCCTACCTCGCCTACCCCAAGCTGTTCATGAACGACCGCACCCGCCAGCTGATGGCGAATCCGGACGTCCATACCACGTTCATGAAGGACTTCTACATCTCCCCCATCGACTACGATCCGGGCCGGCCGAGCCTGGAGCTGGCCAAGGGGAAGGTGGGGAAGATCGGCAGCATGGAGGTCCGCTTCGTCAACTTCGACCTCCAGGTCGAGGGCAACGCCATGGCGCAGATGGCGGCGGGCAAGCCGGTGACCATCGGGGCCAACCTGGAGGTCACCCGCAACGGAGTGACCCAGCCGGTCAAGGCGCTCTACCGGATGAACCCGGCGGACGGGCGGGTGGAGACCCCGCCGGCGCCGCTCCCCGGTGGCGGCCAGCTCGTGCTCGCGGGCATCAACGCCTCCTCCGGCGCCGTCCAGGTCGAGACGGAGGGGGTGGCGAACCCGGCGAGGCTCTCGGTCGACGTCACCAAGAAGCCGCTCATCATCTTCGTCTGGGGCGGCCTCTACGTGGTGCTGATCGGCGGCCTCCTCTCGATCCTCCACCGGGTGAAGGAGATCCGGGTGCGCACCCAGGTGGGGGAGATCCAGTAGGGGCCAAACCCGGGCCGACCCCCGTGCCTGCCCGGGCGGCTATACCCCGACCGACAGCCGGTCGGCCAGCATGTGCGGCAGGCCGGCTTTGCGGATGCGGCTCTGGGCGCGGCCGACCGGATAGGGGAGCCGGTACCAGCGGACGATCCGGCGCTCGCTGTCGTAGGTCATGTAGGAGGCTCGCGGGTCGCGGTCACGGGGCTGGCCGATCGAGCCGGGGTTGACCAGGTACCTTCCCTCGGGATCGAGCTCGATGCGGCCGCTCCGGCCGCGCAGGGCCTTGACCCCGATCTCCCTGCCGGTGAGCGAGAAGAGCGAGGGGATGTGGGTGTGGCCGAAGAAGGTCACCGGCACCTCGTGAACGGAGAAGATCTCGAAGGCGTCCAGGTCGGAAAAGACGTAGGTGTCCTCGTCGAGCGGCGAGCCGTGGCAGATGGCGAGCCCCTCCTCCACCAGGACCGGTCCCTGTTGCAGGTCCCGCACGTAGCGCAGGTTCGCCGCGGTGAGGCGCTGGGTGGTCCACTTCGCCGCCTGGAGGGCGGAGGGGTTGAAGTGCTCGCCGCGGTCGATGCCGGTCACCACCTTGTCGTGGTTGCCGCGCACGACGAAGGTCCGGGTGCCCAGGTCGCGCACCGCCTCGACCACCTGGTTGGGGGCGGCGCCGTAGCCCACCAGGTCGCCCAGAACGAGGATGGCGTCGAAGCGCTTCCTCCTGGCGTGACGCAGGACGACCTCGAAGGCATCCCAGTTGCCGTGCATGTCGGAGAGGATCAGGTAGCGCATCAACGGTTTCCGATCAAGAGTGCAATCCTTGCGGCAACTTCCTCCGGCCCCTCTTCCACCCCGATGTCCATCGTCACGTCCGCCCGCCGGTAGGCCGGAAGACGCTCCCGGTAGAGCGTCAACGCCTGGGTCTCGTCCCGGAACAGCGGGCGGTCGGTCTTGCCCAGCCCCCCGATCCGCGCCACGATGGTCGCGAATGGCGGGTTCAGGAACACCGACAGCCCATTCTCGCCGATCAGCCGAGCGTTCGCCTCGAAGGTGAAGGTACCACCTCCCGTCGCCACCACGGCGTCGGGGAGGGCCAGCACCGCCCGCAGGGTCTCGCGCTCCAACTGGCGGAAGGCGGCCTCCCCCTGGGTCTCAAAGATCTGCCGGATCCCCGTCCCCACCCGCTCCTCGATCTCCCGGTCGAGGTCGACGAAGGGGATTCCCAGGCGCTCCGCCAGCCGCATTCCGACCACGGTCTTGCCGGCTCCCATGAAACCGGTCAGGAAGACGCGCATCCCGCGGCCCGATCCGAGGCGGCAATCAGGAGCCGGCAGTTGGCGGTAATTTCGGCAGCGTCCCCCCGGCAGACGGCGCCCAGGACCACCGCCGCGTCGGCTCCGGCGGCGAGGACGGCGACGACGGTCTCCCGGCCGATACCGCCGATCGCCACCAGCGGCTTGCCCGTCAGCTGCCGCGCCCGGCGCACGAAATCGAGCCCGACGACCGGGTCCGGCCCCTCCTTGCTCGCCGTGGGGAAGACCGGTCCCACCGCCACCAGGTCGACCGCCGGATCGCTCTCCGCCGCCTCGACCTGCGCTTCGGTGTGGGTCGAGAGGCCGATTCGGACCGTCCCGCCGGCCTCCCCCAGCGCCCGGCGGACGGCCGCGGGCGGCAGGTCGCGCTGGCCGACATGCACCCCGGCGACGGGGAACAGAGCCGCCAGGTCGGCGCGGTCGTCGATCCAGAGGTCCACGTCGCTTCCCGAGATCGCCGTGAGACACTCCTCGACGAGCCGGTGGAGCTCGGCTCCCGCACGCCCCTTGGCGCGCAGCTGGATGGTCCGCACCCCCGCTTCGGCCATCGCCGCAACCGCCGCCGGCAGCGGGATCTCCCCCAGGGCATCGGCGTCGGCGATGGCGTAGAGGGGCCCCAGCCGGGTGCGATCGAAAGGAGCGCTCACTTCCGCTCTCGCAGGAACCGCTCCATGAAACGGGTCGACAGGTTGCCGGCGACGAAGTCGGGGTCGCGCAGAATCCGCTTGTGGAGGGGGATCGAGGTCTCGATCCCCTCGACGACGAAGAAGTCGAGGGCGCGGAGCATCCGCGCGATCGCCTCCTTGCGGCTCCTGTCGTGGACGATGAGCTTGCCGACCAGCGAGTCGTAGTGCGGCGGGATGACGTAGTCCTCGTAGCCGTGGGTGTCGACCCGGGTGCCCGGCCCGCCGGGCAGGTGGAAGGTCTTGAGCTTCCCGGGCGAGGGGACGAAGGTGTCGGGGTTTTCGGCGTTGACCCGGCACTCGATGGCGTGGCCGCGCGGCTTGAGCCCCGAGGGAAGGCCCAGCTTCTCCCCCGCCGCGACGCGGATCTGGAGCTTCACCAGGTCGATGCCGGTGACCATCTCGGTGACCGGGTGCTCGACCTGGATGCGGGTGTTCATCTCCATGAAATAGAACCGCTTGTCGACGTCCAGGAGGAATTCGATAGTGCCGGCGTTCTCGTAGCCCACCCGCTTGCAGAGGGCGACCGCCGCCTCCCCCATCTCGGCGCGCAGCTCGGGGGTGAGCGCCGGCGACGGCGACTCCTCGATCAGCTTCTGGTGCCGGCGCTGGATCGAGCACTCGCGCTCGCCCAGGTGGATGACG
>DASQPA010000149.1:0-5465 GCA_035644215.1 Thermoanaerobaculia bacterium
CGGGGGGCAGAACGTCAAGGCGCTGACCGTCACCGGCGACCGGGTGGGGCTCAAGGTCTCGCGGCACGATCCGGTGGCGCAGCGGCTCAGGAGCCAGCACGTGGTCTTCAAGGACGGCGAGGTCCGCCTCTATCCAGTCGAGGTCCGCTACGTCTGGCCGGCGGAAATGGACCTCATGGCGGAGCTCGCCGGGCTGCGCCTGCGCCACCGTTGGAGCAGCTGGGAACGGGAGGCCTTCCGGGCGACGAGCGAGCGGCAGATCGCGGTCTACGAGCGCCAGCGATAGAGATTTACAGGAAAGCAATTCTGCGGCGCGAAAATCTGTTTCCTCGGGAGAGGAGACTCCTTTGCGCCGCGCCAAGACCGCTTTCGCCACGATTTTCGTCGCCTGCCTGGCGGCGACCTATCTGCTGGCGGCGGTCCGTCTGGATCAGGCGGCGGCGGTACCCGCGGCACCCGGTAGCGTGGCGACCACCGGGTGGAGCCTCCCGTTCGTCGGCCAGGCCTCCTACTACGGCGCCGAGCTCGCCGGCAGGGCCACGGCGAGCGGCGAGGTCTTCGATCCGGGGCTTCTGACCGCCGCCCACCGGACCCTCCCCTTGGGCTCCGAGGTCCAGGTGACCAACCTCGACACCGGCCTCTCGACCGTCGTGCGCATCAACGACCGCGGCCCGTTCACCGGTGCGGTCATCGACCTCTCGACCGCCGCCGCCCAGCAGATCGGCATGCTCCCCACGGGGAGCGCGCGGGTTGCGCTGGCGCGGATCCGCTAGAAGTCGATCCGCAGACGCGCCGTCACGGTGCGCGGCGTTCCCGGGTAGTAGAGGGCGATGGCGTGCCCGCGGGTGTCGAGCGTCACGAAGCCGTCGGGCGAGAACTGCCGGTTCAGGAGGTTCCGCGCCGTGACGTCGAAGGCGAGCTTCTCGAAGCGGATGCCGACGACCGCGCCGACCAGGGTGTAGGGATCTAAGGGGAGGAGGTTCTCCTCGTCGACGAACTGGCCGCGTACCTGGGTGACCTCGACGCCGCCGAACGGGCCGGTGCCGCCGTTGCCGTAGCTGACCCAGTCGAGGGCCGCGGTGACCTGGCTGCGCGGCACGCCGTTGATCTGGTGGCCGTCGTCCGAGCCGCCGGCGAAGACGGCCCGCGAGTAGGTGTAGGAGAGGCGTGGCCGCAGACCCGGCTTCAGGTCGCCGGTCAGGTTCCATTCGATCCCCTGGTGGCGGCTCTTCGCGATGTTGTCGAAGCGCAGGTGGGAGAGGTCGAAGCCGATCTCGTCGGTGACGACCAGCGAATAGACGGAGAGGGAGGTCGAGGCGTGATTCCCCAACCGGGTGCGCAGGCCGGCCTCGTAGTTGGTCGCCCGCTGCGGCAGGAGGGCCGCGTTCGACAGGAAGGCCGGCGGCAGCCCACGGGCGATGATGAACGGCCGGCGGTCGTAGAGCTGCTCGACGGTCGGCGCCTTGAACGAGCGGCTGGCCGAGAGGAAGGCGTTGCCCGACTCGCCCAGGCGGTAGTTGAGGGCGAGCGAGGGGGAGGTCGCCGACTGCACGGTGTCCGGCAGGCCGACCTTGCCGTCGAAATCGCCGTGCAGGTCGTCGTAGCGCACCCCGGCCGAGAGGGCCAGGGCGGGGGCGAGGTCGACCTCGGCGAGGGCGAAGCTGCCGAGGGTGGTGCGGGTCGCCCGCGCGTGGTCGATCCGCGAGTTGAGTGCGCCCACGGCGTTGATCCGGAAGTAGTCGGAGTCGACCCTCCCCTCGCTCGCCTCGACCCCGGCGAGGAGGCGACCGGTATGACCCGCGAGGTGGAAACCCCGGCGGTAGCGCGCCTCGCCGCGGCCGATCCGGGTGTCGAGCCCGTGGGTCAGGGTCTGGAAGGCGAGCGTGTCGGTGCGGTCCTGCTCCTTGCTGCGCACGTTGGCCGTGGCCTCGAATTCGGAGCTGCCGGGGAGCGGCAGGGAGAGCGAGAGGCCGGCCTGCCAGGTGCGCCCGTTGTCGTCGTCCAGGGGGGTGCCGGCCTCGGTGGTCGGGGTGCCGGCCGGGAGCGCCCCGGGGAGCTCGCGATCGGAGTTGAGGTAGAGCCCGGAGAGGACGATCCCCATCTCGCGCCGGCCGCCACCCTCGCCGTTCGCGGCCGGCGAGGCCGGCGCCGCGCTCCCCGGGTGCACCGTCCAGCTCAGGCGCGACTGCGCCTGGGTGCTGTGATAGAGGTTGTGCTCGCGGAAGCCGGAGAGGGTGATCCGGCGCAGGGAGAAGGCGGCGACCGCCCGCTCGCCCGCCCAGGAGGCGGCGACCGAGCCCTCGCCCTTCCCCTCGTTGCCGATGCCGAGGACGATCGTGCCGTCCGTCCCCGCATCGGGGCGATGGGTGATGACGTTGATCAGGCCGCTCATCCCGACGTTGCCGTAGAGCGTCGACACCGGGCCGCGCAGGACCTCGATCCGCTCCACCCGGTCGAGGTCGATCAGGTTCCAGTCGATCCGGTCGGTGTCGACGTCGTTGGCGGTCATCCCGTCGATCGTGAGGATGGCGTAGCTGGTCTCGCCGGCGCTGTAGAAGCCGCGCAGGTCGACCACGGCGCCGGTTCCGGTGCCGGTGGGGTCGTAGACGTGGAAGCCGCCGGTCGAGAGGAGCAGGTCGGGGAGGGTCTCGGCGCCGGACCGGATGACGTCCTCCCGGGAGAGCACGGTGATGGAGCTCGGCGTCTCCTCGAGCGCGGTGGGGAGCTTGGGGGCGGTGACGACGATCTCCTCCCGGTAGGGCGGGGGAGCGGCGGGCTCCTCGGCCGCGAGCGGGAGCGCGAGGAGCAGGAGGAGAGGGGCGGCCCTGTATTTCATCGGTGCCAGCGTGGCGCCTCCATACGGTACCACGGCCGGGGTTGCCATTGGCGGTCGGCTGGCAGAAGATACCGCCGCCCCGGAGGCGACCGAACCCGCATGCCCGAGACCCCCACCCCTCTCCCGCCGACCTTGCCGGAGGTCACTCTCTATACCGACGGCGGCGCCGACCCCAACCCGGGGCCGGGCGGCTGGGGCGCCATCCTGCTCGACGAGGTGGGGAAGCGGACCCGCGAGCTCTCCGGCGGCGAGCCCCGGGCGACCAACAACCGGATGGAGCTGACCGCCGCCATCCGTGGCCTGGAGGCGCTGAAGCAGCGCTGCCGGGTGCGGGTCAGGACCGATTCCCAGTACCTGCGCCGGGGGGTGACCGAGTGGCTGCCCGGCTGGATCGCCCGCGGCTGGCGCCGGAAGGACGGCGTGCTGCAGAACGAGGACCTCTGGCGCCGCCTGGCCGAGCTGATCCGCGAGCACGAGGTGCGCTGGGAGTGGGTCAAGGGGCATGCCGGGGAGCGCTACAACGAGCGGGCCGACGAGCTGGCGACTGCGGCGATCCGCGCCCAGGGGAGCGGTCCGGCCGCCGCGCCGCCGGCGCACCCGGTCGAGGCGGAGGTCTTCCTGCGCGTCTCCGCGGCCGGTAGCGGCCGGGGTGGCTGGGCGGCGCTGGTGCGGCAGGGGGGCGAGGAGCGGGTGCTCGCTCAGGGCGAGCCGGGGAAGACCCCGAACCAGCTCGACCTCCTGGGCGCCCTGACGGCCCTGGAGAGCCTGCCGCCGGGGACCGCGGTCGCCATCCACACCGGCTCGGACTACCTGCGGAACGGGGCGACCGGCTGGATCGCCGGCTGGAAGCGGCGCGGCTGGAAGACCCAGGAGGGCCAGCCGGTGCAGAACCGTGACCTCTGGCAGCGCCTCGACGCGGCGATGGCCGCCCGCCGCGTCCACTGGCCCGCGGTCAAGGGCCGCGACCTCCCCGAGCTCGAAGCGTTGGGTCCCGCCGCCAGGGAGGCGGCGGGGCGTGGCAAGTGACCCCAATCCCTAAGGAGGAAGACCCATGGCGAAGAGAGTCAAGAAGCTCCACCTGAACCGGGAGACCCTGCGCAGCCTGGGCTACGACCTGCGCGGCTTCGATTCTTGCCTCGACAGCTGCTATCTCGTCTCCTGCGGCGGCGGCTGCGGGATCTCGACCGGGATCAAGACGGCGTAGGGGGACCCCCTGCGGGGGTGGAGCTCAGGCGGTAGGGTAGAGGCCCTGCCGCCGGAGCTCCCTTGCGACGAAGGGGCTCCACTCTTCGAGGAGATCGAAGGTGAGCCTGCCCCCGAGGTAGGCGTCGTAGTACATCGCCCGCGCGGCGCGGCACTCCTCGTCGTCCAACCTCAAGCGATCGATCGTTGCCTTGACGCGGTCGCAGGTTTCTTCATCGAGGTCTGGGTTTGGAAAGATCTTGAGGAAGGAAAGATCCAGGGCGAACCAGCCGTCAGGAATCTCGAACGGATCGAGCGCGTCCTCGAAGTCCCGCTTGCGGGAGTTCATCAGCGAGCAGACGAGCCGGTAGTTCGACCACTCGTAGGCGAGGTCGGGATGGCTGGACTTGGGGGCCAGGTGGTCGACCGAGCGGGCGCCGGTCCCGCGGGGGATGATCACACAGAGATAGGCGCAGATCCCCTTGTACGCCTCCCAGAGCTGCACGGCGCAGCGTCCCCAGTGCCGGGGAAGCTTTTTCGGATGGGTGGCGAGGGCCTGGAGCCCGGGTTGGCGCACTCGCTCGTCGAAATCTGTCGGTTCCGGCTGCAAGGGGACGCGGATCAAGGCTCGACCCCCGCCGCTCTCGCTCGCATGAGCCAGCGGGGCCAGAAGGGATCGGTGTCCTTGAGCACGGCGTGGAGGTCGTAGTGGATCTTGCGAATCTCTTCGATCGGCAGGTCAGGCCGCTTGACCGCCTCCAAGGCCCGCTCGATCGCCTGCTCCGCTGGCAGGGACCGGGCTTCTTTGAGGTCGAACACATCCGAGGTCAACCACGCAGAGGCATCGCCGCGCTCGCGCCACTCCGCTTTCGTCACGTGGACGGCCTGCCCTTCCAGGTCGAAGGTAAAGAGGGCATCCTGGGCGGTGTCGAAGAGCGGCTCGACCGAAGCGAGGACGAGCGGCGCGTGGGTCGTGGCGAGAAGCTGGACCCGGGCCGAGCTCTTGAGCTCCTTCATCACGGATAGAAGAGCTGGCAGCAGGAGCCGTTGCCAGCGAGGATGAAGGTGGGCTTCGATCTCGTCGACGAGGAAGACGACCTCATCCGTCGGCGGGCGGCGCAGCAATTTAGAAGCCTGGAGATGTTCCTGCCAGGCCCAGACCAGAAGGTAGGCGAGACTAACGATGCGTTTCACGCCGGCAGAAGCATAGGTGAGAGGCACGATTCCGTATGGCATTTCTAGGGTCGGGATCTCCCGGGTGTCGTCGAGCCGAACCCGTGTCGGCGTCCCTGGTCGTAGCTCCTCTGATTCTCCTGGCGAGAGGGCTTTTAGTACTGTGCCGAGTTGGGTGAAGGAGGGGGACGCCTGATGCTGCCAGGAGACCCAGTCCCAAATGAGGCCGTTGCACCGGACCCGTTTCAGGTCCCTATCAGAGAGTCCATTCCAT
>DASQPA010000150.1:0-18268 GCA_035644215.1 Thermoanaerobaculia bacterium
TCGGGGGTTTCAGGGATACGATCGTTCGACATCAGCTGTCCTCCTTTGGCTTCGCCTCGTGTCGAGACAGGTGGGCTCACGCCGTGAGGGCGCCGGGTGGGGCGGCCATTCACGGGCAGGGGATCGCTTTTTGTCTTGAAGGTACATCGAAATTATGCGGGGATGCTAACACAGGAACGAGCCGCGGGCGGCGTAGAATCCCCACCCATGGAGATCCTGCCGCCGTCCGCCCGGGCCGTGGACCTGATGATCCCTCAACCCTTCATGCTCTCCGCCCTGGTCCCGGTCGAGGAGGCGAAGCTCCAGCTGAACGCTCGCAAGATCAATGCCGCCCCGGTGACCGGGATCGGCGGCGACGAGGGGCGGGTGGTGGGGGCGGTCACCCGGCGGCTTTTGGACGGCGCCCTCCAGCACGGGCTGGGGAGCCGGCCGGTCGAGACGGTCATGGAGGCGGAGCTCGAATGGGTCGACCCCCAGGCCCCGGCCGAGGAGGTGGGGGAGCGCATGCTCTCCCGCCACCCGCGCTTCATCCTGGTCGGCGACCGGCAGAGCGGCCGGCCGCTGGGGATCGTCACCCGCATGCAGGTGCTGCGGCACCTCCAGAAGCGGGTTGGCGAGCTGGAGGCGCGGATCGACCGCCGGGCCGCCCGCCAGCCCGACCGGCGCGTGCCGGTCGACGACCTGCTGCAACGCCTGCCGACCGGGGTGCTTTCGTACCTGGAGCGGATCGCCGCCGTGTCGCGGCGCCACGGCCTCCCCGTCTACCTGGTGGGCGGCTTCGTGCGCGACCTCCTGCTCGGCCGTGAGGACAGAGACCTCGACCTGGTGGCGGAGGGGGACGGACCGTACTTCGCCCGCCTGCTCGCCGACGAGCTGGGGGGGAGGGTGCGGGTGCACCCGGCCTTCCTCACCGCCGTGGTGGTCGACCCGGAGGGCTTCCACATCGACGTGGCCACGGCGCGGAGCGAGTTCTACCGCGCCCCGGCCGCTCTCCCCGAGGTGCAGACCTCGGCCCTGCGCCAGGACCTCTACCGGCGCGACTTCACGATCAACGCCCTGGCGATCCGGCTGGGTCCGGAGGAGACGCCGGAGCTGATCGACTACTTCGGCGGCCAGAAGGACCTGGCGGCGAAGACCCTGCGGGTGCTCCACAGCCTCTCTTTCTTGGACGACCCGACCCGCGCCCTGCGCGCCGTGCGGCTGTCGATCCGCCTGGGGTTCCAGCTGGCGCCCGAGACCGTGCGCCTCCTCCGGGTGGCGCTCGACGAGGGGGCCTTCGACCGGCTCTCCGGCTCGCGGCTGCAGGCCGAGCTGGCACTCCTCCTGGACGACCCGGAGCTCGCGGTGCGCGGCGCCGAGCGGCTGGCGGAGCTGGGGCTCCTCGCGGTGCTCCATCCCGGCCTCGCCTTCGACGAGCGGGGCCGCCGGTACCTGCGGGAGGTGCGGGGGGCCCACGACTGGTACCGCTTCCAGGGGCTCGCCCAGCCGCCGGTCGCCGCCTGGCGCCTGCTGCTCATGGCGCTCGCCCGCGATCTCTCCGAGGCGAGCCTCGCCGCTCTGGCCGACCGGCTGCTCCTCTCCGGCGAGGACCGCCGGCTCCTGACCGGCTTCCCCGCCCGCCTGGGCGCGGCGCGGTTCGCCCTGCGGCGGGAGGGCCTCGACCCGCACGCCGCCGAGGCGGCCCTGGCGCCGCTCGCCGGGGAGGAGCTGCTGCTCCTCCTCGCCGAGGAGGACGAGGCCGGGCGCGCCTGGGTGCGGCGGGACTTGACCGAGCTGCGCCCGCTCGCCCTCTCGATCCGTGGCGCCGACCTGGTGGCGGCGGGGGTGCCGCCCGGACCACGGATCGGCCAGGCCCTGACCGCCACCCGGCGCGCCCGGCTGGACGGCCGGATCGCGGCGGCGGACGAGCTGGGGTATGCCCTGGCGAGTTTGGGAGAGCGGGGATGAGGGAGAAGATGACACCCCCCTCCTGTCCTCCCCCCATCCCCGTCCACCCGCCCGTCCAGGGGGGAGGGACCCGAGATCGAGACGTTCGTGGAGGGACCCGGAAGCTGGCGGCAGGGGCATTCTCCCAACCCGGCACGGCGCCTCCTATCGCGTCCCTCCCCCCTGGGCGGGGGCGGGTTGGGGATGGGGGGAGGACAGGAGGGGGGTGGTTTCTGCTTCTCCTCCTGCTGCTTCCCCTGCCGGCACCGCCGGCAAGGGCTGCCGGCGCGCGCGACCCGCGTTCGGTCGAGATCTTCGACCTCGACTGCGGCAGCCCGCTCGGGCGGCGCGAGATCACCCTTTTCGGGAACGGCACGGTCCGCCGGCGCGAGGGGGAGCCGGGCAAGGAGGAGATGGGCCTCGCCGAGCTGTCGCCCGACGAATTGGACGGCGCGAAACACCGCCTCGCCGACGAGGACCTGGGGGAGATCGACGCCCTGCCGCACGGCGTCGAGGGCGACTGGGTCGAGCGCTGCACACTCCGCCTGGCCCTCTCCGGCCGGCCGGCCCGCACCTTCCGCTTCGGGCGCTACGACACCCTGCCGCTCCCCCTCTCGCGCGTCCTCCGGGTGGTCGAGGACCTGGCCGTCAAGGTCGGCGACCTGAAAGGTCGGGAGCACCTGCCGGAGGGCTACGATCCGCGGCCCGGCGACCGGCTCAAGCGGACCGACGGCCAGCTCTTCGAGGTCATCTCCTTCACCGCCGACAACAAGGGGGTCGAGCTCTGGGGGGTCGATCAGCCGCTGGCCCTCTACGTGCTGCGCGCCGAGATGGCGAAGGAGTTCGTGGCGCTGGTGAAACGGGACCGCCGGTGAGCCCGAAGCCTTCGGGGCCGGGGGTGCGGGTGACCGGCGGCGAGCTGCGCGGCCGGGTGCTCGCGGTGCCGCCGGGGGCGCGCCCCACCGAGGGGCGGGTGCGCGAGGCCCTGTTCTCGATCTGGGGCGAGCGCATCGGCGGCGCCCGCTTCCTCGACCTCTTCGCCGGCAGCGGCGTGGTCAGCCTGGAGGCGGCCGGCCGCGGCGCCCGCTCGGTCCTCGCCGTGGACGGCGAGGCGCGGGCGGTCCGCACCCTGACCGAGAACGCGCGTGGTGCCGGGGCCGATCTATTCGCCCAGCGGATCGAGGTCCGTCGGCTCTCTCTCCCGGCCGGTCTGGCCCGCCTCACCGCCGAGCCGGCCGGCCTCTTCGATCTCGTTTTTGCCGATCCACCTTACGCTTTCGGCGACTACGCGGCCCTCCTCGCCGCCGTCGCCCCGCTGCTCGTCCCCGGAGCCGAGATCGCCGTCGAGCACTCGTCCCGGCGCGAGCTGCCGGAGGCGGCGGGTCCGCTCGCGCGGGTCGACGTCCGCCGCTATGGCGAGAGCAGCCTGAGCTTCTACCGTCAACTGGGCTGAAAAATCGCTCCAAAGTAGCTCCTTTTCCGGAGCCCTTCGTGCTTGACGGCCGATCGCGTAAGTTCTATCCTCAAACTACGCTGAAAAACTGATTTTAAATCGCGACTCCGGAGCGGGATGGATTTCGAGACTGACGTCTTCGTCAGCTACGCCCACATCGACGACCAGGCGCTGGCGGAAGGGCAGAAGGGTTGGATCTCGAGCTTCCATCGCGCTCTGGAGGTCCGCCTCGGCCAGCTGCTGGGCAAGACGCCGCGCATCTTCCGCGATCCCAAGCTCTCTGGCAACGACTGCTTCGAGGACCGCCTGGTCGAGCGCCTGCCGCGCTCGGCGCTCCTCGTCTCGGTCCTCTCGCCGCGCTACGTCCGGTCGGACTGGTGCACGCGCGAGCTGCGGGAGTTCCTCCTCGCCTCCGAGCGCACGGGCGGCTGGCGGGTCGCCGACAAGGCGCGGGTCTTCAAGGTGGTGAAGACGCCGATCCCCCTGGAGCAGCACCCGGCCGAGCTGCAGAAGGTCCTCGGCTACGAGTTCTTCACCGTCGAGCCGCAGACCGGCCGGCCGCGCGAGCTCTCCCAGCTCGCCGAGCCCGACGCCCAGCGGCAGTACTGGGCGCGGCTCGACGACCTGGCGCACGACATCTCCGAGCTGCTCGAGCTGCTCGCGGCGACCGGCTCGCGGGCCGCGGTGGCGGGCGCCGAGCGGGGCTTCGTCTACCTGGCCGAGACCACCTTCGAGATGCAGGAGAAGCGTGACGCGGTCAAGCGCGAGATCCAGGGGCAGGGCTTCGCGGTGCTGCCGGACCGGCCGCTGCCGCTCCTCGCCGCCGAGTGCGCGGCGGTGGCGCGCGCCGACCTCGCCCGCTGCCTCCTCTCGGTGCACCTGGTGGGCCGGAGCTACGGCATCGTGCCCGAGGGGACGGCGGAGTCGCTGGTCAGCCTGCAGAACGAGCTCGCGGTCGAGCGGGCGTCCCACGGCGGGACGGACGGCTTCACCCGCCTGCTCTGGCTGCCGCCGGATCTCGCCCCCGAGGACGAGCGGCAGCGGCGCTTCCTCGATCACCTGCGGACCGACCCCCGGCTGGGGAACGGGGCGGACCTGCTCGAAACCCCCTTCGAGGACTTCAAGGCCACCCTCGCCAGACGGCTCGCTCCGCCGCCACCCCCGCGAGCCTCGGCCACGACCGGTGGGCGGGCCGCCGCGCGGACCGGCGGCGGCGCGGAGGAGGGGGACGTCCGCCGCGTCTACCTCCTCTGCGACCAGCGCGACCTGGCGGCCATCGGACCGCTCGAAAGCCACCTCTTCGACCAGGGGATCGAGGTGGTCACCCCGGTCTTCGAGGGGGACGAGGCCCAGGTGCGCAGAGACCACGAGGAGAACCTCGTCCTCTGCGACGCCGCCCTCGTCTACTACGGCGCCGGGAGCGAGCTCTGGCTGCGCCAGAAGCTGCGCGAGCTGCAAAAGAGCGCGGGCTACGGCCGCACCGCGCCGCTCGCCGCCAAGGCGATCTACGTCGCGCCGCCCGACGGCGAGGCGAAGCGGCGCCTGCGCACCCATGAGGCGCTGGTCCTGACGCCGGAGGGCGCCGCCTTCGCCCCCGAGACCCTGGAACCCTTCCTCCGTCTGCTCCATCCGCCGCACCCGCCCCAATAACCGGGAGAGAGACGCGTGATCACCGAAACCGCCATCTTCAACCCCTTCCCCGGACTGCGCAGCTTCGAGGCCGACGAGGAGCACCTGTTCTTCGGCCGCGAGCGCCAGATCGACGAGCTCCTGGCGCGCCTCCGGCGGACCCGCTTCCTCGCCGTCGTCGGCACCTCGGGGAGCGGCAAGTCGTCGCTCGTCAGGAGCGGCATCATCCCCTCGCTCCACAGCGGCTTCATGGTCCAGGCGGGGTCCGCCTGGCGGGTGGCGGTGCTGCGCCCGGGCGACGACCCGATCGGCAACCTGGCGGCGGCGCTCGCCCGGCCGGGGGTCCTGGGGAGCGGCGCGGACGACGGGGATGCCGCCGATGCCGCCGATACCGAGATCGACCGGCCGCTCTTCGAGGCGACCTTGAACCGCAGCACGCGCGGCCTGGTCGAGGCCTATCGCCAGGCGCGGGTGCCGGCGGAGGAGAACCTGCTCGTCCTCGTCGACCAGTTCGAGGAGCTCTTCCGGTTCAAGCGCAACGCCCGGATCAAGGACTCGCGCGAGGCGGCGACGGCGTTCGTCCAGCTGCTCCTCACCGCGACCCAGCAGGGGGAGGCGCCGATCTACGTCGTCTTCACCATGCGCTCCGACTTCATCGGCAACTGCACCGAGTTCCCCGGCCTGGCGGAGGCCACCAATGAGGGGCAGTACCTGGTGCCGCGGATGAGCCGCGAGGAGCGGCGGGCGGCGATCTGCGGGCCGGTGGCGGTGGGCGGCGGCGAGATCAGCCCGCGCCTCGTCCTGCGTCTCCTGAACGACGTGGGGGACGACCCCGATCAGCTGCCGATCCTCCAGCACGCCCTGCTGCGGACCTGGGACTACTGGGCCGGCCACCACGCCGCGGGCGAGCCGCTCGACCTGCGGCACTACGAGGCGATCGGGACGCTGCGGGAGGCGCTCTCCCTGCACGCCGAGGAGGCCTACCGGGAGCTCGCCACGCCGCGCGAGCAGGAGGTGGCGGAGAAGCTGTTCAAGGCGCTGACCGAGAAAGGGGCCGACAGCCGCGGGGTGCGGCGGCCGGTGCGCCTGGAAGAGGTGGCCGGCCTGGCCGGCGCGGAGGTGGCGGAGGTGGCGGCCGTCGTCGAGCGCTTCCGCGCCCCGGGGCGGAGCTTCCTCATGCCCCCGGCGGGCGTGCCGCTCGCCGGCTCGACCGTCCTCGACATCTCGCACGAGAGCCTGATGCGGGCCTGGACCCGGCTCAACGGCTGGGTCGACGAGGAGGCGCGCTCGGCCGAGGCCTACCGGCGCCTCTCCCGGGCCGCCGCCCAGCACCAGGAGGGGGCGGCGGGCCTCTTGCGCGGCCCGGAGCTCCAGCTCGCCCTCGCCTGGCGCGAGGAGAACCGCCCGAATGCCCTCTGGGCCGAGCACTACGACCCGGCCTACGAGCGCGCCATGCTCTACCTGGAGCAGAGCCGGCGGGAGCGCGACCGCTGGGTCGAGAAGCGCGAGCTGGAAAGGCGGCGCCAGCTCTGGCGCACCCGCTGGCTGGCGGTGGTCCTCGGCACGGCGGCGCTCCTCACCCTGCTCTTCGGCCTCTACGCCCTGAGCCAGAAGGTCGAGGCGGAGAACAAGTCGCTCGCCCTCGACCGCAAGGAGAAGGAGGCCAAGCTGGCGAGCCGGAAGGCGAAGGACCAGGCGCGCGAGGCGGTGCGGGCGCGCACCCAGGCGGAGCAGGAGAAGAAGAACGCCGAGGAGCAGCGCCAGAAGGTCCTCGCCGAGCAGGCGCGGACGCTCGCCCAGACGCGCCAGGCCGAAGCCGCGCGGGCCGAGGCCGAGGGGTCGCGCCAGCAGGCCGAGGCGGCGCGCCTCCGGGCGGAGGCGGCGCAGGCCGGCACCGAGGCGCAGCGCGCCGAGGCGGTGCGGGAGAAGGAGCGGGCCGACCGTCTGCGCGGCGAGGCCCAGGTCTCCGCGGCTGAGGCACGGCGGCTGGCCCGCCTGCAGCTGGCGCGGGCGCTCGCCATCCAGGCCCTCCGCCTGGCCGACGGCCAGCGCCCGCTGGCGGGCCTCCTCGCCCTCGAAGCCTACCGGCTGGACGGCTGCTTCGGCGGCGAGCGCGAGCTCGCCGACCCCGGGCTCTACAGCGCCCTGCGCCGCGCGGCCGAACGCCTGGGGGTGGGCGAGGCGCCGCTCGACCATCCCGACGCGGTGCGCGCGCTGGTCCTTACCGGCGGCGGACGGCAGCTGCTCTCGGGCGGCGACGACGGCCTCGTGCGTCGCTTCGACCTCGGCCGGAATGGCGCCCCGGGATCGGCGGGAAGCGTGCTCGCCCGGTTGGAGAGCGGCGTCCGCAGCCTCGCCGTGGCGCCCGGCGGCCGGCAGCTGGCGATCGGCACGCTCGACGGCACCCTCCGGCGGTGGAACCTCGATCCGCCCGCACCCGGCCGCCAGGTGAGCCTCCAGGGTGTCGCCGTCAGCGCCCTGGTTTTCGACGCTGCCGGCACCCAGCTCGCCTCGGGCGGCGGCGACGGGGCGGTCCGGCTGTGGGACCGCGACCTCGCTTCCTCTCTCGTCCTCCTCCCTCCCCAACCGCACCGCGTCACCGCCCTGGCCCTGGCGCCCGACGGCCATACCCTGGCGGCGGGGCTATCGGGTGGTGGGGCGGGTGGTGGGTCGGGGGGTGGGGTGCGGCTGTGGGACCTGCGGCAGCCGGCGCTGCCCCCCCGCGTCCTCGGCCCGGCCGGTGCCGCCGGTGCCGCCGGCGATGTCCGCTCGCTCGCCTGGAGCCCCGAGGGGCGGCTGGCGGTGGGCAGCGGCAAGGGGGAGATCGAGCTGTGGCATGCCGCCGGCACCGCCGCCTCCAGGCTGGCGCCGGACGCCGTCTTGAAGGGCCACGCCAGCGGCGTCACCGCCCTCGCCTTCGCCGGGCCGCGCGGCCTCCTCGCCTCGACCGGCGCCGACGGCAGCGTGCGCCTGTGGGACGTCAACGACCTGCAGCGCGATCCGATCGTCCTCCCCGATCTGGGCGCCTGGGTGTGGGCCGTCGCCCTCTCCGCCGACGGCGAGCGGGTCTTCACCGGCGGCGCCGACCAGAAGGTCCGCACCTTCTGGTCGCGGACCGAGCCGCTGGCCGCGGCGGTCCGCCGGGCGGTTCCCCGCACCCTCACCGCCGAGGAGCGCCGGCAGTACCTCCCCGACGTCCCCGCGGACGAGACCTGCCCCCAGCCGAGGAGCGACCGATGATCCATCCCCGTTTCGCCCTGCTCGCCGCCGCCCTCCTCCTCGTCGGGTCGGTCGCCGGGCCGCTGGTCGGAGAAGAGCGCTGCGACCTGAAGGCGCTCACCGAGGCCTACAAGATCGGCCAGTTCGACCAGGTGCTCGCCGGCGTCCCCTCCTGTCTCCAGCCGGGGGGCGACCCGCAGCTCCTGGAGCAGGCCTATGCCCTCCTCGCCAAGGCCTACGTCGCCCAGGACGACCTGGCGCACGCCGACGAGACGATCGCCCTCCTCCTCGCCGTCGACCCCGGGTGGAACCCGGCCTTCGACGACCCGCCGCAGTTCGTCCGCCGGGTCAAGGCGGCGCGGCGGGCGGGGTCGTCGGTCTTCGTCACCTCGGTGTCGAGGACCCACGAGAAGCTGCGCGAGGCGCCGGCGACCGTCGTCGTGATCAGCGCGGAGGACCTGGCGCGCCGCGGCTATTTGGACCTCGAGCAGGTCCTCCACGACCTGCCCGGCTTCGACGTCACGCGCGGCAACGGCGACGTCTATTCGCTCTTCTACCAGCGCGGCTACGTGTCGCGGAACCAGCGCACCCTCCTCCTCGTCGACGGCGTCGAGGAGAACAACCTGTGGGACAACGTCGCCCACCTGTCGCGGCAGTACCCGCTCTCGAACGTCGAGCGCATCGAGGTGATCTACGGCCCGGCCTCGACGATGTACGGCGCCAACGCCTTCGCCGGAGTGATCCACATCCTCACCAAGAACCCGGAGACCCTGTTCGCCGAGGGGCAGAAGGTGGCCGTCCACGCCCAGGTCGGCGGCGGCAGCTGGAACACCGGCTTCGCCGACGCCACCGTGGCCGGCCGGCGCCTCGACCGCGACCTCGCCTTCTCGCTCACCGTGCGGGACTACCGCTCGGACGAGATGGATCTCTCCCGCTTCCCGGACTGGAGCTTCGACCCCGCGGCCTACGACCGCCTCGACTACAGCGGCAGCGCGAGCCTCGTCCGCGGGGCGGACGCCATCGAGAAATTTCTCGCCGGCCTGAGCGCCGACCAGCGGGAGCTCGAAAAACGCTACTTCAGGACGACCGCCGATCCGGACGGCACCCCGGTGCTCCGGCTCACCCCGGAGGGGGCGGCGCGCGCCCGCGCCCTGGACGTTCAGGCGCTGGCGCGGCAGGTCGAGGGCCGGCCGGTCGGCTTCTCCGACCTGACCCGCGACTGGCTGGTCTCCGGCAAGCTGCAGAGCACCAACCTGACCCTGGGCTTCGAGACCTGGCGGCGCGAGGAGGGGGACAGCAGCTGGTACACCGACAAGTTCTACTCCGGAGCGCAGAACGGCAACCTCTGGATCCCCCTCCAGACCGCCCTCTACCTGCGCTACGACCGGGACCTGGGTCCCCGCCTGGGCTTCCACGTCCTCTCCAGCTACCAGCGCCACATCCTGGCGAGCGACACCCGGCAGGAGCAGCTGGTCAGCTACTGGAACGGCGGCCTCAAGGCCTCGGACCTCCTTTCCGGCACCGCGGCCTTCTGGCGGGCGACCTACTACGACCTGCTCTCCACTCAGTTCGACAGCGAGGTGACCGCCGTCTACAACGCGCCGCCGAAGTGGAGCCTGGTGGCCGGCTTCCAGGCGAAGAGCAGCCTGATCCAGGAGGACTACGTCACCCGGGTGAAGAACAACCCGAACCCGCTGGACGACCACGGCGCCAACCCGGCGAAGTACGCCGACCAGCTGGACGCCGGCGCCTTCGTCCAGGCCTCCTACACCCCCCGGGAGCACTGGAAGCTCGTCCTCGGCGGGCGGCTGGACAAGAACGACGACCGCCTGACCGGCGGCTACGGCACGGTCTTCAATCCGCGCCTGGCGGCGATCTACAGCCGGGGGAGCTGGGTCTGGAAGGCGATCTACGCCCAGGCCTTCGAGCAGCCTTCGAGCTTCGACCGCTACTCGGTCTCGACCGGCGTGCGCGACCTGCCGAACCCCGCTCTCAAGCCCGAGCGGGCGAAGAACCTCGAAGTCTCGGCCGGCTGGCAGCGCGGCGACGACCTCACCTTCGACCTCGCGGCCTATACCGCCCGCTACGAGAACACGGTGATCGCCGAGAGCGTCCCCTTCGAGGGCGGGACGACGCTCCAGAACCACGCCATCGGCAGCCTGCGGATCGCCGGTCTCGAAGCGCGGATGAAGTGGCGGGTGCGGATCTGGGAGGTGGACGCCAACTACACCTATACCGACCCGCGGAACACCCATCCCACCGACGCCTCCGGGCAGCCGCTCCTCGACGCCATGGGCCGGCCGGTCGACTCCCTGCCCCTGGGGGCGGTCGCCCGTCATCACGTGAACCTGGGGGCGAGCGCCCGCCTGCGCCCGCATCTCGACTGGAACCTGCGCTTCAACTACGTCGGCGAACGGCGGACCGGGCCGGACAGCGTCGTCGAGGCCCCGGATTCCTCGATCGCCCCCTACTGGGTGGCCAACACCGCCTTGACCTGGGAGCTCCGGCCGGCGCTCCAGCTCCAGCTGACGATCGACAACCTTTTCGACCGCGAGTACTTCGATCCCGGCATCGGCAGCGCCGACGGCATCGTCTTCGCCCGCCGGCTGCCGCAGAACCGGCGCTCGCTTTTCGCCCGCCTGCGCTATGACCTCTAGCCGTCCCACCGGGATCGCCCGGCTCTCCCGGGCGCTCGACCTGCGGCCCGGCGAAGCAGCCCCGGCCCTGCTGCTCCTCGCCCACTCCCTCTTCGTCGGCATCGCCTTCGCGTTCTTCTTCTCGTTCGCCAACGCCGCCTTCTTAAGCAGCTTCGAGATCGAGTTCCTGCCCTACGCCTACGTCGCGGCGGGGATCGTCGGCTATCTCACGGTCGCTCTTTTCTCCGCCCTCGAACGACGGCTGGGGCTGGGCGCCCTCCTCGCCGGCAACCTCCTCTTCCTCCTCCTCGCCCTGGGCGGCTTCCGCCTGGGCTTCATGCTGAGCGACAGCCGCTGGCTCTCACTCCTCGCCTTCGTCTGGATCGACCCGCTCGCCACGCTCCTGGACCTCGGCTTCTGGGGCCTCGCCGGCCGCCTCCTCGACCTGCAGCAGGCCAAGCGGCTGTTCGGCCTCGTGAGCTCGGGCCAGTCGCTGTCGCAGATCGGCAGCTTCTTCCTCGTCCCCGCGCTCCTGCCTCTCCTCTTCCACTTCTCCGACCTCCTGGTGGTCGCCGCGCTCGGGGTGGGCCTCTGCGTCGCCGTCCTCCTCTTCGCGCTCCGGCGCTTCCCGGCCCGCTTCGCCGCCCGTCCGGTGGTGGCGGAGGCGGCGGCGGGTCCCCAGAGCCATGGCCTCTTTGCCGACCGCTACTTCCTCCTCATCTCGCTCCTCGTCGGGACGATCGTCCTCATCCTCTACTTCGTCGACTTCAGCTTCCTCTCCGTCACGCTCAGCCGCTTCCCCGAGGCCACGGCGCTCGCCAGCTATCTCGCCCTCTTCTGGGGCGTCACCCAGGCCGCCGAGTGGGCGGTCAAGACCTTCCTCTCCGGCCGCCTGGTCGGCCAGTTCGGCCTCGGCTTCGGCCTCCTCTCCTACCCCCTGGCGGTGCTCCTCTGCGTCGCCCTGGCGGGGGCGAGCGGCGCGGTCGCCGGCGGGGCGGCGCTCGGCTTCTTCGTCTTCGTCTCGGCCGCCAAGCAGGTCGAGTTCGTCGCCCGGCGCGCCCTCTTCGATCCCGCCTCCAAGGTCCTCTTCCAGCCGCTCCCCGAAGAGCGGCGCTTCGCCTTCCAGACCCGGGTCGAGGGTGGGGTCAAGCAGGCGGCCCTGGGGCTCGCCGGCCTCGCCCTGATCGCGATCGGCGCCGGCGGAGCGGGGGGAGCCGGAAGCGGCGAGCTCGCCGCCGTCCGCGTCCTGCTCTTTCTCCTTCCCGTGGCGGTGGGGCTCGCCTTCCTCGTCCACCGGCAGTACCGCGGCAAGCTGCGGGAGGTGCTGGCCGGCCGGCCGGCCGCGTCCCTCGTCGTGTCGACGGCCGAGGTCGTGCTGCGCGAGGTTCGCAGCTTGCAGCCGCCAGAGCTCGGCTATGCCCTCTCACTCCTGGAGAGCGTGGCACCGGCGCTCCTCGACCGGCTGCTCTTGGAGCTCCTCGACTCCCCCCATGGGGAGGTGCGCGGCGCGGCGGTCCACCATCTGGCCGCCCTGGAGCAGGTGGCGGCGGTCGACTTCCTGGCCTTCGTGGCGGGGGACGATCTCGATCCCGCGGTCCGCGCGGCCGCCGCGGCGGCCGCGCATATGCTGGCCGTCCTCGACCGCCGCGCCCCCGAGGCCGCCCTCCTGGCATTCTCCGAGGACCCCGCCGAGCGCCGCCGCGCCGCCCTCCTGGTGGCGCAGGCCGGGGCTGCCGTGCCGCAGGAGACGGTGGCCGGCCTCTTGTGGGACGTGCAGCCGTCCGTCCGCCGTGCCGCCCTCACCGCGGCCGGGCGGCTCGACCAGCCGGAGCTCTGGCCGCGGCTCATCGAGCAGCTGCGCGAAAGAGAGCTCGCCCGTTCCGCCGCCGCCGCCCTGGTCGAGATCGGTTCTTCGGTCCTCCCCGCCCTGGACCTCCAGTTCCGCCGTTCGGGCCACGAGCCCGAGACGCTGCTGCACCTGCTGCGGGTCATGGAGCGGATCGGCGGCGAGCGGGCCAAGGCGCGCCTGCTGGCGAAGCTCAACCACCCCCGGCGCGCGGTGCGGCGGCAGGTCCTCTATTCCCTGGGCGCCCTGGGCTATCGGGCGGTGGGGGAGGAGATCGGGTCGTTCAAGCAGAAGATCGAGGAGGTGGTCGACCGCATCGCCTGGCTGACCGCCGCCCGCCTGGACGTCGGCGAGGAGGCCGGCACGGCGCGGCTCGCCGCGGCCCTGGAGCGCGAGGCCGCGGCCGATACCGAGCTCCTCTTCCTGCTCCTCACCCTGATCGCCGATTCCGGCGCCGTGGCGTTGATGCGCGACCCTCTCCAGGCGGCGAGCGGCGAGGCGCGCGCCTATGTCATCGAGCTCGCCGAGGCGATCATCCCGGGGGACGTCAAGCGCGCCGTGCTGCCGATCCTGGAGCAGCTGCCGCCGGCGCCGCTCCTGGAGCGCCTGTCGGGCCAGTTCCCGCAGCGCTCCCTCTCTCGTGGTGAGCGGCTCTCGGACGTCCTCCAGCAGGGCGGCGGCTACATCGGTTCCTGGACCCGGGCCTGCGCGCTGGAGGTGTTCCGCCCGGCGCCGAACGGCACCGCGCCGGCCGAGCTGGCCGCCAACCTCTTCCATGCCGACCCGCTGGTCCAGGAGATGGCGGCCTTCGCCCTGCGGGAGGTCGAGCCCACGATCTATCCCCGCTACCTGGGGAAGCTCCCGGAGGCGGCGGCGAGCGCGCTCGCCGCCGTCCTCCCCCCCGGTGCCGGGAGCGGGGGGGAGGAGGCGCGCGGGCTCCTGCGCTTCGACAAGGTCCTGCTCCTCGGCCGGACGGAGATCTTCGGCGCCATCCCGGAGCCGGTCCTCGCCCGCTCGGCCGGCGAGTTCGCCGAGGTCCGCCGGCAGGCGGGCGAGGCGATCTTCCGCGCCGGCGAGCCCGGCCGGCAGCTCTACGTGATCGCCGCGGGGACGGTCGAGATCCACGACGGGGAGCGGGCGATCAAGCGCATGAAGGCACCCGAGATCCTGGGGGAGATGGCGGTCGTGAGCAGCGGCACGCGCTCCCTCTCGGCCACCGCGGTCGAGCCCGTCCGGCTGCTGCGCATCGAACGCACGGCGCTCCTGGAGATCCTCGGCGAGCATCTCGTGGTGCTGCCGGAGATCGTGCGCGTGATCGCGGGGCGGCGGGCGGTGGCGCGGGCGGGGTGAGGGGGCGAGCCCGCCTGGCCCTCACCCCCGTCCCCTCTCCCGGCCCGCCCTCCCCGACCGCCGGGAGAGGGGAGTCCGGCCAAGCCGCCGACATTTCGCCGGACCGCCCCAAGGGGCGACGGTTCGCTGTCGCCCCACCCTTTACCCCCCGAGAGGGTCGGGAGGCGGGTCCCTCCCCCCTGGGAGGGGGTGGGTTGGATCAGGGGGGAGGCCAGGAGGGGGGCGCCTCGCGATACAATCTTCCTTCAAATGCCGCCGAGCCCAGACGCCGGACCGGACCGCCCCGCGGTCTTCGTCAGCTACAGCCACAAGGATAAGAAGTGGCTGGAGGATCTCCGTACCATGCTGGCTCCGAAGGTGCGGGAAGGGGTGGTGGATGTCTGGTGGGATGGCAAGATCAAGCCAAGTCAGCAGTGGCGACAAGAGATCGACGCGGCGCTGGTCTCCGCCCGCGTCGCGGTCCTTCTGGTCAGCCCGAATTTCCTGGCTTCGGACTTCATCGTCAACGAGGAGCTGTCGTACCTCTTTGACGCAGCGCAGCAACGCTGGGTGAAGATCCTCTGGGTTCTCCTAGCCCCGTGTATGTACGAGCAGACTCCGCTCCAGCACCTTCAGGCGCTCCATGACCTCGCACGGCCGCTTAATTCGCTGCGCGGGGCCGCGCGCGGCAACGCCTTGAAGACGATTGCTCAGGGTATTACGGATGCCGACGCCGGGACGACTCTTCCGAATCATCGCGCGCTCTCATCCGCCCCGTTTTCCATCGACCTCGGCCGCCTGCCCACCTCCGGCCCGCTCTTCGTAGGCCGCGAGCCAGAGCTCGCCCGGCTCGATGTGGCCTGGGAGGCCCCAGGCACCCACGTGCTCACCTTCGTGGCCTTCGGCGGGGTCGGCAAGTCGACCCTGGTCGCGCGCTGGCTCGATCGCATGGCCGCCGACGGCTGGCGCGGCGCCCGGCGGGTGCTCGACTGGTCCTTCTACAGCCAGGGCACCGAGGAGCGCGTCACTTCGGCGGACCGCTTTCTCGACCACGCCCTCGGCTTCTTCGGAGATCCGGATCCCACCCAGGGTGCAGCGCGGGATCGCGGGCTGCGGCTGGCCGAGCTGGTCCGGCGGGAGAAGACCCTGCTTGTGCTCGACGGCGTCGAGCCCCTTCAGCACCCGCCGGGTCCTCTCGCCGGCCGGCTCAAGGACCCGGGCCTGGCGGCCCTCTTGAAGTCCCTGGCCGGGGGCAACCCCGGCCTATGCGTCGTCACCACCCGGGAGCGCATCACCGACCTGGAGAACTTCCCGAAGACCGCGCCGCAAGTGGATCTTGAGACCCTGTCCCCGGAGGCGGGAGCGGAGTTGCTCCGGCAGCTCGGGGTGAGGGGGAAGGACTCCGAGCTGCGAGCTGCGTCCGCGGAGCTGGGGAACCACGCCCTGGCGCTGACGCTCCTCGGGAGCTATCTCCGTCGTGCCTGTGATGGCGACGTGCGGCGGCGCAAGGAGGTGGATCTCGGGACGGCGGCGGAGTTGCAGGGAGGGCATGCCTTGAGAGTCATCCGGGCTTACGCCCGCTGGCTGGGAGAGGGGCCGGAGCTGGCAGTCCTGCGTTTGCTCGGGCTGTTTGACCGGCCGGCGGCGAAGGAGGCCCTGGCGGCTCTGCGGGCCGAGCCGGTTATCCCGGGGCTGACCTCAATAAGGAAGCACTGGTGGCAGCGGGCGAAGCCACTTTCAGAGGAGGAGTGGCAGTGGGCGGTATCGAGCCTGCGGGAGCACGGATTCTTGCTGCCGGCCGATCCCCAGCAGCCGGGAGTCCTCGACGCCCATCCCTTGGTGCGGGTCTACTTCCAGGAGGAGTTGGAGAAGGAGCGACACCAGGCGTGGCAGGAGGGAAATCTGCGCCTCTACGAGCACCTGAAGAAGGCGGCGCCGGAGCTTCCCGAGACGCTGGAGGCGATGGAGCCGCTCTATACCGCGGTGGTCCATGGTTGCCGGGCGGGCCGGCAGCATGAGGCGTTCGATGAGGTCTTCCGGCGGCGAATCCAGCGGGGAGGTGAGTTCTACAGCGGTGACAAACTCGGGGCCTTCGGCTCGGACCTAGCGGCGCTGCCGGGCTTCTTCGATCGCACCTGGGACCGGCCCTCGGCCCGGCTCACCGCGGCACCTCAGGCGTTCGTCCTCAACGAGGCCGCCTTCTGCCTGCGCGCGTTGGGCCGGCTGGCGGAAGCGGTAGCGCCGATGCAGGTCGGGTTGGAGCGGCGAATCGCTCTGGAGGATTGGAAAAACGCCGCCAGCAGCGCAGGCAACCTCAGCGAGCTGACCCTGACCCTGGGGGAGGTGGGGCGGTCCGTTGCCTTCGGAGAGCAGAGCGTCGCTCAGGCCGACCGCAGCGGCGACGCCTTCATGCGTATGGTCAGCCGGACCACACTGGCCGATGCCCTGTACGAGGCGGGCCGGTGGGAGGAGAGCGCGGAGGCCTTCCGCGAGGCCGAGGCGATGCAGGCGGAGCAGGAGCCCGAGTACCCCCGGCTCTATTCGCTGCAGGGCTATCAATACTGCGACTTGCTGCTGAGCCGCGGGGAGCCGGAGGACGGGGCCGGGCTGGACGGCCTCGCCGCGGCCCCGGAGGAGGCGCGGCGGTTCCGCCAGGTGTGCCGGGAGGTGCAGGAGCGGGCTGAGAAACTCTTTGAGTGGCGTGTGCCCAGTGACACACTCCTCTCCATCGCCCTCGACCACCTGAGCCTGGGTCGGGTGCACCTCGGCCTGGCTCTGACGTCCCCCGGGCCGGCAACTCCCGGCGAAGAGGCCGAGGCGGACTTCGCCCAGGCCGCGAAGCACCTGGACAGCGCCGTGGAAGGATTGCAGCAGGCGGGCACCGAGGATCATCTCCCCCGCGGCCTCCTGGCCCGGGCAACCTTGCACCGCCTGCGGGGGAACCGGGCCGGTGCCACAGCGGACCTCTTCGAGGCCCAGGAGATCGCCGAGCGGGGTGGGATGCGCCTCCACGCCTGCGACGCCCACCTGGAGGGGGCGCGCCTCGACCTCCAGCAGGGCGACGCCGCAGCGGCCGGCAAGCACGTGGCGGTGGCGCGGAAGCTCGTGGCGGAGACAGGGTACAAGCGGCGGGAGCGGGAGGTGGCTTGGCTGGAGCTGGCCCTCGCCCCCGGCCCCTATAGGCGCTAACCTTGGCCGCAGAAAGGGTCGGGAGGGGTTTCTTCATTCTTTCCCCCCGGGACAGGGGATCGCGAACGAGGGCGTGAATCAAGCGAGAATTGTCCTGGTTCTCGGCGCCCGTTTGCCTGCGCGCAGTGACCGCGCACCTGCACGCAGCAACCGTGTACCTGCACGCGACGATCGCGCACCCGTACGCGGTGTCTGGGTGCAGGCACGCGATCACCGCGCGCCTGTACGCGGTGACCCCGCGCAGGAACGCAAGGACCGTGCACCTGCACGCGATGCCTGTGCGCCTGCACACCATGACCGTGTACAGGGGCGCAGGGTCCGCGCGCCTGTACGCAAGGTCCGCGCGCCTGTACGCGATCACCGCGCGCCTGCACGCAGAGGCCGTGTGCGCACCTCTCCCCTCTCCCGGTGGTGCGGGAGGGGTGCCGGGGGCATAGGCGCTAACTTTGGCTCCGAGCGGGGGTCCAGAATCCCTGGAACGCCCTCAAAAAGTTCTCCGGGTCGACTTCCAACGCCTCCGGGTCGACTTCCGATCTCTCCGGCTCGACTTCTGATCCCTCCAGGTCGACTTTCAACCTCTCCGAGCCGACTTCGGACGCCTCTGGGTCGACTTCCCATGCGTGGAAAGTAACTTCCCATGCATCCGGGAAGACTTTTCATGCCTCCAGCTCGACTTCCCAGGCTTGGAAAGTGACTTTCCGTGCGTCCGGTAGCGTCCGGAGAGCGTCTGGAAGCTCCCGGAGAGTTTTTGGAAGGTCCCGGAGGAGTTCTGGAACCTCCCGGAGAGACTCCGGAAGCCCGTGGAGGCGGTCCGGACGTGCCCGGAGAGGTTTCAGAACCTGCCGGAGGGGATCCGGAAGCGTCCGGAGGGAATCCGGGACCTCCCGGAGACGGTCGGGAAGCACCCGGAGGAGTTTCGGCAGCGGCCGGAGGGATTCGGGATGCTCCCGGAGGGATTCCGGCCGGCCCGACGACGGCTGCAGGCCGAGGGGTACGCTAAGATCCCATCCCGAGGTGCCACCGTGCCGAAACGACTCAACG
>DASQPA010000151.1:0-12541 GCA_035644215.1 Thermoanaerobaculia bacterium
GGAACCTCCTCCTCGCCCTGGCGGCTTTGGGGCGGGCCGGCGGGGAGCGCGAGCTGCGCTACGTCGGCTTCTGCCACCGGCCGCCGCGCGGCGCCGGGGAGCTCGAGACGGCCGGCATCCCGATCGAGGTGCAGCCCGCTCCCCTGGGGGTCCTCTGGCAGCAGCTCCAGCTGCCGCGGCGGCTCGCCCGGGGGGACGTCGACCTCTTCTGGTCACCCCTGATGACCCTGCCGCTCGCCTCGCGGGTCCCCGCCGTGGTCACCATCCACGACTTGACCGTCCTCCTCTATCCCGAGACCCACAACGCCAAGGTCCGCCTGAGCCTCCTCCCCTTCCTCGAACGCTCGCTCGAAAAGGCGCGCCGGGTGGTCGCCGTCTCCCAGGCTACCGCGGACGACCTCGCTTTCCATTTCCCCGCCTGCACCCCCCGGGTGCGCGTGGTCTACGAGGGGGTCGACCCCTCCTTCGCCCCCGGCTCCACGGAGGAGGTCGCGGCGATCCGCCGCGAGCTGGGGACCCCGGACGGCTACATCCTTTATATAGGGACCCTGGAGCCGAGGAAGAACGTCGACCTCCTGCTCTCCGCCTGGGAGGCCCTCCGCGAGGAGGATCCGGAGACTCCGCCGCTCCTCCTCGCCGGCGGCGCCGGCTGGCACAGCCGCCGCCTCCTTGCCCGCCTCGCCGCTCTTGCCGAGGCGCACCGAGGCGCGGTCCGCTACCTCGGCCGGGTCGACGCCGACCGCCTGGTCCGCCTCTTCCAGGGGGCGCGCGCCTTCGCCTACCCGTCGCTCTACGAGGGTTTCGGCCTGCCGCCGCTCGAAGCCCTGGCCTGCGGCGTGCCCACGGTGGTCTCGAACACCTCGAGCCTCCCCGAGGTGGTGGGGGACGCCGCCCTGACCGTCGACCCGCACGCCGCCGCCCCCCTGGCCGCCGCCCTGCGCCAGATCCTCGAACCGGCCCGCGCCGCCGAGCTCTCTCGCCGCGGCCCCCGCCGCGCCGCCGGCTTCCGCTGGGAGACCGCGGCGCGCGAGATGGCGCAGGTCTTTGCCGAGGCGCTAGACTAGCCCGGCCTCAGGAGCCCCTATTGCCCTATACGATCGGCTTGGACGCCAGGAAGATCCAGGACTTCGGGATCGGCACGTACATCCGCAACCTGGTCCGCTCGCTCGCCGCGATCGACCGGGAGAACCGCTACGTGCTCCTTGTCCGGCCGGCTGACCGCGAGGCCCTGCCCGAGCTGCCGGAGACCTTCCGGGTCGCCGTCGAGAGCTCCCCGGTCTACTCGATCCGCGAGCTCCTCGCCCTCTCCTGGCAGCTCTACCGGCTCGATCTCGACCTCTATCACTCGACCCACTACGTCCTCCCCGCCTTCGTCGGCTCGCGGGTGGTGGTGACGATCCACGACATCATCCACCTCCTCTACCCGGAATTCCTGCCCAGCAACTTCGCCTTCTTCTACGCCCAGCGGATGATCCGGCGAAGCCTGTCGCGCGGCGACCGGATCGTCGCCGTGTCGCAGAACACCAAGGCCGATCTCCTGCAGTACTTCGAGGTCGACGGCAAGAAGATCCAGGTGATCTACAACGGGGTCGAGGACCGCTTCCGGGAGCACCTCTCCGCCGAGGAGATCGAGCGCCGCATCGCCCCCTACGGGATCCGCCGCCCCTACCTCCTCTTCGTCGGCAACCCCAAGCCGCACAAGAACCTCGACAACGTCGTCCAGGCCTATGCCCGGGCGCGGCGGATGGCGCAGTTCGACGCGCCGCTCGTCTGCGTCGGCGGCAAGGAGGGGGGCGACGAGAAGGTCCGCCAGCGCGCCTTCTACCTGGGGATCGCCGACCGCGTCCACCAGGTCGGCCGGGTGCCCGACGAGGCGCTCCCCGCCATCTACCAGGGGGCGGACCTCTTCCTCTACCCGACGCTCTACGAGGGTTTCGGCCTGCCGGTGATCGAGGCGATGGCCTCGGGGGCGGCGGTCATCACCTCGAACACCTCGGCGCTCAAGGAGATCGCCGAGGGCTATGCGCACCTCGTCGACCCGTTGGACGTCGACGGCATGGCCAAGGCGATCGCCCGCTGCATGTCCGACCCCGAGCACCGGGCCTCCCTCGCCAAGCTAGGCGCGCGGCGGGCCGAGGATTTCCGCTGGGAGCGAACCGCCCGGCGCACCCTCGACGTCTACCGCGCCGCTCTCGGCGAGACCCTCGACCTCTCGGCGACGGGCTCCCATTCGATCCCGATCCGGCCGCGCGGGGAGAAGGCGTGAGCCCAAGAGTCGCCCTGGTCCACGACTGGCTGACCGGGATGCGCGGCGGCGAGAAGGTCCTGGAGGAGATCTGCGCCCTCTTCCCCGGCGCCCCGATCTACACTCTCTTCCACTTCCCCGGCAGCGTCAGCGCCGCGATCGAGAGCCATCCCATCCACACCAGCTTCCTCCAGCGCGCGCCCGGCCTCTCCCGCCATTACCGGAGCTACCTCCCCCTCTTCCCCACCGCCATCGAGGACTTCGACCTCCAGGGCTTCGACCTCGTCGTCTCCTCCTCCCACTGCGTGGCCAAGGGGGTGCTCCCGGCCCCGGGGGCGTTCCACCTCTGCTACTGTCACACCCCCATGCGCTACGCCTGGGACCAGGAGCACGCCTACTTCCCGAAGCGGACCGGCCTCACCGCCCGCCTCCGCTCGGCCGTCCTCTCCTCTCTGCGCACCTGGGACGCCGCGTCGGCCTCGCGCGTAGACTCCTTCGTGGCCAACTCGTCCTTCGTGGCAGAGCGGGTGCGGCGCTACTATGGCCGGCATGCCGAAGTGGCACCTCCACCGGTCGATGTGGACTTCTTCACTCCCGGTCCCGACGCCCCGGCAGGCGACGTCGTCCTCATGGTCTCGGCGCTCGCCCCCTACAAGCGCCTGGAGCTGGGGATCGCCGCCTGCGAGCGGCTGGGTCTGCCGCTCCAGATCGTCGGCGAAGGCCCCGAGCGCCCCCGGCTGGAACGGCTCGCCGGCCCGCGGACGCAGTTCCTCGGCCGGGTCTCCCCAGAGCGGCTGCGCGATCTCTACCGCGGCGCCCGCTGCTTCCTCCAGCCCGGGATCGAGGACTTCGGCATCGCCTGCGTCGAGGCGCTCGCCTGCGGCACGCCGGTTGCAGCGGTCGCCCAGGGAGGCGTGCTCGACGTCGTCGACGACGGTGTGCACGGTGCCCTCTATCCCGAGGAGGGAGGGATGGACGGTCTCCTGGCCGCGCTTGCTTCGATCACCACGATTGACAAAGTCCGTCCGATTCGATTCAATCCCTTGGATCTTCGACAACGGGCGGAGCGGTTTTCTGCCCAACGGTTCAGCGAACGGTTAAGCTCCCTGCTCGTCCGTACGCCTGCATAGAGGGTGCGCTGCTGTGATCCGCCAACGCCATCGCCTGACGGCCAGCTTTACTCTGGCCGGTGACCTCCTGGGCACGCTCGCCGCCTTTTTTGGCGCGTGGCTGCTGCGTTTCGAGGTCGCCATCATCCCGGTCACCAAGAACGTCCCGGAGTTCACCCCCTACCTGCGCCTGGTACCGATCGTCCTCGTCGTCTGGCCGGTCGTCTTCTACTTCCATGGGCTCTACCAGAGCCGGCGCGGCCGGAGCCGGGTCGACGAGGTGTTGACCCTGCTGGTCGCGGTGCTCCTCGCCACCGTCCTCCTCTCGGTGGTCATCGCCTGGTACCGGCCGCCGGTGTCGCCGGGGAGCAACGAGTACTTCACCTACAGCCGCGCCTTCCTGGCGATCTTCGCCCTCGCCGATTTCGGCCTCGTGGCGGCGATCCGCATGGGCCTGCGCTTCGCGGCCCGGCGCTCGCGCCTTCTCGGCTTGAATCTTCAGCGCATCCTGGTCATCGGCGCCGGCACCCTCGGCCGCGAGATCACCCAGAAAATCCTCGCCCACCGCGAATTGGGCTTCGACGTCGTGGGTTTCCTCGACGACGATCCCGGCAAGGCCGGCACCCAGGTGTGCGGCGTGCCGGTCCTGGGGACCCTGAAGCAGGCCGAGGACGTCCTCGCCGCGATCCCCATCGACCAGGTCTACATGGCCCTCCCCATCGAGGCGCACAAGAAGACGCTCCAGATGCTCCAGCTGATGGCGCGCGAGTGCGTCGAGACCAAGCTGGTGCCGGACATCCTCCAGTACGCGACGCTCAAGGCCTCGCTCGAGGACCTCGACGGGACGCCGGTCATCAACCTCTCGCAGGTGCCGCTCCAGGGTTGGAACAGCCTGGTCAAGCGCTGCATGGACATCGCGATCGCCGCCGCCGCCCTCCTCGTCCTCCTCCCCTTCTTCCCCTTCCTGGCGCTCGCCATCTGGTTCGAGGACCGCGGGCCGATCTTCTACCGGCAGGAGCGGATGGGCCTGGACGGCCGGAGCTTCATGATCTTGAAGTTCCGCTCGATGCGGATCGACGCCGAGGCCTCCTCCGGTCCGGTCTGGGCGGTCAAGGACGATCCGCGGCGCACGCGGGTGGGAAGCTTCCTGCGGCACTGGTCGATCGACGAGCTGCCGCAGATCTGGAACGTCTTGATCGGCGACATGTCGATCGTCGGCCCCCGCCCCGAGCGGCCGACCTTCGTCCGCGAGTTCAAGCACAAGATCCCGCAGTACATGCTCCGCCACCGGGTGAAGGCCGGCATCACCGGCTGGGCCCAGGTGCACGGCTGGCGCGGCAACACCTCGATCAAGAAGCGCATCCAGTACGATCTCTACTACATCGAGAACTGGTCGCTGGGGCTCGACTTCAAGATCCTGTGGATGACCCTGCGGCACGCGATGCGGTTGAACGCGTACTGAGGCGGGCTCCAGCGTTATACCGCCGGAGGCCCTGAGAGGCTGAGCTCACCTGGAGGGCCGGCTCACTCTACTCCCTTCATGGGCCTGGAGGAAGGCCAGGAGGGGGGCGTACACACAACTTGAACGGCCGCCCCTTGCCTCTCGCGGCCCTAGACGTAACCCAGGCGTAGAATTCAGTCACCGCCGCACTGCACACGGTCATCGCGCACCTGCACGCGGTCATCGCGCGCCTGTACACGGTCACCGCTGTACTGCGCGCGGTCATCGCGTGCCTGTACACAGTCACCGCCGCACTGCACGCGATCATCGCGCACCTGCACACGGTCACCGCCGCACTGCACGCGGTCATCGCGCGCCTGTACACGGTCACCGCCGCACTGCACGCGGTCATCGCGCGCCTGTACACGGTCACCGCCGCACTGCACGCGGTCATCGCGTGCCTGTACACGGTCACCGCCGCACTGCGCGCGGTCATCGCGTGCCTGCATTCAGAAGGAGCCGGCGAGGACGCCAGCGCTCCCAGGGAGACACACTCGTCGGTTTGAGGTCGGAGACCTGGCTAGCTAGTCCTCAGCTCTCTCTCCAGGCGGCGCCATCTTGACGATCCGGGGATGGAAGGTCCCCAGCACCTCGACCAGATCCTCCTGAAGCGCCATCACCTGGTGGATGTCTTTATAAGCCATGGGCACCTCGTCGAGATCTCCCGAGAGCAACTCGACCTGGCGCTCGGCGAGGAGCTGCCGGGCCTCGTCCCAGGTGAAGCGGCGCTTCGCCTCGGTGCGGCTCATTCGGCGGCCGGCGCCGTGCGAGGCGGAGCGCAGCGACTCCGGCTCTCCCTTGCCGCGGACGAGGAAGGCGGCATCCGCCATGGTGCCGGGAATCAGGCCGAGCACTCCCGCTCCGGCCGGAGTCGCGCCTTTTCGATGGACGACGAGCCGCCGCCCGTCGTGCTCCTCGATCCAGGCGAAGTTGTGGTGGTTCTCGACCGATAGGAGGGCCGTGGCGCCCAGGGTCCGGCCGATGTGGTGATGGATGCGGTCGTGGTTTGCCGAGGCGAAGCGGCCCATTAGCTCCATGGCGTGCCAATACTCCTGGCCTTCTTCCTGATCGAGATCGAGCCAGGCGAGGTGGCGGAGCTCCTGCGGAAGCTCCGGATGCCGGCGCTCGGCCAGCTTTGAGAAGTGCGCGGCGACCCGGGCGCCCGGCCCGCGGCTGCCGCTGTGGGAGAGGACCGCGACAAACGCGCCGGTGTGGGGAAGGCCGAGCTCTTTCGCCAGCTCCGGGCTGTGGACCGTGATCGATCCGTACTCGACGAAATGGTTCCCCGAACCCGAGGTGCCAAGCTGCTGGACGGCCCGGTCGCGCAGCTGCCGCGTGACCGCCAGCTCTTTCCACGCCGGATCGTCGAGCACGGGATGCTCGCGCACCGCGCCGCCGCGAAACTCGGCGCCCATGCCGAAGCGGGTTTCCGCGTGGAGCGCGGCGACGAGCCGATCGTGAAGCCGGCCGGGGGCGAAGGCGGTCTCCGGACCTTCGAGATCGAGAACGGTGAGCTTCATACGGCAGGCGATGTCGACCCCGACTGCATACGGGATCACCGCGTTCTCGGTCGCCAGCACGCCGCCGATCGGCAGTCCGTACCCTTGATGAGCATCGGGCATCAGCGCACCGCGCACCGCGACCGGCAGCCGGGCCGCCGCTTCCATCTGGCGGACGCTGCCCTCCTCCAGCCCCTCGCCCCACGAGCGCCAGGGAGCCGGCGAGGCCCGCGGCCGGAACGGCGGCGGCGCCGCAGCAATCGCAGCCGCCAGACCGCTCCACTCGGGATCGTCGAGGAACGCCACCGGGTTCGCCGCCACCTCTGCGATCCGTCGCCGCATCTCTTCCGTTTCCATGCCGCGGCCGGCCAGCCGCTTGAGAAGAGGGAACGCCTTCTCGAGGGCCTCCACGGGAACGCCGAGGGCTGTGAGCTCGCTCGCTTTCATGCTTCGTCCTTTCGTACCGGCGCCGGGTGCCGCCATCTTGTGACCGCGGCGGACCGCGGAGCTTAGAACAGGAGGACCACCGAAGGCGAATCGCCGCGGTCTCGCATCGCCGCGGAGCCTCCGACGGTTCAGCTCCAGGGGGCAGTCACTGCCCGGCTCCATCGCGGAGCCAGAAGGATCTGTCGGTGGCTCCATCGTGGAGCCACTCCAGCTGCGCGCACCCGGTTCATGGTGCAGGGGAAATCCTTTCCTCCTCGCTGCTTACATCGAAGCAGGGCAGAGCGGTTCTCGCTGGCCGCGCGCTTGCACTGACGTCACGCGCAGGACCAATCGGAAAGGAGAACGTTACGATGCAAGCCATCGGACCCTGGGTCGCTCTGCGCAGCGCGCGCAGGTATGCCGGCCTCCTCGCTCTCGCCCTGGCGCTCGCCGCGCCGTCGATCGCCACGGCCCAACAGAAGAACCTCGTCTACAACACCGTCCCCCCCTGCACTGTCGTCGACACCCGTGTCGCCGGCGGTGCCTTCACGCCGAGCGCGACTCGAACCTTCAACGTCGTCGGCTCCGGCAGCCTCGCCAGCCAGGGTGGATCGTCCACGGGCTGCGGCATCCCCGGTTTTTCGAACGGCGTGGCCCAGGTGCAGGCGGTGGCTCTGTACGTCACCTCGGTCAACCCCTCGGCGGCGGGTTACATCGACGCCTATGCGGCGGATCAAAGCTTCGCCGGCGCCGTCCTCAACATGCAGTCCGGCTGGAGCGCCATCACCGACTCGGCCATGGTCGCGGTCGCCCAGTCTCCCGGTATCGGCGACTTCAAGGTGACGGTCTGCTGCGCCACGACTGACGTCATCATCCGCGTCGTCGGCTACTACACGAAGCCCGTCCAGACCGTCGTCGTCAACGCAGTGCCGGGCGACGTCACGGCGAGCGGCACGGCGCTCATCAACGCGCTCGCCGGCATCAGCAATGCCTCGGCCACCAAGCCCTATGTCGTGAAGCTCGGTCCCGGCATCTACGACGTCGGCGACACGCGCCTCGCGATGAAGCCTTTCGTCGACCTCGAGGGCTCGGGCCAGCAGGCGACGATCGTCCAGGGCAACGGCAACAGCAGCTCCTCGGACCTCAACAACGGCGTCGTCCTCGGCGCGAGCTCGATGGAGCTGCGCAACCTGCAGATCAAGAGCAACGGCTCCGCGTCGCGGCCGCTCGCCATCCCCATCTTCAACCTGAGCGCCTCGCCCCACATCATGAACGTGACGGTGGTCGCGAGTGGCGGTTCCGCCAACTGGGGGATTCGGAATGCCGGCGGAAGTCCGACGATCGAGGAAACGACCCTCAACATCACAGGAGGTTCGGGCTCGGTCAACTACGGGATCGTGGCGACGGGTGACGGACCGATCAGCACGCCGACGATTCGACGGACGGTGATCACCATCACCAACACAGGCTCCGGCGGCAGCGCGACCGGAATCTACTCCGATGAAAGCTCGCTGCCAAAAGAGGTACGGGACGTCGAAGTCGACATCTCCGGAGCCGGCACAGCCATCGGCTATCTGCTCACCACTCCCTCCGGATCTGCGCAGTCCGGAACGATCCTGTTGTCGACCTTCAACGTGCACGGGACGGTCAACTCCTATGGGGTCCTTATGCAATCTGGCCCTGCCCTCCTCGAGATCAAGGGATCGAACCTGACCGCCAGCGGCGGCTTGAGCTATGGGATCTACAATAGCTCGGGCGGCACCACCGTGCGGGTGGACCACTCCGAGATTGCGGGCGACTCCAACAGCGTCGCCGGCTTCAGCGCCACGCCGATCGCCGTAGCGGCGACCCGCCTCTCCGGCCCGACCACGGGAGGCGTTCGCTGCGCCGGCGTCTACGACCAGAACCTCAACTTCTATCCGAGCACCTGCCCGTAACGCACGGAAACGCGGGACGGCCGAGGCTACCGTCCCGCGTTCTCCCGACCTCTCTTCCGACAACCGCGACCACGCGAAAACCCCCATTCCACCGCGGTTTTCTCGCTCTCCACCTCTCCCTTGAGTCGCCCGCGGCAGGGCAGCCACAAGATGTCTGGCTCGGCTCAGCAGCGTCGCCCAAGCGCTTGCGGTGCCTGCATTCTTCGCGGCGCGATTGCGCCACACCAAGACTTGCGGAGAAAAAATCTTGACACCCTAGATGTTGTGGCGTAACCTCGACGGCATAACAACCGCCCACGTAGTGGGCAGACACAAAAAGGAGAGACAGATGGCAATGGCAACGAAGAGCGCTGCAAAGACCTCGGCCAAGAAACCGGCGGCGAAGAAGGCGGCTCCGAAGGCTGCTGCGAAGGCGGCGGCTCCGAAGAAGGCGGCTCCGAAGGCGGCCGCGGCTCCGAAGAAGGCGGCGGCGAAGAAGGCGGCTCCGAAGAAGGCGGCCGCTGCGAAGAAGCCCGCAGCCAAGAAGACCGTGGCTGCCAAGCCCGCAGCCAAGAAGACGGCCGCGAAGAAGTCCGCCAAGTAGCTTTAGACGTAGCGGCCCTCGCGAGAGAGGGCGGCTCGAAAGATCGGCAGTCCCTTTCGTGTCGCCCTCCGGTACAAGCTCCCTCCTCCCCTGTAACCTTCGATTCGATTCCTTCCAGCTTGCCGGCGGAGGTCGGCAAGGCATCCGCAAACGAGCTTAGACGCTGGCGGAAAGCCGCTTCGCGGCGGCGCGATCGAGCAGCCAGAGAAGGTCGCCGCCGTCGGGACGGACGATGCGCGCGGGGTAGAGATCGGCGTCGCCAACCTCCTCCAGCACGGCGTGAAGAGCGTCGGCCTTCTCGTCGCCGGCGACGAGGAAGAGGACCGCCGCCGCGCGGTTGAGCACCGGCGGGGTCAAGGTGATGCGGAAGGTTTCAAACGTCTCGACCCAGGGTGCGACGACCCAGCGCTCGCGCTCGTGGAGGGCGGGCGAGCCAGGGAAAAGCGACGCAGTGTGACCCTCGGGACCGAGGCCCAGCAGAATGAGATCGAAGCGCGGCGGCACGCCGGAGGCAGGGGCGAAGAACCGCTGTAGCTCCGCGTCGTACCGCGTCGCGGCGACCGCGGCGTCGGGCGTTTCGGACAGAATGCGATGGACGTTCTCCGGTGGCACCGGCACGACGTCGAGCATCGCCTCGCGTGCCATCCGGTAGTTGCTGTCGGCGTGATCGGGCGGCACATGGCGCTCGTCGCCCCAGAAGAAGTGGCTCTTCTCCCAGGGCAGGCGAGCGCGGTACGGCTCGTTCGCATCGGCGAGCAGACGGTAGAGGTCGCGCGGGGTCGAGCCGCCGGCCAGGGCGATCGTGAAGCGACCCTGCGCCTCGACCGCGATGACGGCGCGCGCGGTGACGGCGGCCGCGGCCGCACGCGTGATCGCTTCCTTGTCGTCGAGGATCTCGATCGAACGGCCGGGGACCATCAATCGTCCTCCTTCCGCGGCTGACGCGGCCGCGGCGTGCGCCACTGTCGACCATCCTTCTGAATCAGGTCGTCCGCCTCTTTCGGTCCCCAGGCGCCGGCCGGGTAGTTGGGGAAGTTGCGCGGCACGAGCGTCTTCCAGACGTCGAGAATCGGCGTCACCGCCTCCCAGCTCGCCTCGACCACGTCGCTCCGGTGGAAGAGCGTCGAGTCTCCCTCCAGGCAGTCGTAGAGCAGGGTCTCGTAGCCGGTCTGCGGCGTCGAGCCGAAGTAGTCGCCGTACTCGAAGTCCATCTTCACCGTGCCCAGCGACATCTGCGGGCCGGGGATCTTGGCGTCGAAGCGCAGCGACACCCCCTCGTCGGGCTGGATGTGGAGGACCAAAAGGTTGGGATTCAGGGCCTCGACCGAGGTGTCGCGGAAGAGCATGTGCGGCGCACGCTTGAACTGGACGGCGATCTCCGTCACCCGCCGCGGCTGGCGCTTGCCGGTGCGCAGGTAGAAGGGGACGTCGGCCCAGCGCCAGTTGTCGATGTGCACCTCGAGCGCGGCGTAGGTCTCGGTCGTCGAGTGGGGCGAAACGTCGGTCTCGGCGCGGTAGGCGCGCACCCGCTCGCCGCCGATCACCCCCTCGCCGTACTGGCCGCGCACGGCGTTGCGCAGCACGTCCTCGTGGCTCATCGGCCGGAAGGCTTTCAGGATCTTCACCCGCTCGTCGCGCACGATGTCCGCCGCGAAAGAGATGGGCGGCTCCATGGCGACGAAGGCGAGGAGCTGGAAGACGTGGTTCTGCAGCACGTCGCGCAGCGCCCCGGCGCCCTCATAGTAGGAGCCGCGATCCTCGACGCCGACGCTCTCGGCGACGGTGATCTGCACGTGATCGATGTAGCGCCGGTTCCAGATCGGCTCGAAGATGCCGTTGGCGAACCGGAAGGCCATGATGTTCTGGACCGTCTCCTTGCCCAGGTAGTGATCGATGCGGTAGACCTGCTTCTCTTGAAGGACCTCGCGGATCTTGTGGTTCAGCTCCTCGGCCGAGTCGAGGTCGTGGCCGAACGGCTTCTCGATGATCACCCGCCGGAACTTCCCCTCGGGCTCCTTCGCCATGCCGGCCTCGCCCAGGTGGTGGACGATGTCGGAGAAGAAGTTGGGCGGCGTCGCGAGGTAGTAGACGCGCGAGCCGCCCGTCCCCTGCTCCGCCTCGGCCTTCAGGATCTCCTTTTCCAGCCGCTCGTAGGAGGCTCCATCCTTGAAGTTGCCCGCGATGTAGTAGATCCGGTCGATCAGCCAGTCGGCGAGCTGGGGGTCGACCCGGCGGGTCGCGAACTGCTGCAGGTCCGCGCGCATGTGATCGCGGAACTGCTCGGTGCTCATCTCGGTGCGGCCCATGCCGACGATGGCGAAGGCGTCGGGCAGGAGGCCACCGGCCGTCAGGTTGAACAGGGCGGGGACGAGCTTGCGCTTGGTGAGATCGCCGGTCGCCCCGAAGATCACCACCGTGGCGGGAGGCGCCTTCTCGGCCTGGCCCTCGGGAGCCGGGGTCGGCTGCGTTTCCGTCGTCGCCATCGCCTAACCTCCCGAGGGCCGCTCGACGTGGCCGCCGAAGCCGTGACGCATGGCGGAGAGGAGCTTCTCGGCGAAGGTGTGCTCCTTGCGCGAACGGAAACGGGTGTAGAGCGCAGCGGAGAGGACGTCCGCTGGCACCGCCTCTTCGAGCGCGGCGACGATCGTCCAACGTCCCTCGCCCGAGTCCTGGACCGAGCCGGTGTACTCGGCCAGCTCGGGGCTGGCGGCCAAGGCCAGGGCCGAGAGGTCCAAAAGCCAGGAGGTGACGACGCTGCCGCGGCGCCAGAGCTCGGAGATGGCGCCCAGGTCGAGCGGGTAGCGCTGGGCCTCGGGCAGCTCGTTCGAGGCGGCGTTCTTGAGAATGTCGAAGCCTTCGGCGTAGGCCTGCATGAGGCCGTACTCGATGCCGTTGTGGATCATCTTCACGAAGTGGCCGGCGCCCGAGGGGCCGCAGTGGAGATAGCCCTGCTCGGCGGTGCCGGCCGTCCGACCCGGGGTCGGCGGGATGCCGCTCTCGCCCGGGGCCAGGGTGCGCCAGAGGGGGTCGAGCCGCTCGACAGTCGCCTTGTCGCCGCCGAGCATCAGGCAGTAGCCGCGCTCCAGGCCCCAGATGCCGCCGCTGGTACCGACGTCCAGGTAGTGGAGCCCCTTGGGCAAAAGCTCCTGGGAGCGGCGGACGTCGTCCTTGAAGTAGGAGTTGCCGCCGTCGATCAAGACGTCGCCGGAAGCGAGCTTGCCGGCGAGTGCCTGGACCGTCT
>DASQPA010000152.1:0-30146 GCA_035644215.1 Thermoanaerobaculia bacterium
CCCCGAAACCGAGGAGCCGCAGGTCCTCCGGCTGGAGACCGGAGCCTCGCCGGTGGAACACTACCGTGCGTACCATCTGCGCGTGCACCAGCGCGAAGCAGAACCGGACGTTCTCGAAACCTTTCAGAATTTCTATGACCAGGCCTTCGTCGAGGATTGAACGTTGCGTCCCCTCCATCTCACCGTCGAAGGCCTGGCCTGCTTCCGGGAGAAGCAGGAGATCGACTTTCGCACGCTCGATCTCTTTGCCATCTCGGGGCCGACGGGAGCCGGCAAGTCGACGCTCCTGGACGCCATCATCTTTGCGCTCTATGGAGAGATCCCCCGGGTCAACCAACCTCATCGAACCGAGATGATCTCGGCGTCCCGGGATCGGGTCAGCGTGGTGCTGGATTTCGCGGTCGGCGAGAGCCGCTACCGCATTGCCCGGACGCTCCGGCGCAGTGGTGTGCATGCGGTTCGCCTGGAGGCGCACGACGAGAGTGGCGCGGTCAAGAATCTCGCCGATCAGGTGCGCACGGCGACCGATCAGGTGGCGCAGATCCTGGGGCTGGCGGCGCCGGCGTTCATGCAGGCCGTGGTGCTGCCGCAAGGCCAGTTCGCCAGGTTCCTGAAAGCGCAGCCGAGAGACCGGCGCAGCATGCTTCGCACGCTCCTGCGGCTCGACGTCTACGAGCGGATGCGGGAACGGGCGCAGCGTTTGGCGGGCTTGAAGGGGGGCACGGTCGATTCGCTCCAGAAGCTCCTGGCGGACGAATACGCCGGCCTCGACGAGGCTGCGGTGGCCGGGCTGGAGACGGAGCACGCCCGGATCGCCCTGGCGCTCGAAGTCGCACGCAAGAGACGGGACGACACCCAGGCGACACTCGCCCGGCTGCGTGGACAGCAGGCGAAAACTCGCGAGCTTCGAGAGGTCGAAGAAAGGCGAGCCGCCCTGGAGAAGCAGGCGGAACAGGTGAGCCGTGAGAAAGCGCGGATCGAGGCGGCGGCCCGGGCGGTGCCCCTGTTGCCTCTGCTCCAGGAAGCGGCCCGGGCCGCCGTCGCCGCGAAGACGGCGACGAAGGCGGCGGACGATGCCAAGGCCCACCAGGACGCCGCGGAGAAGGATTGGGAAAAGAAGGCCGGCGCGCTCCAGGTCGCGGAGAAAGCCGCCGAGGCGATTCCGCCGATTCGAGAGCAGGTGGCTCGCCTCCACCAGGTGCTCGGACGCCTGCCGGAACGCGAGCAGCTCCAAGCGACCCTCGAACGACAGAAGCAGGGCCTCCAAACTTTGGCAGGCGAGCTGTCCTCGCTCGCTCGAACGGTTGCATCGGCGAA
The DNA here is from genome assembly GCA_035644215.1 of Thermoanaerobaculia bacterium. Taxonomy (GTDB): domain Bacteria; phylum Acidobacteriota; class Thermoanaerobaculia; order Multivoradales; family UBA5704; genus DASQPA01. The sequence goes on from DASQPA010000152.1 coordinate 1,318, forward strand.
GGCCATGCAAGCGCAACAACAGAAAGCCGTCGATGCGGCTCGGCAGGCCATCGAGGCCTCCGGCTATGACCCGGCGGTGGACGAGCTGTTGCAGAGCGTCCGCGACCGCGCCGTTGGGCTGGGCGCGGCTCGCCAGAGCGCTGCGGAACGCAGGCTCGAGCTCGCTCGCAAGCAAAAAGCGGCGGCAGAGCAGGCGGAGGAGATCGAGCAACTGCAAGAGAAAGCCGAGTCGGCCAGGGGGGCCGCGGAGGAGGCGCTGCGCGACTTCGACCGGGCAGAGGAGGCGCTGCATCGCGCCAACCGGCGGAACGAAGTCCAGCACCTCCGCCAGGGTTTGGTTCCCGGTCAACCCTGTCCGGTCTGCGAGCAGCTCGTGGACACACTGCCTCCGGCCCCTTTGGCACCCGAGCTCGAAGCGGCGCTGGCGGCGGTCACCGCGCTCCAGGCCGCACGGGAGACGCGAAGAGAGGCCGAGGCGCTGGCTCGTCAACAGGAGGATGCTCTCACCAGCGGACAGGCGAGGCTCCAGGCCGCCCGGCAGAGTCTCTCCGAGTTGGAATCGCGCTGCGCCGAGCTGGAAGCCAGCGTGGCCGTCTTCGAGGAAGAGATCGGTCGAACGCTCGGCGACCGCGCGCCAGAAGGGGACGTCCTCGTCGAGACCTGGATCGACACCCGGATCGCCTCGCTCGCCAGGAGCCGCAAAGCGAACGAAGCCGCCCAGGCGCAACTGGCGACGGCGGAACGAACCCTGGAGAAGGCCAAGGCCGACGAAGCCACCGCGCGGGAGAGACTCGGGGAGCGGGAGGCGTCGCGCCAGCGGCTGGCGGAGGAGCAGAGCGCGAGCCTGCAACGGCTCGCGACGTTGGAGGCCGAGATCCGCGCCGTCACCGAGTCGGCCGACCCGGCGGCCGAGGCGAGAGCCTTGGAGGAGCAGATCCGGCGGCTGGAAGCCGACCGCAAGGCGGCCGCCGAGGCGGCGGCCACCGCCCAAAACCGGCGGCTGGCGGCCCAGGAGGTGGAACGGCTCACCGCCGAAGCGGCCCGAGCCGCGCTTCTGGACGCCGGCGAGCGAGCGGAGAGCCGGGATGCAGGAATTGCTCGCGCCGGCTTTGCCGACGAGGCCGCCGTTCGGGAGGCCCTTCTCGACGAGGCCACCGCCGCCCAGCTCCAGGAGCAGGTGCACCGGTATGGGCAGGACCGCCACGCCGCCGAGGAGCGTGTCGCCGCGCTCCGCAGCGAGCTGGGGGACGAGCGCGTGTCCGACGAACAGTTGGCGGCCGCCGAGAGGCTCGCCGCGGAAAGCACCACCGAGGTGGAGACGGCGCTCGGCCAGGAAAAGACGCTCGCCGAGCAGATCGGGCGGATGCGGGAGCGGCTCGAACGCGGCAAAGAGCTCCGCAGGAGGCTGGCCGGCGAAGCGGCGGCTCTCCGCGTGTACGACCTCCTGGCCGGCGACCTGCGCAGCGACAAGTTCCAGGCCTATGTTCTGGAGGAGGTGTTCACCGAGCTCGTCCAGGGCGCCTCGGCCCGGCTGCTGACGTTGACCGGGGAACGGTACTCCCTGCTGTTCCACGACGACGAGATCCGGGTCGTCGATCACGACAACGCGGACGAAACACGGATCAGCGATACGTTGAGCGGCGGAGAAACCTTTCTGACCTCGCTGGCCCTCGCCCTGGAATTGAGCGACCAGGTGCAGCGCGCCGTCGGCGCGGTGCATCTCGACAGCCTGTTCATCGACGAGGGTTTCGGCACTCTCGATCCCGACACCTTGGCGCTGGTCGCCGAGACCCTCCAGGGGCTGCGGGTGGGCGGCCGGATGGTCGGCATCATCACCCACATCCCGGAGCTGCGGGACGAATTCGCCCAGCAGGTGATCGTCACCAAGCGCCAGGGCTTCTCGACCGTCGAGGTCCGCGGGTTGGCGGAGCCGGCGACCCCGGAATTTGACAGGGTCGCGACGGTGGAGGACCATGCTTCGTAAAGTAGGACGGAGCACCACGGGAGGACGCCCATGCGGGGATGGCCGGGATGGCTCGAGGACCTGCGGCATGGCTGGCGCTCGGCGCTGGCGCGCCCCGGGCGGTCGCTCGTCGTCTGCTGCGGGCTGGCCCTGGGGCTGGGGGCGAACGTCGCGGTCTTCAGCTATCTCGACTTCCTCCTCTGGGGCAAGCTGCCGGTCCGGGCGCCGGAGCGCCTGGTCTGGGTCGAGCAGGAGAACGCCGGCACCGGCACCTTCTTCGGGGCGGTCTCCTACCCCGACTACCTCGACTATCGCGACCACAACCGGGTGCTCGAAGACGTAGCCGCCACGGCGGTCTTCAGCACCACCGTCGACACCGGCGAGGCGACCCTCCACGCCTGGGGGAAGCTGGTGAGCGGCAACTTCTTCCCGCTCCTGGGCGTTCCCCCCCTCCGCGGCCGGACCCTGACCGCGGAGGACGACCGGCCCGGCGCCGAGCCCGCCGCGGTCCTCTCCGCCCTCTTCTGGCGCCGCGCCTGCGCCGAAGACCCCGGCATCCTCGGCCGGACCCTGCGCTTCAACGACCGCCCGGTGCGGATCGTCGGCATCATGCCGGAGAGCTTCCTGGGGGACGGGTTCCCGGTCGAGATCTATCTGCCGATCGCCCGGCAGGAGCTGGTCCGCGCCAGCGTCCGCGGGCTGGCCGATCGCCGCGCCGCCTGGCTGGGTCTTATCGGCCGCCTCCGTCCCGGGGTCGAGCCCGCCGCGGCCCAGGCGGCGTTCGCCGCCATCGCCTTAGGCGTCGACCGGCTCGACCCGCCCGGGGCGCCGCGCAAGATCCAGGTGAGCTCCGCGAGCCTCCTGGTCGACCCCACGACGCGTAAGGAGATGCTCCCCGCCGTGCGGCGGATTCAGCTCTTCGTCGGCCTCCTTCTCCTCCTCGCCTGCGCCAACGCCGCGAGCCTCCTCCTCGCCAATGCCGTCGACCGCCGGCACGACCTCGGGGTGCGGGTGGCCCTGGGAGCGAGCCGCGGGAGGCTGGTCCGCCAGCTCCTCGCCGAGAGCCTCCTCCTCGCCCTGCCCGCCGGCATCCTGGGGCTCGCACTGGCGAGCCAGGGCATCCGGCTCATCGAACGCGCTCTCCAGGCGTCGAGCGCCGCCGCCGGCCTGGGCTCCTGGGGGGAGGGCTGGATCCGCCTCCACCTGGACCTCCGGGTGCTCGGCTTCTCCCTGCTCCTCGCTCTCGCCGCCGGCCTCCTCTCCGGCCTGCTGCCGGCCCTCCGCGCCACCGGCTCCCGGCGTCTCCTCCTCTCCGCCCAGCGCGGCGGCGGTCCGGCGGACGGGCCGGGGTCCCGGCTGGGAGCCCAGGCGCTCCTGGTGGTCCTCCAGGTCGCGATGTCCACCTGGCTGCTCGCCGCCACCGGCCTCCTGGCGCAGAGCGTCTGGCAGCTGGAGCACACCCCGACCGGGTTCGACGCCGCGAACCTCCTGCTCGTCCGCGCCGTCCTCCCCGAGGGGCACGAGGCGAGCAACTCGCCGCGCCTGGCCACGACCTACGAGGCGATCGCCGACGACCTCCGGACCCTTCCCGGGTTCCGCGCGGTGAGCCTCTCCCAGCGGGTGCCGCTCTCCGGGAACACGCGCACCGAGACGGTCGAGCTGCCGGAGCGGCCGGGGCCGGCGCTCACCTCCCAGCTCGTGGTCGTCGGGACCCGCTACTTCGCGACCCTGGGCATCCCGCGGCTCGCCGGCCGCGACTTCGAGCGCCGGGACGCCGACGGCGCGCCGCAGGTCGCGATCGTCAACCAGGCCCTGGCCACCCGGCTCTGGCCGGGCGAGAGCGCCCTCGGCCGGCGCCTGCTCTTCCCGGATGGGAAGGGGGGGAAGGTCACGGTCGAGGCGATCGGCGTCGTCGCCGACACCCGGGTGGTCAAGCTCTGGGAGCCGCCGGCGCCGCTCCTCTATCTGCCCCTGGCGCAAAACTCCTTCCGCCTGATGACTCTCCTCGTCCGCGGCGCCAGCTCCGCAGGAGCCGCCGTAGAATCCGGCGATCCCGCGGAGGTCCAGGGCCTCGCCGCGGCGCTCCGCCGCGAGCTGCGCCGCACCCATCCGGAGATGGCGATCCTCGACGTCCTGCCTTTCTCCGTCCAGCTCGAGCGGACGCTCTGGAACCAGCGCATGAACTCGCAGTTCCTCGGGGTCTTCGGCGGCCTCGGCCTGGCGCTCGCCGCCTTAGGGCTGGCGAGCGCCATGAGCTTCTCGGTCAGCCGGCGGCGGCGGGAGATCGGCGTCCGCATGGCCCTGGGTGCGACCCGCGGCGGGGTGCAGTCGCTGATCCTCAGCCGGGCGCTCGTCCAGGTCGCGGCCGGGGTGGTCATCGGGCTCGCCAGCACCGTAGCCTTCGTCCGCCTGCTGGCCGGCCTCGTCGAGGGGACCGAGACCCGCTCCGATCCCTGGGTCTTCGCCGCCGCCACCCTCGTCCTCTTCCTCGTCGGCCTCGTCGCCACCTGGGAGCCCGCCCGGCGGGCGGCGCGGACCGATCCCAGCGTGGCGTTCCGGGCGGAGTGAGGGCGGCCGCCCCGGCGGGCATACGCCGCCGAGGCCGGCCGCTACGGAACGATCGGGCCACTCCCGATCTCACGTCATCATTCGGCGTGCCAGGTACCATTCGATATCTGTACACAAGTGCGACCGACTTCGACACGCTCGCAATCTGCCTTCGTAGCGTAATCCAGGGGAGTGGGAGTGGAGTTCAACAGGCAGCAACCGATCAGCTGCAGCGTCGCCGACTTCACCATGGTGTCGTCCTCGACATAGAAGCTCAGGCGGTTGTCCGCGTTGACGTTCGCTAAAGCGGCGCCCTGCAAGTTCCAGACCTTGGTGACCTGTTGGCCTGCCTGGAAAGGCCAATGACTGTACACCGCCTCGCTGTAAGGTGCGACGACGGTACCCAGATGCATGATGCTGATCGCGTCATTACCGGCGTCGGAGCTGTGGGCGCTTTGGCCGCCCTGGTTGGCTTGCATGTTGACGGTCAATACGGCCTTGGTGATCTGGCAGCATCGATGCGCGGGTTTCCACTGGAAGGTATAGAGGAAGTGTTTATCCGTCCCGCCGTAGTTGAACCCGACACTGCCAGCGAGCTGGCCCGCCACGAAGTCGCCTTTGAATACATTGAGGGAGGTCGTTCGGAGCGTCAGGTCCATCGGGGCCGGACAGGAGTTGGTAGGGGCAACGACGCCGGCTGCCAGGGGCTCGGTTGCGATCTGCCTCTGTGGCTGTGCCAGAAGAGGGCTCACGGCGAACAGGATCGTCGCGGCGAGCAGCGGAAGAACGAGGCAGCGGGAAATGATCTTGGTTTCCATGACAGACTCCTTATCGATTTTGATTTTCGTATCCGTTGGTTCCGGTCCGGCTGGCGGCTTTAGAGCGGCGACCTTCAGTCCTGGCAGAGCTTCATCGTGAAGCACTGCCAGGATTGGTACTCATGGCAGACCTTGAAGCAGATCCCTCTGAAGATCAGCTTGTAGGACTTCCCGATCGCGCCCCGGGTGTAGAGCACCAATTCCTGCGAGACGCAGCTTGGATGATCCTTGTCGACGCACGGCCCGAGGTTGCCGAAGCAGATCGGACCGGAAGGGAAGACCTGTACCGAGGGGGTTCCGTCGGGCAGGGTCGCGACGGGCTGGCCCGCGAGGTCCGTCACCAGGATCTGACCAATCGAGAGATCGTTGAAAGTGACGTTCGAATAGCAGTTGCAGGCGGTGATGCAGAGCACCTCCACGTCATCCGTCTCCAGGCAGTCGCAGACGCTGTCACCCCATGAGACCGAGATACACGGTTTGATGGCCGGGAATTGGACGTCGACACAGTCGCAATGGCAATCGCACCCCGTCTCGGCGGGGTCGACCGCTACCGCGTTCTGCGCCAGGAAGCCGAGGTACGGGGACCCGGACTTTACGTATACGATGATTTCGTTGTTACAGGGACGCCAGCTGTTGTCCAATCTTACATGGACTTCGGCACCTTTGACGAAGCCCTTCGTCCCATAGTCGACGGACGGCAGCCCGCCCTGCGCTATGCCGTTGATGTAGATCGCCGCAACCCCATTGTCCGCATAAAAATTCATGTCCAGAACGAACGTACTCGGATTTACCGAGGAAGCGAGGTTGAAGGTGTAACGGAAGTAGGCGTCGACGTGATCGCTTATCTGATGGCCATCGACGTAGTAGGAGATCCAGTTGGCGTTGGTGAAGGGGCTCGGCACCCACGCTGGGCTATGGAAAACGAATGCCGGGATCCAGGAGGCGGGGGGGACGCTGGCGGGGCCGGTGGGATCGCCCAGGCCAACCTGCCAGTGAGTATCGGTCCCACTGGCCAGGAAACCGCCCATGCCGTTGTAGGCCGTATTCACCAAGGGCGCGTCGGAGGGGGAGCTGAGAACCGGATACCTGTCGTCGGTGTTGCAGGCGCTACACTTGCACGATAGACGATTCACCTTTTTCGCGCACCGGCGGCGCAAGGCCTCCTCCTGCTCCTGAGTGATGCTGGCACAGGTCTGCCGGATCGGGATCGGGGTGGGGCCGGGGGCGGGATTGATTTGCCGAGCCTCGTCGGCCGGCTTGCTCTCTTGGCGGGTCATGGTCTCTCCTTCGCTTTCCTATTGGGGTTGGTCTTCCATACCGACTGCGATAGATCCTCGCGGCATCCCACTGGTTTAGTGCCGCTCGCCACTAAACCGACTTTCCCGAGCGGAGATCTATAGGGATGGGAGCGATCGAGATATCGCTCCTGATCTATCTAGTAACGAAGACACCGCGAGGGCCGCCAGATCCTGTGGTCGTAGGAGAAAGGAAAGGAATTCCCGATGCTCGCCGAACCACGCCACGCTCCAGCCGAGGAGACGCTCTTCTGTTTCAACGGCATCGACGGCCGGGATGGCAGCTACCTCCTCCCCCGCGTGCCGCCGCGGTCCCTCGCCGATTTCGCCCGCGGGAAGATCGGCGCTCTCGGCAGCGGCCATTTCGGCGATCCCGGCGGGAATGGCGGCAGGGCCGATCGGGCGTGGGTGCGCGAGCTCCAGACCTGGGTGAAGCGCTGGGGCAGGACCCGGCGGGGTTTGCGGGAGGGCTTGGATCCCGGGAAACTCGAAGAGGCCGGCTGGGGCGTGATCTTCCCGCAGACGGCGGACGCCACCTCCCTGCGGGACGCCCTGGCCCCTCTCCTCGATCACCGGCGGGCGCAGGCGGGGGGCCTTTTCCGGGAATTCTCCGGCGACGACGGCTATCGCGCCGGCGAGACGAAAGTCGACTTCCTCGCCCGCCATGGCGCCGGGCCGGGACCGGCCGACCCGGCGAAGGTGCCCTATTACCTCCTTCTCGTCGGCGACCCGGAGGAGCTCCCCTTCTCGTTCCAGTTCCAGTTGGACGTCCAGTACGCCGTGGGCCGCCTGTGCTTCGATCGCTTCGAGGAGTACCGGTCCTATGCCGAAAGCGTCGTCGCCGCCGAAACCGGCCCGGTCCAACGCGCGCGGCGGGCCAGCTTCTTCGCCCCGGTCAGCCCGGGAGACCCGGTGACCCGGATGACCAGCGCCTGCCTGGCGCAGCCGCTGGCGGCGACGGTGCGGCGCGAGCAGCCCGACTGGGAGGTCGAGACCGTGCTCGGAGACGAGGCGACCCGGGACCGGCTCGGCCGGCTGTTCGGCGGCGTCGGCGATGACGACCCGGCTTTTCTCTTCACCGCCTGCCACGGCCTGGGCTTCCCCGCCGGCGACGCCCAGCAGCGTGAGCTCCAGGGAGCCCTGGTCTGCCGGGATTGGCCCGGCCCGGCCGGCGATGGCGTCCACCGCGAGCACTACTTCGCCGCCGCGGACGTCGGCGACGCGGCCCGCGTGCACGGTCTCATCGCCTTCTGCTTCGCCTGCTTCGGCGCCGGCACTCCCAGCTGGGATGCCTATACCCAGGGCGGCCAGGAGGCGCGCCGGCGGCTCTCGCCCAAGGACTTTCTCGGCCGCCTGCCGCAGCGGCTGCTCGCCCACCCGCAGGGCGGAGCGCTCGCGGTCGTCGGCCACGTGGAGCGGGCCTGGGGCTTCTCCTTCGCATGGACCGGCGCCGGAGCGCAGACCGTCGTCTTCGAGAGCACGGTCCGGCGCCTGCTCGAAGGCAAGCCGATCGGTTGGGCGATGGAATTTTTCAACCAGCGGTATGCCGAGCTGGCCTCCGACCTCGCCGCCGAGGTCGAGGCCCTGGGCTTCGGCAAGAAGCTCGACGAAACGGTACTCGCCAATCTCTGGACGGCGAGCCACGACGCCCGCAATTACACCATCGTGGGCGATCCCGCGGTGCGGGTCGCCACGCTGCCGTCACCTTCAGGAGGTTCCAAGCCATGAGCGCGAAATCGCGTCGATTCTCGGCCGCGTCCCGGATCGGGGCGGCCTGCCTCGTCTTTCTGCTCCTCGCGGCCAACCCGGCCCCGGCCGGGATCGACATCCACATCAAAATCGGTTGGGACTCCTCGAAGCTCGCCAAACAGCTGGCCGAGGAAATGGACCGGGTGCGGCAAAAATTCAAGGACGACCGGGCGGCGCTCCCCATCGTGCCAGGTCCGGGCGGCGTGCCGGCCTATCCCCGCCAGGCGGTGGTCGACCTCGTCAATTCGGCCGAGAGGGAGCTCGACCACGCCGTCGAGCAGGTGAAGGAACCCAAGTTGGCCGGCCTCAGGGCTTGGGGAGACGAACAGATCGAGATCAGCCGCCGCAAGCTCGAACGGCCCGCAACCCTCGCCGCCGCCGCGTTCTCCGGTCCCCGCCCCGTCGCCCTGTTCGCCTCTTTCGCCGGCGGCGCGAAGCACAAACCGCAGACGCCGAAGCCGTCACCCAAGGCCGATCCGCCGCCGCAACCCGTGGGTCCCCCGAAGCCCGATCCGCTGGAGGCGACCACGGTCGGCACTACGGAGACCCAGCAGATCCTCGGCCAGGTGGAAAAAGCGATCGAACGGATCTTCTTCCTCGCCGACAAAGACGATCTCGAAGTGAAGCTCTGGATCGGCAGCACGCCGGCGCAGCACGCCACCTTCCGCTTCTGGCCGAAGAGCTCCGCCCAGGGCGCCCCACCGGCGCCCACGATCATCCAGACCGATGGCCAGAAGGATCATGTCCTGCGGGGCATCTACGACTATAGAGCTTCCGCCGCCCTGGGCTCGAAAGCGGTGACCACGATCCTGGAAAATGGTCCGAAGCCGGCCGGCGGTGCGCCGAGCCTCACGAGTGAACGGCTCGATCTCGTCAATGGCAGCCGATTCTTCTGCTGCCGCTTCGACGACAACTACTGTCATCATGTCGACGACGAAAAAGAGTGCCAACCCGAACGGCGCTAAGGGGCGAAGGCGCTGGATCGTTCTTCAGGGTGCGTTCCTGGGGTGGGTCCTCGCGGAGCTCGCGGGCAGCCTCCTCGACGTAGAGCTCCGGGCTCTCCATTTTTTCTTCATCCCGCTCTCGAGCCTGGCCTGTGGCCTCGCCGCCCTGGGTGCCTGGTCTTATTTTGCCGGCCTTGCCGAGGGCGCCGCCCGCAGGCGGTACACTGGCGCCGCCTTCGCCGGGCTCGCGTTCAGCTTCACCCTCCTGCTCGCGCTCTACGCCGGCTTCGTCGAGCGTGTCGAATATGCCGGCCACACGAAGAGCGTCGCTTTCCTCGTCGGCTGGGCACGGTCGGAGAATTGCAACTGTTCCGCCGCTGACGGCGATGCTACCTGCATCCAGGCCCTGGGCCTGGACGTCGAGGCCGTCCGGTCCTGCTTTAAGGGCCGCTGGGTGATCGAGATCGCCCTCGCCCTCTCCTACCTCCTGACCCTCGGCAGCCTCGGGGCGCTCTCCGGCCTGCTGACGGCTCCCCGGAAGGGCGCGCCGGCCGCGCCGGGGTATCTCGACTACGACGTCTGGATCGATCACCGCTCCGGCTCCACCTATCGCGCCAAGGCGTGGAGCGGCGGCGCGGGTTTCGAGGCAACGGTCGATTTCACTCTCCCTCAAGGCCTCGAACGCGGCGAGCCCTTCCGCTTCGCCGGCGCCGACGCGGTCCGCGGCGGTCCCGGTGACGGCGAGGCCGAGAGCGCCGGCCCGGAGGAGGTAGGCGAGGAGCTGTTCCGCACCGTCTTCCAGGGCGAGCTGTTGAAATCGTTTCTGGGTTGCCTGGAGCAGGCCAAGGACGGCCCCGGTCTGCGCATCCGGCTGCGTCTCAACGATGCTCCCCAGCTCGCCGGCCTCCCCTGGGAGTACCTGTGCGAGGCCCGGGGCCGGGGCTTTCTGGCGCTCTCGCCCCGCACCCCGGTGGTGCGCTACCTGGAGCTCAGCGAAAGCGTCGGGACGCTCCTGGTCGAGCCGCCGCTCCGGGTCCTGGCCGTGATCTCAACCCCCAAGGGGTACGAGGAGCTCGCCCAGGCGGACGAGGAGTGGCGGCGGCTCAGGGAAGCCCTCAAGCCGCTTCTCGACAGCGGCTTGATCGAGATCGAACGGCTGGCCCACCCCACCCGGGAGACGCTCGCCGCGCGGCTCAAGACCGGCTGCCCCGTCCACGTTCTCCATTTCGTCGGCCACGGCGGCTGGAGCGAGCTGCGCGGGGAGGGCGTGCTGGTCTTCGAGGACGAGGACGGCCAGGGCGCGCCCCTCTCCGGGCAGAGCCTCGCCTACCTTCTCCAGGACCACCCGTCGCTCCGCCTGGCCGTGCTCAACGCCTGCAACGGCGCCCGCGCCTCGCGCGAGGACGCCTTCGCCGGCACCGCCCAGGTCCTCGTCCAGCACGGAGTGCCGGCGGTGGTCGCCATGCAGGCGGAGGTGACGGACGTCACGGCCTGCCGCTTCGCCGAACGGTTCTACCAGGCGCTCGCCGCCGGCCTGCCCGTCGACGCCTGCGTCGGCGAGGTGCGCCGCGCCCTCGCCGCCGAGGCCAACCCGGAGTGGGGCACCCCCGTCCTCTACCTGCGGGCCGCCGACAGCCGGCTCTTCGCCGTCCCAGGCGGCAGCGACTAAACCTTCCTTGCCATCGGGGATCTATCCGGATAGCAAGGTTTTTCACCCACTGACCGAAAGGAGAATACGATGCTCGGCAATACCTCTGAAACCCCCGCTCCCGCCACTCCCCCGCTCCGTCCCGACGAGGCCGAACGGACCGAGGCCGTCGTCGCAGACCCCGGGGTGATCATCGAGCTGGCCGCGAACGGCACCGGCTCGACCAACGACGGCTCGGCGACCGACAAGCCACCGGGCGTCTGCGATCCCAACGATCCCGCGGCCTGCTTCTGATCCGTGAGGAAGGCCGGCCTTGGGTCCGTTTGATTCCGCGGACGGGCGACTGGCTGCGCGAAGCGCCCGAAGGAGCCCGCCCGCAGGATCGAACGGACCCAACCGTTGCCGGGACTTTAAGCATCACCGCCATTCTCCCTGGAGCGCGAAACCGGCCCAATAGTAGGGAGATTTCCAGCGCTCCTGGCGGCGGATCGCGTCCTGGGCCGCGCGCAGGGCCGCAGCGGGAGAGAGACCCTCCTGGAACATCTCGCGATAGAAGATCCGCATCAGCTCGACGCTCACCCGGTCGTTGACGTTCCACAGGCTGACCAGGACGCGATCGGCGCCGGCGTAGAAGAAGCCCCGGGTCATTCCCACCACCCCTTCCCCTCGCACCTCCCGCCCGGCGGCCGACTGGCAGGCGGAGAGGACGACGAGGTCGGCCCGTAAGTCCAGCTTGTAGATGTCGGCCAGGCGGAGGAAGCCGTAGCCCACCCGCCGGCCGCTCCCGTCGACCTGGGCGAGCACCAGCCGGCCGTCGCCGGGATCGCTGGCGGCGAAGGTGTTGTGGGTCGCGAAGTGGAGGATGCGGTAGTCGGAGAGCGGGCTCCCCAGGACCGCCGCGCGGCTCGCCGCCGGGCCGAGGAGCCGAGTGCCCTCCCCCGCCGGCGCCAGGGCCAAGATCGCCTCCGCCTCCCGCCGGGTGTAGGGCAGCTGCGGGAAGGCGCCGCCGAAGGCCGGATCGGCCAGCACCCAGAGGCGCCGGGTCGCCGGGCGCCGGCCGGCGACCTCCCGGCGCAGCTCCCCGAGCACCGAGACCGACGGCAGGGAGACGACCTCATGATGGGCGACCAGCGGCTCGCCGCCGGCACGGCTCGGCTCGGGGAGGGCGGCGAAGGGGAGCGATTGGATCTCGCCGTCGCCCACGACCAGCAGGCGTTTGCCCGGCAGGCGATCGGCGACCGGGCCGAGGAGCACGCGGGCGAGCTTCCGGCATTCCTCCCCGGCCGAGATCTCCGCCTGGTGGGAGAGGCTGCCGGCGAGGAGCCGGCTCGCCTGGCGCACCCTCTCCCCCAGCTCGGCCCGGCCGGGCAACTCGAAGCTGGCGATCGAATCGGCGGTCACGGCCCAGAGGAAGCTCCGCGGCTCGCCCAGCCGGTATTCGAGGAGGAGGGTGTCGCGGTCGAGGAGGTGGCGCTGGATCTCCGCGGCGCCGGCGGGCCGCGGCTGGGTGAGGGCGGCGTAGCGCGGGCTCGCCGCCCGGAGATCGGCCCGCACCCGCGCCAGCTCTTCCCACCGCCGTTCGAGCTCCGTTGCGAGCGAGCGCCGCTCGGCGTCGGGGGCTCCGCTCTCCTGGGCCAGGCGGTCCTGGCGGGCCGACAGGGTTTCGATCGCCTGCTCCAGGTCGCGTTCCCGGGCGAGGAGGTCGGGGGCGGCACGCGCGCGGAGGTCGACGCCGGAGGCGGCCAGGGCGTCGAGCAGCGAGCGCGCCAGCGCCTGTTCGCTCACTTCCAGGGCCTGGGCGTCGAAGCCGGCGTCGGGCCTCTTCTGGTGCATCTCCATCAGGAGGTCGACCAGGAATCCGTACGCGCCCTGCTGGGTGGCGAAGAAGGCGGCGCGGGTGCTGTCGCTCGTCTGGCTCAAGCGGTGCCGCTCGACCGCGTCCAGGGCCTTCTCCATGGCCTCGCGGGCGTCGTCGAGGCGGCCCTCGTGGCGCAGCGCCGCAGCCCTGCCGCGCAGCGATTCGGCGAGCTCGGGCGGATCGCCGAGCCGCGCGAAGAGCTCTGCCGCCTGGTCGAAATCGCGGAGGGCCGGGGCGTCGCGGCCGCTCTCCTCTTCGAGCCGGCCGAGGTTGTAGAGGGCTTTCGCCTGTTCGCGGAAATTGCCGAGACCGAGGAAGATCTGCCAGGCCTCGCCGTAGGCCCGGCGGGCGTCCTTCGGCCGGCCGAGCTGGCGGTAGGCGACGCCGAGCGAATTCAGGGTGACGGCCTGCCCAGGGCTCCTGGGCCTGCGCAGAGGCAGGGCCGCGGTGAGCGGCCCCAGCGCCGCGGCGGGCTGGCCCTCGTCCAGGGAGGCCGTCCCCAGCGCGGTCAGGGCGGCGGCCTCGCGGTCGTGATCCCGCGCCCGCCGGAAGAGGACCAACGCCTGGCGGAAGCGCCCGCGGGCCGGCCCGGTCTCTCCCAGCTCGCGGAGGAGCTGGCCCCGGTTGAGGAGAGTGTTGGCGCGCTCGACGGTCGCCTCGGGCGCGGCGCTCTCCCGCCACAGGTCGAGAGCCCGGTCGAAGAGGGCCGCCGCCTCGTCGTAGCGGCCGCGCCGGTGGAGCGCCAGGCCCAGCTCGTTGGCGATCTCGGCCTCGCCCTCGTGGTTGCCGGTCCGCCGGCGCAGCTCCAAGGCCTGCCGGTCGTCGGCGATGGCGCCGTCCAGGTCGTCCCGGTGGAGGCGGAGCTTTCCCAGGCGCTCCAGGACCTGAGCCTCGCCGACGAAGGCCTCGGTCTGGCGCGCCGGGAGCCCCAGGTCCCGGAACCGGCGCTCCGCCTCCTCGTACCAGGCGACCGCCTCCCGGCAGTGCGTCTCCTCATGCGTCCGCCGCAGCTCGTGGGCCCGGGCGAGGGCGGCCTCGGCGCGGGCTCGCTCGCGGTCCGCGGCGGTCGCCCGGCGCGGCGTGTCCAGACGCAGGGGACAGGGGCCGGCTTGGCCCTCCTCCAGCACGACCTCCAGCCGGTGCTCGCCGGTCGTCTCCGCCACCCCATACACTTCCTCGTCCGGCAGGGACGCGTCCGTGCGGGTGAGGCTGTCGACGGTGAGGAGCTGCCGGCCGCCGGGATCGAACAGCGTCACGGCGACGTCTCGCGTCCCCTGCTCGGCCACGGCGTGGACGAAGTCGCCCTCCCGGGCGAAGAAAGGCAATCTCGCACAGACGAGCCGGGGCCGGGGCGCCGCGGCGCCCGCCTGGGCCGCCGGGGCTTTCCGGCCCGCGCCCCTCCCCTTTCCCGTCTCGCCCCGGCAGCCGAGGCCGGAGAGCAAGAGCAGGCCGAGGGCCAGGAACGCCGAGACGCCCGGGGATCGCCGCGTCGTCTCAGCCTCCCGGTCCCGCCGCCACCACGTGCAGGAGGTGCCGCTCCAAGATCTTCCCCGCGCTCTCCCCGGAGGCGCCCGACAGCTCCAGCCGATAGTCGCCCGGCTGCAGCTCGGGAAGATCGAGGGTCAGCGAGTTGTGATGGTTCAGCCGCAGAACGTTGGACGACAGCGCTTTGCCGGTCGCGGCGTCGCGGATGGTCAAGCGGTAGGCCGGGAGCCCGTCGTCGGGATGGAACACCAGCATCTGTGGACCGGCGGTCAGCGTCTTCTCTTCCTCCGCCGAGAAACGCTCGCCGGGGGTGAAATCGTAGATTGGCGCGTTGGGCCGCGGCGCGCGCGCCGACTGGAGGTCCCGCCGCAGCTCCAGGTTCCAGGCGGTGAGCCCGAGGAGCCCTACGAGGAAGGAGGCGGCCAGCGTTTCGGGAAGGCGAAATCGCCAGGGGTTGCGCGGAGCCCGTCCGGCGAGAGCCTGACCCTTCCCGGCGCTTTTCCCCGCGCTTTTCCCCAATAACTGCGGGCGGAGCAGGCGCCAGAGCGCGGCCGAGGCCAGCTCTTCGCTCTCCCCGCCGGCCTCCCCGGTCTCCTCCTCGGGCGGGCCGACCAGCGCCTCCGCTGCCTGGACGAGGTCGAAACAGTCGCGGCAGCGCACCAGGTGCTCCTCAAACCGCTCCATCTCCTCGGCGGGGAGCGCGCCGCGCTGGTAGGCGATCCACCTTTCCTCGGAAGGGTGATCGGCCGGCTTCGGGTAGGTCGTTTCGACCAGCTCCGCCAGGGTGTCGCGAAAGTCGGCTGCGTTCTCGCTCACGGTTCGCCTCGCGCTTCCGGTCAGAAATCCAGGCTCCCGAAGGTGCCCTGCAGCTTGTCCCACAGCCGCTGGCGCGCCTGGAAGAGGTGCGCCTTCACGGTTTCCGGGGAGATCCTCAAGGCCACGGCGATCTCTTTGACGCTCCTTTCCTGGTAGACCCGCAGCTCCATGCAGTGCCGCTGCTTGGGTGGCAGCTCCGCGATCGCCTCCCGCAGCGCCGCCAGCCGTTCCCGGCGCACCGCGTGGTCGAGCGGCGTGGCCGCCTCCGCGGGGAAGGGAGACTCGACTCCCGCCGCGGGCTCCGGCGCCCGGTCGGCGTCGAACGCGACCTCCGGCACCGCGTGCGGGCCGCCGGGCTGGCGGTCGCGCCATTTCCGGTAGACGTTGAAAGCGACCCGCAGCACCCAGCCTTCCAGCGATCCTTCTCCCCGGAATCCTTCCAACCCTTGATAGATCCGTAAAAAGATCGTCTGGGTTAGGTCGAGGCGCTCCTCCGGGGAAAAGACCCGCGGCGCCAGGAAGCGCTCGATCCGCGGGCGGAACCGCTTGAAGAGCAGGGCGAAGTTGCTCTCGCGGTCGGCCCCGCGCTGGAAGGCGAGCACCGCGCGTTCGGCCGTCCCCGGGTCGGACCGGCCTCTCTCCTCGCCCGTCTCCGGGCGCGGGATCGATTCGCCCGCCTTCATCGCAGCTCCCATCGGCTCACCGGGCACGTTGGACCTTCACGGGTTGGACGCTGTAAGGAAATCGTGCCATGAAGTATGGCACATGCCAAGAGGATCGAGGGCGGCGGCGTGGTGCCCGTCGGCGGCCGGCCGGTCCGTAGGCCGCGGTCGAGCTTCGTCCGAGTCGAGGCGGCCGGGTCCGGCCGGCCCGCGACGTCACAGCGTTGACATATTGACTAGTTTTGCGACATACTTTAATCGCTGTAACGAAGGAACTCCCCTTCGGAGCCGCCACCATCCACCAGACGCTGGTGGTGACGACCTAACCCAGAAGCGTCTGACAGGAGGTTCGCAAGATGAAATGCCATTGGCAGAAGGTTGGCTTCGCCGGCGTGGTCGGGCTGTGCGTTCTCCTCGGCGCAGCGAGCGGGCTCCACGCACAGACCAATTCGCGGTTCTTCAGCACCCCGCCCCCGACGGGGATTTCCGGCAAGGTCGCCCATCCCTTGGCGGTCCTGGCCTGCCGAGGTGCCGCCGTCCGGTCGATCTCCGACGTTGCCTTTGAGGGGGTCCTGACCACCGGTTTCAATTTCAACCCGGCCAACGGCGGCGGCGAGGGCGCCTGCTTCGATCCCACGCCGGTCCTCACCACGGTGGTGGCCATTCCCCAGGGCTTCACCTGTCTGAACGCCCATTTCAGCACCATCGTGGGCAGCCAGCAGACGTACGGGCCCGCCTTCGCGCCCCTCGCCGTGTTCCAGGTGACGTTGACCCCCCTGGTGGCGGGCGGGGTGCCGCAGCACATGATCGGGCACTACGACACGCCCTACGGTCTCGCCTGCCCGGCCGTCGCTCTCGAAGCCGAGCGCGACGTGGATACCTTCGGCTCCAACTTCTTCCAGCCGATCGGAACGGCCTCCGGTTCGATCCCCCCCGGAAACTACCGGGTTGACGTTTGGTGGGCGGGCGCTCCGCCCTTCGGCGCCGGCGGCGCCCTCGGCGCGGCTTTCGTCCTCAAGCTCTACGGCGGCTAAAGAAAACCGAGGGCGGGCGTCGTCTGCCCACTGACCTGGCTCGCCCCTTGGGACGCCCGCTGCTGCCAGCGGGCGTCCCCTTCGCTCCTACTCGGCCATGCTCTTCTTGATCATCACGAGGCCGAGGTCCTCGAGGGGAGGCGCTATCTTTTCTTTTTCGTAGCTCGCATAGCCGCTCTTGGTTGCGGTCAGATTGTAGGTGCCGTCCGGCAGCGCGTCGAAGCTGAAATCGCCTTCGCGATCCGTCGTGGTCGTCGAGGTGTCTCCGGTGGCCGCCTTTGCTATACTGTCGCCCTTTCCTCCAAAAGGAGAGCGGAATGGCCGAGCCCTCGCCGCGCCGATTCTCGAAGCCGCTGCTCGAGGAACTTGCCAAAGCCAAGATCCTCGGCGTCCGCGCCGGCACCGGACACCGCTACACCGGCGTCTGGGTGGTTGTCGTCGAGGGTCGGGTCTTCGTCCGCTCCTGGAACGACAAACCGACCGGCTGGTATCGTGCCTTTGTCGCCGAGCCACGCGGCAGCCTTCAACTCGCCGGCCGGGAGATCGCCGTCCGTGCCAGCCGTACCCGGAGCGAGCGCCTCAGGAGCGCCGTCAGCAGCGCCTATGCGGCGAAATACGACACGAAGGCGTCCGAGAAGTGGGTGCGCGGTTTTGCCGAAGCCGCTCGTGCCGCCGCAACGCTGGAGCTGCTACCCGGGTAGGACCGGCTCGCTGAGGGCGGGACCGGGCTCCGGCTCCGCCTTCTCCTGGATCTCGGCGGTCCGGCGCGTGCCTCCCATAGGCCCCTCACCTTTCGCGGCGCCGCCTTTCTGTGCCGTCGCGCCTGGCGTACCTACTCGGCCATGCTCTTCTTGATCATCACGAGGCCGAGGTCCTCGAGGGGAGGCGATATCTTTTCTTTTTCGTAGGTCACATAGCCGCTCTTGGTTGCGGTCAGATTGTAGGTGCCGTCCGGCAGCGCGTCGAAGCTGAAATCGCCTTCGCGATCCGTCGTAGTCGTCGAGGTGTCTCCGGTGGCGGTGTTCGAGACTACAACCGTGACGCCCTCCAGGCTCGCGCCACTCACGGCGTTCAACGCTGTTCCTGAGATCGATCCATCGGCCATTTCGCTCTCCTTTTGGAGGAAAGGGCGCAGTATAGCAAAGGCGGACCGAGGCGGCCTGCTGCCCTTCCCGCTCCTTCGTCCCCATGCACCTACTCCGTGGTGGGCGGCACGGCGCCGCCCCTCTACGGCCCAAAATGACCTGGGATTCCCTGAAGGCCGTGACCCGGGAGCACTGTGAAATCGCTCCGAAGGATCTGCCCCGAAGGGGCGCAGGTGGGTAGCCTGGGGCGAAAGCCAATAATTGTGCGGTTAGCGACGCGGCTCTAAATCGCCATCGGGTGGTGGTGGTGGCGCCGCGGGTGGTGGCGCTTTGA
This sequence comes from Thermoanaerobaculia bacterium, assembly GCA_035644215.1. Classification (GTDB taxonomy): domain Bacteria; phylum Acidobacteriota; class Thermoanaerobaculia; order Multivoradales; family UBA5704; genus DASQPA01. Next base: position 19,556 of record DASQPA010000152.1, read on the forward strand.
ATGTCGGTCCGCCGCTGTCCCTGTAGTCTTGAATCGCCTGTTCAGGAGTCCGTTGCGGTTTCGCGTAGATGATCCAAGCCTTACATCTTTCTGTTTCTGCTTCGCACGTGGGCAGATCAACATATGCGGCGTCAAACTGAATATTGCCGCAGCTGTGTTTTAGCTCCTCTATCGTTGCATTGCTAGGCATGTTATCGCAGCTCTTGGCGAGAGCCATGGAGAGCTTACCATCAGCGGCTGCCAGCCACGATAGATAGTTCTTCAACTTTGTGATCCGCGCGTTCGCCAAGACTTGATCGTTCACCAGTCGTTGGATCAGCGCCACCTGGGCATAATATTGCGCATGTAACTCGGTGACGCGCTCATTAAATACACCAGTCCTTTGATCAATGGACGTCAGCGCGTTCTGGCAACGCGCAACATCGGATCCATATACTCTTCTTCCGGCGCAACTGGCGCTGAAATCATCTCTGTCCTTATCCAACCGCTGATTTTCAGCCGAGTTATCGAATTGCCGGGTTTGATGATCAATATCGACCCGTTTCTGCACTGCCTGAGTCAGTGAATCGGCCAGGGTATTGATAGTGGTAGTTGCTTGGCCGACCTCCTCCTTCACCCTCTTTATCTCAGCGTGGCTTTTGGCGACGACGTAAACGAGCGAATCCTCTTCTGCAATGGGAGCTTCCTGCGCAAGCACGCCATTGCTCAGCATGAGGCCAGCAACTCCGAGAGCTACCAAGGTCAGGGAGCGTGGCGCGAATCGCTTGGCGCGCGGTTGGTCAGAATCGTAGATGGTCATGTTGTCCTCCACTTTGGAAAGTAGTGCGCTTCAATGCGCGATCGACGCATACGGTATCTTCTGGCCGCTTTGCATCGTCGGCAGGCATTCTTCCTCTACAGATATTGTAGTCCCGAACCGTGATCCGCAAACGACGTGACAACTTGCAGTCAGCGTACAACATCTTGTCATCAAGCGCCAAATTCTGCTCCATGCGTTCCCTGCTCAGTTCCCAACTGGTTGCGTCGTAACCATAGTCTAAAAGGAACTGGCCAAGGTCGAGCGACTGGCGAAGCATGGGGACACTTAACGCCTGCTTAAGGCTGTCGGCCGAAAACTCGAAGCCATGCTCCTTGAAGGCTTGCTGCATCTCTGGATCTGTCCCAAGCTCGTCCCAAGTGGACGCAAGCACCTGTATCTCCTTACCGATCTTCCCTGCTCTTTCCGTAAAGTCATCCCATGTCTTGTAAATATCCATACCCGGGTATTCGATGGCCTTGAGTACCCCGATTTGTGTCACCAATCTGGCATAGCTTCGTCGGAAGCTGGCCAGCTTCAGGAGCTTTGCATTGATCGTCGTTCCCATCGGATCGGAGCGGTCGATGTCTTTCTCGATCGATTCAAGCTCAGCCTCGCGGCTGGCAGTAATGCCACTCAGTACGGACTCGACCAGGAAATGCTTCGCATGCTCCAGAGCCTTCTTTTGCGCAACTTCATTCTCTCTGGTCCAGGCTTCGAGCTCTGCGCTCGAGCCCTGGATCGACTCACGCAAGATCTTCAGCGCGTGCTGGTCTCTGCCAATCTGGGCGCCCAAGTCTGCGCAAGTAGCACGGGAGCAATAGTAGTACCGCGCGGTCTCTCCGATCAGGGTATCGCCAGGTCTGCATGGTCCATCGCCGAACGCGATGGATGGTACGATAACCAGCAGCGAAAGGACGGCAACTCTCGTTGGCCGAAACAGTGACATTCGCGCTTTCCAGCTCGCCGATGCCGCGCCAGATGCGTGTCTCGAACGAGATCGTCTTGCGAAGATGATCGGACATGATCTTAGAAGGCACTGCCCGCGGTCTTCGAGCAGTGCCGCCGCTTGAGGGAAGGGCCGGCTGCTCATTGAGCTTCTCCTTTCAAAAAGAGTGGCACTTCAAGGATATTTCGCCTCAGGGAGGGAAAATGCGCCGCTCGCTCCGCGTGTACCACGTACGCTGCTTGATATTTTAGATAAGCGCGCTGGCAGAGTCAAATAGATGAGCGCCCCTATTCGAATAGACTGATAATCAATCGGTACCTGGCACCGGGAGCTGAACCAGATTTTCCCAGGGAAGTCTCCCGCCTCCGCGGTGCCTATCTCTGGCTCCTCAGTGCTCGCCTCAGGAGCGTCCGTTGACGCGGCAGGTTGTTCTTCAACTTCTCGGTCGCCGTTCACGGCCTGTGCACGATGACCACCGCACTGCACGCGACGACCGCGCACCTGTGCACGGCGACCGCTGCACTGCACGCGACGACCGCGTGCCTGCGCACGATGACCGCCGCACTGTACGCGACGACCGCGTGCCTGCACACGGTGACCGCCGCACTGTACGCGATGACCGCGTGCCTGCACACGGTGACTGCCGCACTGTACGCGTCGACCGCGTGCCTGCACGCGGTGACCCTGCTCAGGCCATCCTCCGCCAGACTTGCGCCCATCGACATGGTGCCAGGCGCTTCGCCGGAGGCCTACCGTCGCCCCTTCGGGGCTTTTGTTTTCTTTGGTTTACCTCAACCTGGGGCTTTCGCCCCAGGCTACCGACCTTCGCCCCTTCGGGGCTGGCGCACAGGGTCCACGGGAGCCTCTCCAAGACCGCCAGGCGCGATCCTGCCCGACAGGGTGCCAGGCGTTTCGCTGAGCAGGACCTGCTGATGAGGGTGATGAGAGCGCGCGCCCTTGCGCTCACCGGGGGCACGGTGGGATAATCCCACCATGGCGACCTCGACGGCGGATACCAAGCGGCGTGTGATCCTTCCTGCGGCAAGACCTGGGGACATCTTCGACATCCAGAGCCAGGGTGAAGGCCGCCTGCTTCTGGTGCGCCTCGAACGTCCGAAGCCGGAACCCGGGATGAGCCTGGCCCGCTGTCTCGAGGCCATCGCCGCCGCCCCTCTACGGCCCAAAATGACCTGGGACTCTCTGAAGGCCGTGACCCGGGAGCCATGATCCTCCTCGACACAAACGTCCTAATCTACGCCTCCACAGAACAGTCGCCCTTCCTCGGATGGGCCCGGCAAACCATCGCCACGGCAGTGTCGGAGGACGGAGCAGCGGTCAATGCAGTTAGCCTCGCGGAGATCTGTGTCGGCGATACCGAACCGGAAACGGTTGCCGATCGGCTCAGGAGTTGGGGCATTACCCTGCTCGATGTCCCCGCCGCCGTCGCAGAACCGTGCGCCAATGCCTACTCGAAGTATCGGGAGCGCCGCCACGCGGAATCCGGTCGCGATGCGCCCTCGCTACCGCTGCCAGATTTCTTCATCGGTGCCCATGCCCAAGTCATGGGTTGGCCACTCGCGACCGCCGACGAGGGACGTTTCCGAACCTATTTCCCGTCGGTCACCCTCCTGACGCCCTGACCAGATCTCTCACCTTCGCCTGGCACGGCCGCCGACCCGCCGGCGTCCTGCAGCCGAGGCCTTCGCCCCTTCGGGGCTGGCGCACAGGGTCCACGGGGGGGAGCCTCTCCAACACCGCCAGGCGCGGTCCGGAACGACTTCCGGAGCGTCCGGAACACTTTCCGGAGGTTCCGGAACGACTTCCGGAGCGTCCGGAACGCTTTCCGGAGGTCCCGGAACGACTTTCGGAGCATCCGGAACGCTTTTCGGAGGTCCCGGAACGATTTTCGGAGCATCCGGAACGCTTTCCGGAGGTCCCGGAACGATTTTCGGAGCATCCGGAACACTTTCCGGAGGTCCCGGAACGACTCCGGAAGCTCCCGGAGGGTTTCGGGAAGCATCTGAAGAGGTTGGGGAGGCGCCCGGAGGGGCGGTCCCGCGACCCCCGCCCCCCCTGGAAACCCGTTCCGGCCCCTGGGAACCGCTCCGAGACGTCCTCAGCCGTGGACGGCCGGGGAGACGCCGAGGCCGCGGGCGAGCTCGGCCTCGAACTCCCGCCAGCCGAGGAAGCGGCCGGCCAGGGCCTCGGGGTCGACGTCGCGGCCGGCCAGCCGGTGGAAGAGGCGCCAGTGGCGGCTCTCCGCCGGGCCGAGGTCGGCGAGGAGGAGCGCGACCTCCCGGTCGTCGACCACCTCCGCCAGGCGGGTGAAGCGCTCGCAGCTCCGCGCCTCGATCAGGGCGCCGAAGAGCAGGCGGTCCACCTTGGTCCACGGCTCCCGGCCGGGGACGATCCGCTGCCGGAGCGCCTGCGCCCAGGGGTTGCGCCGCCGCCCGCCGAGCGGCCAGCCGCGCTCGACGAGGAGCCCGATCACCCGCCGAAAGTGCTGGACCTCCTCGGCGGCCAGGGCCGCGGCCCGCTCGACGAGCTCCGCGTCCTCCGGGTAGTAGCCGGCGAGCGACAGGGCGTAGAGGGCGACCTGCTGCTCGCAGACCGCATGGTCGGCGAGGAACTCGGGGAGGTGCGCGGCGGCGAGCTCCGCCCACGAGCGGGGGGTTTCGTGAAGGAGCGGGAGCTCGGCGTAGACCGTTGCGAAGCCGGCCGGCTCCGGCAAGGGGCGGGGGTCGCGGCCGAGGGTATCCATGAGCGCGAGATCGTAACAGACCCGGCGGAGGCCCCGAGGGAATTCTGCAAAGAGAGTGTTGACAGGCTGCTGCGCAGTATGTACGATGTTTAAGTAGTCAGGTTGGGCTGTATCGCTTCTGCTTTCCCCTCCCTACTCTCCAACTCCAAGTCGCGCCGTCCAACGGCGGCGCCATCGGCTCTGAAGGAGACCGTATGCATTTTCGATCGATCCTCCAGTCCTCGTTCGCCCTGTTGCTGCTGGCACTCCTCGCCACCGGCGCGCAGGCGCAATGCAATCATGATCCGAACGTCCAGGTGGGCGGCATCTGGGAATGCCAGGACCACAAGTCGCTCTACGGCGGCGGGTATCCCTACTCCGAGGACTTCGTGCACAACGTCGACGTGTACTACGCCGGCGGCGCGGTCGCACTGACCCAGGGCTGCCAGTACCGCGACTACGTCAACGTGCGCATCACCCAGGCCTCCAACCTGGCCATCAGGAGCGTCGTCGTGGTGAACGCGCCGACCTCCGCCCCGGCCGGCTCACGGTTCCAGCTCCGCTACCGGATCGATACGATCTCGACCGACGGCAGCGGCAACAAGTACGTCTCGGCCACCACGCTGCGCGGCGACTACACGCGCACGCTGACCGGCGTCTATCCGCAGACGGAGACGATCAACGCCGTCGATCCCAACCTGCCGGCCGGCGAGTACAACGTGAAACTCGAGTCGGTCCTGTGGGACGGCAGCTTTACGCAGCAGCTCCGGATCGACTACGCCTTCACCACGATCAACGGCTTCCCGGCGAGCAGCTATCCCGCCGGCACCACCGCCACGGCGGCGGCGCAGACGGTCAACGGCACGTGGGCGCCGGTGACCAGCACGCTCTCCTTCACCACCGGCGTGGCGGCCCGCCTCTTCCTCTACGGCTACGTGAACGTGACGTCGGGCACGCCGGGCCAGAAGCTGTCGTTCGGCTTCTCGCTCGACGGCGCCAACTCGGTGCGCACGATCGACGTCGGCGTGCCGTCCTACTTCCCGCAGGGCGTCAATCTCTTCGATCACGTCCGCCAGCAGGGCGTGTACGTCGACGTCCCGGCCGGCTCGCATTCGGTCGTGCTCTGGGGCGTCAACCGCGACGGCGGCTCGACCGTGCTGGAGAACCGGCAGGTCGAGTACATCGTCATTCCGTCGCGCACCGACACGCCGATGGTCGACGCCGACGGCGCCGGCCCGACGCTCATCTCGATGGCCGGCGACACCGCGCAGCCGAAGGAGCCCAGCGTCCTCTTGGACGGCACCACGAGCGGTCCGATCTGCGGCCGCTGGACGCAGCTGGCGCAGGTCACCTATCCGGCCAACAGCTCGGTGCAGAACATCCTGGGCGAGGTCTACATCGAGATCCCGGCGCCGACCGACAGCGAGATCGTCAACGGCACCGCTCCCGATCCGGGGAGTGTGCCGGAGTACGAGATCGCCGTCGAGTCGCGTTATGGCGATCCGAACAACCCGGCCGCGGCGGCGGAGTTCGGCGCCGTCGCCTTCAGCGTCCCGACTGAGAATCGCACCGTCTCCGGGATCACGCGGCGCGTGGCAAAGCGAACGCAGTACGCGATGGCCTATTCGCCGCTCTGGTGGGGCACCGGCCTGCAGAACACCCTCTACCTCTGGGTGCGCAAGATCACCTGCGGCGCGAGCTCCGGTGAGATCAACGTCGGCAAGCGCTACATCTCCGCCACGGCGCAGCCGTCGGACGGCGTGACCACCTGCTCGTACGATTGATCGAAATCGAAGTGCCGGCGAAACCGCGGCGCGTGCCTCGCAGGCACGCGCCGCGGCACCCTCAGAGCCCTCCGATCGCCGGATGATCGGTACGATAGAACCTTCCGGAGACTATCGGCGTCAGCGACCCGGCGGAGGCGTCTCCCCGAGGTCCTTCTCCGCCGTGCGGGTGGCGGGGTTCTCGGGGCCGTACGCCTGCCGCAGAATCCGCAGCGCCCGCGCAAAGTGGGTCCGCGCCGCCGCGAGATCTCCCTTCTGCCGCAGGGCAAGGCCAAGGCTCCGGTCGTACAGGGCGATCTTCGGGAGGTCGGGGCCGAGGACCTTCTCGGCAATGCCCAGCGCGCGCTGGGCGTACTGCTGGGCGCCGTCCAGGTCCCCCTGGCTCAGCAGGAGGGTGCCCAGGGTGTCGCAGTCCCGGGCGACGTTCAGGTGGGCGGATCCGAAGACGGCCTCGTCGATGCGGAGCGCGCGCCGGCCGCGTTCCAGGGCGCCGGCCCGATCGCCTTTGGCGAGGAGGACGGTCGCCAGGGTCTGGCAGTCGCGGGCGACGTTCCCGTGTTCGGGGCCGAAGGTCTTCTCGTCGATGCGGAGCGCGCGTTCGGCCGCGGCCAGGGCTCCTTCGAGGTCGCCCTTGTCCCGCCGCAGGGCGGCGAGGTAGATGGCGCTGCGGCCGACCAGCGGGTGCTCCGCCCCCAAAACCTTTTCATAGGTGGCGAGCGCCCGCTCCATGGCATGGAGCGCCCCGTCGAGGTCACCCCGGGCGAAGAGGATCAGACCGAGGTTGCTCGCCCGCTGCGCGGTCCGCTGGTCGTCGAGCCCGAAGATCCTTTCGTCGATGCGGAGGGCGCGCCGGCAGCTCTCCAGGGCGCCGTCCAGATTCCCCAGCTGCAGGAGGATCATGGCCAGGTTGCTGGCCCGCTCCGCAACCACGGGATGATCGGCGCCGAAGCCCTTCTCGGCGGCGGCGAGGGCGCGCTGCATCGCTTCGCGGGCGCCCGCGTAGTCGCCCTTGGCATAGAGGATCGTGCCGAGGTTGTCGACCGACACGATGGTGTAGAGGTCCTCGGGGCCCAAGCTCTCCTCGGAGAGGCGGGCGGCGCGCCGCGCGTGCTCCAGGGCGCCGTCCAGATCGCCCCGGGCCGAGAGGATCTTGCTGAGGTTGATCGAGAGATAGGCGATGTTCGTCTGGTGCTCGACGAGGCTCTGTCCCTCGGGAGGGGTGACCCGGTCCGCCATCCGGAGGGCGCGCAGGTCCGCCTGCAGAGCGCCGTCGAGGTCTCCCCGCGCCAGCAGGACGTCGCCCAGGACCCCGATCCGGATCGCGAGCCCCGTGGCCGGGTCCGCGTCGCCACCCGGCGCCTTCTCGCCGGTCTCCACGGCCCGGCGGGCGTTCTCCAGCGCGCCGTTCAGATCGCCCTTGCTCAGCAGCAGGTTGGCCAGGCGGAAAGCCATCTCCCCTTCATGCGTTGCGGAGCCTTCTTCCTTCGCCAGCGCGAGCCCCTGGCGAAAGACGCTCTCCGCGCGGTCGCTCCCCAACTGCTCCAGGGCGTCTCCCAGGGCGACGTAGAACTCGTGGAGCTTGACCGTCGCGAGCGCCTTCTCGAACCAGGGCACCGCCTCTTCGAAACGGAAACGATCGTAGAGGTCGTATCCCTTCTGGAACGCCTCGTTGGCGGTCCGGGCCTGTTCGTCGAGCTTCCGGCTCAGGGCTTGTTTCGCCGCGTCCGGAGTGGGAAGGGGCGCCGTTTCGAGCTTGCGCTTGAGGTCACCCAGCTCGGCGAGGATCTTCTCCTGCCCCTTCACCAGCTGTTCGGTGCCCTGCGCCAGCTGCCGCTCGACCACCGCGGCGATGCGGTCGAGCAGCACGTCCTGGCCGCCGATCTCGGCGAATCGGCGCAGGTTGGCGGAGTAGCTGTCGAGCAGGGTCTTGAAACGTTTCTCGTCCGCCTGCTGCCCCTGCGCCAGGAGCTGGCGGATCTTCTCGAGGTCCGCGCCGTCCTCTTTGAGCCGCGGGTAGATGCGCTGCAATCCCTGGGCGTACTGCTCTTTGCTCAGGATGCAGCCGTTCCAGCCCGCCGCCAGGCCCTTCAGGAGCTCGTTCCACTGCTGGGTGGCGGCGGCGGCCTGCTGCAGCGTCTTGGGATCGACCGACAGCCGGGTGCCGAGGACGCTCAGGCTGCTCAGGGTGCCCGACAGCGACCAACCTTCATACTGGATGGCCAGCTCTTTGACGCTGATCTCGAAGCGGGTCTCCTCGCCCGGACAGACGATCTTTTTTTGCGCCTGGGCGAAGCGACTCCCGGCGAGGGCCAGGACGAGCCCGAGAGCGGCACACACCGCGCCGCGCGCACGCTGCCTCACCCCCGGTCCGGCGAGACGGTCCGCCGGCGCAGCCGCCAAAGCGCCGCGCCCGCCAGGAGCAACGCCAGCGCGACCAGGCCCACGGCGGAGAGGCTGGGGACCGCCACCGGCGCCACGCCGAGGACCAGACGGATCGGATCCACGTTGCCGGGCGCGGTGCCGGTCAGGCTGAGGGTCTCGTTGTCCCCCGAAAGATCGTTGTCGGTGAGGATCATCGATTGCCACCAGGTCACGTTCGGGGTCGTCGGGTCCGTCGCGCCCAGGCCGGCGCGGATCCCGAGCGGAGTCGAGTTCGGGACGATCACGCTGGCGCGGACCTGGGTCCGGGGAGAATCGGTGCCGAGCTTCGGCGGCAGGGAGACTTTCCAGTGGATGAACGCCGGGCCGGCCGTCGCCGTTCCATCGGGGGCCGTGACACTGAGGACTCTGGCGCACCGGGGCAGGAAGGTGATCACGTCAAAGCCCTTCGCGGCGGTCGGGCCCGAGTTGGTCAAGTCCACCTGGTACTGGACCGTGGTGAAGTTGGCGTCGACGGCGAGCACCGCGACGCTGGCAATGCCGGTGATCTGTGGGGGCTCGTAGGTGCCCAAGCCGACGATCGGAGGGCTCGGCGGCAGGATCGGCACCGCGTCGAGGCTGAGCTGCGGACAGTCATTCCCAAACTGTACCGGGCCGCCGAAGAACCGGATCCCCCCGGTCGCGTCCGCATCCCCGGAGATTCCGGCCGTCAGGGTGAAGGACAATCCCAGGTTGCCGTTGCGCGACACGGTCGTAACGTCCGACAAGTCCCCCCAGGTGGCGCCCACCTCCCGGCGATAGTACAGATTCGGGGTCCCGGCCGCGCTGGCGAACCAGAGGGTCACGGGTTGGGGGGGACAGGCCGTGAGAGGGCAGCGGAGCCGGAACGAGATGACCCCGAAAGGATGCGACCAACCCGCGTCCGCGAGGTCGCCCAGGGCTCGGACGTCGGAGAGCTGGGTGCCGGCAGGGGCTTCCACGGTGATGAATCGCCGGTCCGGGCCGGAACGCAAAGAAACGACGTTCCCCTGCCGGCGGTCGGGGATGCCGTCGCCATTCCCGTCGCCCCCGCCGGGGGCCGCGTCCTCGACCATGTCGGCCACTCCATCGCCATCGGCGTCGAGGTCGCACGCGTCCCCGATCCCGTCGTGGTCGAGGTCCGCCTGGTCCGAATTTCTACGGTCTATACAGTTGTCGAAGGCATCGGCGACGCCGTCCTGATCACTGTCGGCGGTGGTGCTCCGGTTGGTCAGTATGACGTCCTCCGGATCGATCGCGGCGTACTTCGGATCCGTGCTGGTCAGGGAGGTCTGGATCGTGTACGGGCCCGCCAGGCTGCCGCCGGTGACGGTGACCGTCTGGACCAGGCTCCAATTGGCCGGGGTAAAAGTGACCGCAGAGACGGCGGGCACGCCCGCGCTCGGCTGCAGCGAGGCCAGGTGGACCGTGACGTCCGCCGTCGGCGGTCCCGACAGGACGACCGTGAAGCGGGCGGTCGCACCGGCGTGGGTCCGCAGGCCGGAGCTCGGGAAGACGACCACTCCGGGCGGCTGCAGCAGCAGATCGGAGACCTGGAACTCCCCCGACTGGAAACTGAAGACGCGGACCTCGTCGATCACCCCATCGAAGTTCCCCCCGAAAGACCTATTCAGAGGAGCGATTGCCATTCCGAAATTGGCAGGATGCGGGGGGGAAAGATACGATGAGACGTACGGCTTGCCGTTGACGTAAAGGGTCGGGATCCCGGCGCTGCGAACGAACGCAACATGAGTCCACGCCGAGGTGAGGACGGGATCGCTGATGACGACCGGCCGGGAGACCAGATCATGGTCGCCGAAGATGCCGCAATAGGTTCCCCCGCCACATTGGGCGATCCCCCAACCCGCGGGGGAGAGATTGTCTCCATAAGAACCGTCATAAGCAATGGCGCCGGCGCCGCCCAA
>DASQPA010000153.1:0-13093 GCA_035644215.1 Thermoanaerobaculia bacterium
CGGCCATGTCCTCCACCCGGTCGTGGGGATTCCCCTCCAGGAGGCCGGCGGCCTGCAGACCGTAGACCGGCTGGTCCCGACCCAGCTCGCGCGTCAGCTCCAGATAGCAGAGGACGTCGCCGCCCACCGGGTGGACGAGGAAGAGCGGCGGGCGCGAGCCGGCGGGGTTCAAGGCGACGAGCGACACCGTCTCCGGCTTCTCGGGCGGCGTGCCGATCCGCTCCCGGTAGCCCAGCCGCTCCGCCGTCTCCCAGGTGAGGTCGCCCAGGAAGTCCGCGCTGTAGCTCGCCCGCCAGCTGCTCGCGACCTTCCGCTCGACCCGCCGGTGGGTATGGAACTTGACGTCGCCCAGCATCCGCGACTCGGCATGGAGGCCGTCGGTCATCCGGGTCGCGGGCTTCTCGTACGGGCGGGCCATGTCGGGGTGGTAGTCGATCCCCGCGAAGCGGCAGATCGCCTGGAGGGCCTCGGCGGGATGGGTGACCAGGTCCTCGAAGCGCACCCGATGCCGGCGCTCGGCCGGCACTCCGGCGAGGAACGCGAGGACGTTCTCGTGCGAGAGGAGCCAGGTCAGCTCGGCGAGCTCGCGCCGTGGGAAGGGGTGCCGGTAGCGGAAGAAGACCTGCTCGAGCTTCGCCTCCTCGAAGGAGTGGATCATGCCGTAGGGGTGGCGCGTCAGGTGGAGGTAGAGCGGGGCCTCGAAGATCTCCTCGGCCCGCGCGAGGACCGCGGGGACGAGGGCGTAGGACGGGGTCTTGTCGACCAGGGTGCGACCGTCCAGGCGCTCCTGCATCCAGGCATAGAAGCGCTGGGTGGTCCAGCCCGCCCGCTCGCTGTCCTCGACGATCTCGCGGGCGGCATCGGCGTCGCAGCCCACGATCTCCATGACGCCGCGCAGGAGGCCCTCCAGCCAGAAGCTGTCGCGGCCCGAGAAGGCGGCCTTGCGCTCGTCCATGGTGGCGAACGACAGGAGCTCGAGCTCCGGCGGGGCGAAGAGGCGCGGGTGGCCGGCGAGCATGACCCGGAGGAGGGTCGAGCCCGAGCGGGGCGGCGAGAGGAGGAAGAGGGCCGGCGGGTTCTTCGCCCGCGCCGGCCGCGGCGCCACCCGCGGGGCCGGCCGGACGATCTCGCGGATCAGGGCGAGCCGCGCCGCGTCGACCCGGCTGCCGCCAATGCCGCCAATGTCGCCGATATCGCCGATATCGCCGAGATCGGTGCCGGTCTTAGGCGCCGCGGGGGCCGGAGCCGCGGTGGGCCAGAGCCGCGCGACCGCGGCGGCGTGCTCGCCCTGGAGGTAGCCGGCCAGGCTGACGATCGTCGGCTGGTCGAAGATCGCCACCACGTGGACGATCTCGCCCAGCTTCTCCTGCAGGCGGTTGATCAGGATCGCGCCGCTGATCGAGTTGCCGCCCAGGGCGAAGAAGTTGTCGTGGATCCCGATCTCCGAGACGCCGAGGGCGGCGCGCCACAGCTCGGCCAGGAAGCGCTCGAGGTCGTTTCCTGGCGGCACGTGCTCCTGCCGGCTCTCCCGGACCTGCGGCCCGAGGGCGAGGAGGGCCTTCCGGTCGACCTTGCCGTTGGGGGAGAGGGGGAGCGCCGGCAGGAAGATGAAGGCGGCGGGGACCATGTAGCCGGGGAGCCGGGCCTGGAGACCGGCGCGGAGAGGAGCCTCGGCGCCCGTCGCCACGACGAAGGCGACGAGGCGCGGCCCTCCCGCGTCGTCGGCGCGGACGACCACCGCCCCGTCCCGCACCGCGGGCTCGGCCAGGAGGGCCGCCTCGATCTCCCCGAGCTCGATCCGGAAGCCGCGGATCTTGACCTGGTGGTCGATGCGGCCCAGGTACTCGAGGGTGCCTTCCGGCCGCCAGCGCGCCAGGTCTCCCGTCCGGTAGAGCCGGGCTCCGGCTTCTTCGCGGTCCGCCGCGAAGGGGTCGGGGACGAACCGCTCGGCCGTCAGCTCGGGCCGCCGCCAGTAGCCACGCGCCAGCTGGACGCCGCCGATCGCCAGCTCGCCGGCAGCTCCCATCGGCACCGCCCGGAAGTCCCGGTCGAGCAGCCGGATCGCGGTGTTGGCGACCGGCCGGCCGATCGGCACGATCGTGCGCCGGCTTTGGGGCTCGCACTCCCACCAGGTGACGTCGACGGCGGCCTCGGTCGGGCCGTAGAGGTTGTGGAGCCGCGCCCCGGAGGTCGCCCCGAGGGTCGCCTCGAAGCGCTGGGTCAGGTCGTGGGGCAGCGCCTCGCCGCTCGCCATCACCCGCCGGAGGGGCGAGTCGCCGCCGTCCCTGCCGCCGATATCGCCGGGCGCGTCGAGGAAAACACGCAGCATCGACGGCACGAAGTGGAGGGTCGTGATTCTCTCCGCGCGGATCGTCTGCACCAGGTAGGCGCTGTCCTGGTGGCCGCCCGGTCGCGCCACGACCAGCCGCGCGCCGGTGAGAAGAGGCCAGAAGAGCTCCCACACCGAGACGTCGAAGCTGAACGGCGTCTTCTGGAGCACCCGGTCGTCCGGCCCCAGCCGATAGGTCTCCTGCATCCAGAGGAGGCGGTTGACGATCCCGGCGTGGCTGTTGATCGCCCCCTTGGGCTGACCCGTCGAGCCGGAGGTGTAGATGACGTAGGCGGCGCTCCCGCCCTGGACGGCGGCCTCCGGACAGGTTTCTTCCGTGCGGGTTTCTGCCGTGCAATTCAGGGCCTCGCCGAGGAGGACGACGGCCCGGCCGGCGGAGGAGGCCGGCAGCATGCCGAGGAGCTGGCGATCGGTGAGGAGGACCGGGACGTCCGCATCGTCCAGCATGAAGGCGAGGCGCTCCGCGGGGTAGGAGGGATCGAGCGGCACGTAGGCCCCGCCCGCCTTCAGGATGGCGAGGAGGCCCAGAACGAGGTCGAGCGAGCGCTCGGCGCAGATGCCGACCCGGATCTCCGGACCGACGCCCTGCCGGCGCAGACCTTCTGCCAACCGGGCGGCGCGGCGGTCCATCTCGGCGTAGGTCAGGCTCGCCGACGCGAAGACGAGGGCCACGGAATCGGGCGTCCGCGCCGCCTGCTCCGCGAGGAGACCGGGGAGGGGGCGGCGGCCCTCCGGATAGGCGGCCGCAGTCGCGTTCCACTCCCGTAGCTGCTGGGCCTCCGCCGGACCGAGGAGGGGCAGCTCTGAGATCCGGCGGGGACCCGAGGCGACGAGCGCCCCGAGGAGCCGCTCGAAGCCGGCGGCCAGGCGGCGGACCGTCGAGGCGTCGAAGAGGTCGCGGTTGTAGTGCCAGGCGGCGAGGAGGCCGCCGCCTTCTTCTCGCAGGTTGACGCTGAGGTCGAACTTGGCGGTGCCGCTGTCGATCGCGATCGGGCGCAGGGCGAAGCCCGGTAGGTGGAGCGGCGCGAGCGGGATGTTCTGGAGGACGAGGAGGATCTGGAACAGGGGGGCGCGCGCGAGATTGCGCTCGGGGGCGATCTCTTCGACCAGCTTCTCGAACGGCATCTCCTGATGGGCGAAGGCGGAGAGGGTCGTCTCGCGCACCCGCGCCAGGAGCTCGGAGACGGTGGGGTCGCCTGCGGCGTCGACGCGCAGGGCGAGGGTGTTCAAGAAGAGGCCGATCACCCCTTCGAGCTCGGTCCGGTTGCGGCCGGCGATGGGCGAGCCGACGACCAGGTCGTCCTGCCCGCCGTAGCGCAGGAGGAGGACGTCCAAGGCCGCCAGGAGGCTCATGAAGAGCGTGACCGAGGCGGCGCGGCTGGCGACGGAGACGGCGCGCACCAGCTCGGGCGAGAGGGGGAGCTGGAGGTGGGAGCCCTGGAAGCGCTGCAGGGCCGGGCGCGGCCGGTCGGTGGGGAACTGGGTGACCGCCGGGACCCCCGCGAGCTGCTCCTTCCAGTAGGCGTACTCGGTTTCCAGGGCTTCGCCCTGGAGCCCGTCGCGCTGCCAGACCGCGAAGTCGGCGTACTGTAGCGGCAGCTCGGGGAGCGGCGACGGCCGCCCGGCGAGGAAGGCCACGTAGAGCGCGGCGAGCTCGCGCACGAAGACGCCCATCGACCAGCCGTCGCTCACGATGTGGTGCATGTCGACGATCAGCCCGTGCTCGGAGGCCCCGGCCTCTTCGGAAATGCGCAGCAGCGTGAGCCTGAGGAGCGGCCCCACGGTCAGGTCGAAGGGGCGGCGCGCGTCCTCCGCTCCCAGGGTGACGACGAGCGACTCCCGGAGCGCCAGAGGCAGCCCGGTCAAGTCGACCAGCGGGAGGTCCGGGGCGGAGGGCGGCGCGACCACCTGGACCGGCGACCCGTCCTTGAGGGCGAAGGTCGTCCGCAGGCCGCCATGCCGGCGCACCAGCTCGGCGAAGGCCCGGCGCAGCAGATCGAGGTCGAGCCGGCCCGAGAGCCGCAGCACCATGGGGATGTTGTAGACCGCGCTGTCCGGGAGCAGCCGGTCGAGGAACCACAGCCGCTCCTGGGGGTAGGAGAGGGGGAATTCCGCCGTGACGGGCCGGACCTCCCGCCGGTGCCGCGCGGCGGCGCGCGCCGGCTCGCTCTTCCCCGGAGCGGGCACGAGCCGCTGGCGCAGGGCGGCGGCCAAGGCCGAGACGTGCGGCTGCCGCAGCAGGGTGTAGTGATTGCCCGGGACCGCGCACACCTCGACCGGCCCCTCCGCCAGGCGCCCCCACCCCCGGTCGGCCGCGAACGGCCCGCCTCCGGCCGGCGGCTCGGCCGCCGTGAACAGGGTGAGCGGCGCCGCGGACGACCCTCCCCGGTAGCGCTCGACCGCCCGGAAGTTGGTCTGGAAGACGGCGAAGCGCCGCGCCAGCTCCCCCGGGTCGAGGCCGGGCGGGAGGATGCCCGACCGCTCGGCCTCGGCCGCCAGCCAGCCCAGGGCGTTCTCGGCGGTCCGCCGTCCGAAGCCGGGGGGCAGGGCGAGGAGGGGGAGCCCGAAGAGCTGGGCGAGGTCGTGGGCGAAGAGGGCCACCAGCTCGCCGTCCGCCGTCGCCCGTTCCTGCCCGTCCCGGCCGCCGGGCGCGAAGGAGTCGATCAGTGCCAGCCGGTCCACGGTCTCGCCCTGGCTTTCGAGCTGGCGGGCCATCTCGAAGGCCACGATGCCACCCATCGACCAGCCGCCCAGGGTGTAGGGTCCCGCCGGCTGCACCCCGCGCACCTGTTGGAGATAGCCGGCCGCCATCTCCTCGACCGTCGTCGCGCGCGCCCCGTCCTCCCGGTCGGGCACCTGCAGGCCGTAGACGGCGCGGCCGGCCGCGAGCTGGCGGCTGAGGTGGACGTAGCAGAGGACGTCGCCGCCGATCGGATGGACGCAGAAGAAGGGCCGCCCGCTCCCGGGCTCCATCTCGACCAGCGCCGTGCGGTGAAGCGGCCCGGTCTCACCGCGCAGGACCGCGGCCAGGCGTTCGACTGTGGCATTGCGCACCAGGGTCGCGGTGGGCAGGCTGCGGCCGAGCCGGCTGTCGATGCGGGCCATGAGCTGCACCGCGAGGAGCGAGTGCCCGCCGAGCTCGAAGAAGTCGTCCCGCACGCCGACCGACGGCATGCCCAGGAGGTCCTCCCAGATCCGGGCCAGCTTGAGCTCCAGGTCGTCGCGCGGGGCGAGGTAGACGCGGGAGAGGTCCTCGCGGGTCCGCTCGGGGGCCGGCAGCGCCTGGCGGTCCACCTTGTCGTTGGCGGTGCGCGGCAGCCGGTCGAGGAACACGAAGTCGGCAGGCACCATGTAGGCGGGGAGCTCTCCGCGCAGGAAGCGCTTGAGCTCGGCGATCTCGGGGCGGAGCGGCCCGCCGGTCGCCACCAGGTAGGCGACGAGGGCGGTCTCCCCGGCCGGGTCGGGGCGCGCCACCACCACCGACTGGAGCACCCCGGCGTGGCGCGCGAGGGCGGCCTCGATCTCTCCCAGCTCGATGCGGAAGCCCCGGATCTTGACCTGGTCGTCGCTCCGGCCCCGGAACTCCAGCATGCCGTCCGGCAGGTGCACGGCGAGGTCGCCGGTCCGGTACATGCGCGCCCCGGGCCGGTCGCTCCAGGGATCGGGCAGGAATGCCGTCGCGGTGAGGTCGGGCTGGTTGCGGTAGCCGCGGGCGAGGCCGTCGCCGGCCACGAAGAGCCCGCCGACGACGCCGGCCGGCAACGGCTGGAGGTCCGGGCCGAGCAGGTAGATCCGGGTGTTGGCAAGGGGCCGGCCGACCGGCACCTCCCGGCCGGCCGGCCGGTCGAGGCGGGTATGGGCGCAGGCGACGGTCACCTCGGTCGGCCCATAGACGTTGATCAGCACGACGGAGGCGAAGCCGTGGGCCTGCCAGCGGCCGACCTGCTCGGCCCGCGCCTTCTCGCCGCCGATGTCGATCAGACGGAGGCCGGCGGGCAGGCGCAGCTGCGGGTCGACCAGCGCCGCCTCGATCTCGTGCCAGTAGGCGGTCGGCAGGGTGAGGGTGGTGAGGGCCAGGTCGCCTGCCGCGGCGAGGAACCGGCGTGGCGAGTCGAGCATCGCCGCGTCGCGCAGCACCAGGGCGGCGCCGAAGAGGAGGCGGGCGAAGATCTCCTCGACGGTGGCGTCGAAGTTGATCGAGGCGAACTGCAGGCCGCGATCGTGGGGCGTGATGCCGGAGAGGCGGGCGCTGTCCACGACGTAGTTGACCACCGAGGCGTGCCGGACGAGGACGCCCTTCGGCAGGCCGGTCGAGCCCGAGGTGTAGATGGAGTAGGCCAGGTCGTCGGGCGTGCCGGGGCTCTCCGGGTCGGCGGGGCTCTGCCGGGCGATGGTCTCGCGGTCTGCGTCCAGGTGGACGGCCGGAGTCGTCCCGGCGACCTTCCGCCCCAGCTCCGCGCGGGTCAGCAGGAGCCGCGCCCCGGAGTCCGCGAGGATGTAGGCGAGCCGCCCTTCCGGATACTCGGGGTCCATGGGGACGTAGGCCCCGCCCGCCTTGAGGATCGCCAGGAGGCCCATGATCATCTCCGGCGAGCGCTCGAGAAGGAGGCCGACCGGCACCTCGGGTCCGACGCCCCGGGAGCGGAGGTGGTGGGCCAGCCGGTTCGCCCGCCGGCGGATCTCTCCATACGTCAGAGAACCGGCCTCCGCGACCACCGCCACCGCCTCCGGCCTGGCCGCCGCCTGGAGGTCGAAGAGCTCGTGGATGCGGCGGTCGGGATAGGCGACCCGGGTGTCGTTCCACTCGTGGAGGACCTGGTGGAGCTCGGCCGTCGTGAGGAAGGACAGGGCGTCGTAGCGCGCCTCGGGCTGAGCGGCCATGGCCACCAGGATGCGCAGGTAGCGGCCGGCGGCCCGCTCGATCTCGCGGGCGGGGACCACCGCCTCGTCATACTGGAGGTTGAGGTAGATCCCGGCGCTCGCCGGGTCGACCTGGAAGGCGGTGCTCATCGGCAGGTCGATATCGGCCGACCCGTGCTCGCCCAACACCCGCACCTCCCCGTCGTCGAGCCGCGGGAGGATGTGGAAGTGGACGAAGTTGAAGCCGGTCTCGAACAGGGCGCCGCCGCCCAGGGCCTGCTGCAGCTGGGCCAGGGGGAAGCGACGGTGGGGGAAGAGCTCCTGCTCGGCCGCCGCGGCCTCCCGGACGAGGTCGAGCCAGGTGCCGCCGGCGAGCCGCAGCCGCAGAGGCACGGAATTGAGGAAGAGCCCCAGGACCCGTTCCCCGTCCTGGACCTCCGGCCTGCCATTGACGATCAGGGCGCTCACCAGATCGGTCTGCCCGGTGAGCACGGCCAGGGCGCGATAGTGGGCGGCGAGGAGGACGCTCTTGAGCGGCACCCCGAGCACGGTGGCGAGCTGCCTCAACCCGGACGCGACCGCGGGGTCGATCTCGCGCGACAGGGAGCGCCGGCTCTGGGCGGCGTCCCCCTCCCCGGACGGTCCGTACGGCAGGCGGGTGCGCGGCGCGCCGGCGAGCTTCTCCTGCCAGTAGCGCCGCGCCTCGCCCCCCTCCACGGTCCGGCGTTCCAGCGCCACGAAGTCGCGGAAGGCGGCGGCGGGAGGGGGCGGCGGCGGGGGGACCTCCGGCCGTCGCAGGTGGCGGTAGATCTGGAACAGCTCGGCGATCATGGCCGCGACGCTCCAGCCGTCCAGGATGGCGTGATGCTCTGTCCAGGTGAGCTGGAGGAGGTCCTCGCCCAGCAGGTGGACGTAAAAGCGCAGCAGGGGGGCGGACGTGCCGTCGAACTTGTCGCCGAGCTCCGCCGCGAAGGCCGCGGTGAGGCGCCGCTCCTGCTCCTCCTCCGGAAGAGCCCGGAGGTCCTCGATCACGAGCGGCGTTTCGACCACGCGGTGGACGAGCTGGATGGGCTCGCCGTAATGGCTGATGTCGAACGAGGTGCGCAGGATCGGGTGGCGGGCGAGGAGCTCCGCCACGGCGGAGTGGAGCGCCGCCCGGTCGAACGGCGCCGCGAGCCGGAGGCTGCTCACGTTATGGTAGAGCGTCGAATCGTTCGTATAGGTGCTGTGGTACAGCATGCCGGTCTGGAGGGCGCTCAAGGGATAGGCGTCCTCCAGGCCCGCGGGCAGGGCCGCGCGGTCGCGCGGGGCAAGGAGCCCGAAGGGCGCGGCGCTCTCCTCCTGGCGCTCCAGGGCGGGATCGATGCGGCGCGCCAGCTCGCGCGCGGTCTGGTGTTCCAGGAGCTGCTGGAGCGAGAAGCGGAGCCCTCGCTCCTCGGCCAGGGTGCGGATCCGCAAGGAGAGGATCGAGTCGCCGCCGATGCTGAAGAAGCGGTCGTCGATCCCCACCCGGTCGACTCCGAGCACCTGCTCGAAGATCTCGACCAGCCGGCCCTCGACCTCGTTCCTGGGCGGCGTGTAGGCGATCGCCTCCTCCCGCCGGGAGGTGGCGAGGGCGAGGAGCGCCTTCCTGTCCACCTTGCCGTTGGCGGTCAGCGGCAGGGCGTCGAGCAGCACGAAGGCGGCCGGCACCATGTACTCGGGGAGCCGGGCGGCGAGCAGGTCCCGGAGCTCGGAGACGGCCGGCGGCCGCTCCGGCCGGGGCACGACGTAGGCGACCAGGCGCCGCTCCCCACCCTCCTCCTCGCGCGGCAGGACCACTGCCTCCCGCACCCCCGGGTGCGCGGCCAGGGCGACCTGGATCTCGTCGAGCTCGATCCGGAAGCCGCGGATCTTGACCTGGTGGTCGATCCGTCCCAGGTACTCCAGATCGCCGGTGGCGAGGAAGCGCCCCAGGTCGCCCGACCGGTAGAGGCGCGCCCCGGGCCTGCCGCTCTCCGCGTCGGGCACGAAACGCTCCGCCGTCAGCTCGGGCCGGCCGAGATAGCCGCGTGCCAGGCCGGCGCCGCCGATCGCGAGCTCGCCGGGGATTCCGATCGGCGCCAACCGGAACGAGGGATCGAGGACGTAGGCCGCGAGGTCGGGGATGGGGACGCCGACGACGCTCCCCTTCCCGGCCCGTGCGTCCTCCGGCGCGATCGGGCGGTAGGTGACGTGGACCGTGGTCTCGGTGATGCCGTACATGTTGACCAGGCGCGGCCGCTCCGGCCGCCGGCGCAACCAGGGGGCGAGGCGCTGCGGCTCGAGCGCCTCGCCGCCGAAGATCACCAGCCGGAGGTCGGGCAGGGCGCCGGTGCGCGCCGGGTCCTCGTCGACCCGCGCCAGCTGGGCGAAGGCCCCCGGGGTTTGATTGAGCACCGTCACCCGCTCGGCGGCGAGGAGGTCGTGGAACGACTCCGGGTTGCGGCTCACCAGGTAGGGCACCACCACCAGGCGGCCGCCGTAGAGGAGAGCCCCCCAGATCTCCCAGACCGAGAAGTCGAAGGCGTAGGAGTGGAAGAGGGTCCAGACGTCCGCCGGCCCGAAGCCGAACCAGGGCTCGGTCTCCCGGAACAGGCGGAGCGCGTCGGCATGGGTCACCAGCACGCCCTTCGGCCGCCCCGTCGAGCCGGAGGTGTAGATGACATAGGCGAGGTTTTCCGCTCCGGTCACCGCCGGCGGGTCGTCCTCGGGGTAGCGCGCGAGCTCCGGGGCCTCGCAGGGGACCGCCGTGCCGGAATGGGGCAGGCCGGCCAGGGTCTCTCCGCTCCCCACCACGACCCGTGCCCCGGCGTCCGCCGCGAGGAAGGCCAGCCGCTCGCGCGGGTAGCTCGGATCGAGCGGGACGTAGGCTCCTCCCGCCTTGCCGATCGCGAGCACGCCGACGACCAGGTCGAGCGAGCGCTCGACCGCGAGCCCCACTCGCTCCTCCGGTCCGACGCCCAGCTCGCGCAGACGCCAGGCCAGCCGGTTGGCCCGGCGGTTGAGCTCGCCGTAGGTGAGCTCCGACCCCTCGAAGGTCACGGCGCGGGCACCAGGAGACTGCCGGACCCGCGCCTCGAACCGCTCCGCCAGGGTCTCCTCCGGCAGGCGCTCCCTGCGGGCCGGGCCGGTGCTCCAGGCGAGGAGCTGCCGGCGCTCGCCCGCAGAGAGGAGCGGGAGGTCCGAGATGGGGCGGTCCGCGCCGTCGACGATCGCCAGGAGGAGGGTCTCCAGGCGTCTCATCGTCCGTTCGATCGTGCGCGCATCGAAGAGGTCCGAGCTGTACTCGACGGCGCCGTCGATCCGGTCCGCCTCGGCGGTCAAGGCCAGGGTGAGGTCGAACTTGCTCGTCTTCTGGGAGACCTGGAAGGCGCGGGTGGTCAGGCCCGCCAGGTGCGGCTCCTCGCCGGCGGCGTTCTGGAGGGCGAACATCACCTGGAAGAGCGACGACTGGCGCGGATCGCGGTCCGGATCGACCGCGTCGACCAGGCGCTCGAACGGTAGGTCCTGGTGGGTGAAGGCGCCCAGCGCCTCCTGCCGCACCCGCCCCAGGAG
This sequence comes from Thermoanaerobaculia bacterium, assembly GCA_035644215.1. GTDB lineage: Bacteria > Acidobacteriota > Thermoanaerobaculia > Multivoradales > UBA5704 > DASQPA01. The sequence continues at coordinate 10,787 of DASQPA010000153.1, forward strand.
CTGCCGGAAGGTCGGCGCCCCCGAGAGGTCGACCGAGAGCACGAGGGTATTGACGAAGAACCCGATCAGCCCCTCGATCTCCCGGCGGTTGCGGTTGGCGATCGGAGTCCCCACGAGCACCCGCTCCTGGTTGGCCGAGCGGCCGAGGAGCACCCCGAACGCGGCGAGGAGGGTCATGAACGGCGTCGCCCTCTCCCCCTGGCCGAGGGCGGCCAGCGCCTGCGACAGCCGTCCCTTGAAATGGACCGTGACCCCCGCCCCCCGGTGGCTCGGCACCGCCGGCCGAGGGCGGTCGGTCGGCAGCTCCAGCCGGCGCGGCGCCCCGGCGAGCTGGTTCTGCCAGTAGGCGAGCTGCGCCGCAAGCACGTCCCCGGAGAGCCACTGCCGCTGCCAGACGGCGAAGTCCACGTACTGGATCGGCAGCTCCGGCAGGGGCGAGGGCGCGCCGCGCCGGAAGGCCCCGTAGAGCACTTCGAGCTCGTGTAGCAGCACCCGCGCCGACCAGCCGTCCGCGACGATGTGGTGGAGGGTCACCAGGAGGATGTGCTCCCGCGCGCCCAGGCCGAGGAGGAGGAGCTTCAGGAGCGGCCCCGACCGCAGGTCGAAGCGATGCCGGGCGTGGGCGGCGGCGAGGCGCCGGGCCTCGGCCCGCCTCACCTCCGCGGGCAGGCCGGCGAGCGACACGACCGGCATGAAGCTCGGCGGGAGCGGCCGGTGGGGCGCGATCCGCTGGACCGTGCCGCGGCTCCCCCGGGTGGAGGAGGAGAAGGTCGTGCGCAGCACCTCGTGCCGCCGCACCACCTCGCCGAAGGAGCGCCGCAGGGCCGTGACTGCGAGCTCGCCCTTGAGCTCCAGAGCGCACGGTATGTTGTAGGTCGGGTTGCCCGGGTCGAGCTGATCGATGAACCAGAGCCGCTGCTGGGCGAACGAGAGCGGCAGGTCGCCGTCGCGCAACACCCGGGCGATCGGGAGGATCGGCCGGGCCGCCGCCTTGGCGACCGCCTGCTGCTCCGCCTCCTCGACCTGGCGGGCGAGCTGCGCCACGGTCGGCGCCTCGAACAGGCTCCGCACCGGCAGCTGCACGCCCAGGACCTGGCGGATGCGCGACATCACCTGGGTGGCGAGGAGCGAGTGGCCGCCCAAATCGAAGAAATTGCTCTCGACGCCCACCCGCGGGAGCCCCAGCACTCCTGCCCAGATCTCGCACAGCGCGGTCTCGACCGGCGTGCGCGGCGCCAGGGATTCCGCCCTCCCCCGTTCCACCTCGATCTTCGACAGCGCCCGACGGTCGAGCTTGCCATTGGCGGTGAGCGGGAGGGTGGGGAGGAGCACGAAGGCCGAGGGCACCATGTGCTCCGGCAGCCGGCCTCCCAGGTCACCGCGCAGCTCTCCCGCCCCGGGCTCGGACCCCGGCTCCGGCGCCACGTAGGCCACCAGCCGTTCGCCGAGCCGCGGGTCGTCGCAGAGCAGCACCGCCGCTTCCCGCACCTGCGGGTGAGCGAGGAGCGCGGCCTCGATCTCGCCGAGCTCGATGCGGAAGCCGCGGAGCTTGACCTGGTGATCGATGCGTCCCAGGTACTCCAGAATGCCGTCGGAACGGAAGCGGGCGAGGTCGCCGGTCCGGTAGAGGCGCTGGCCGGCCTCCCCGTCGGCGTCGGGGACGAACCGCTCGGCGGTCAGCTCCGGTCGCCGCCAGTAGCCGCGCGCCAGCTGGAGGCCGCCGATCGCCAGCTCGCCGGCGACGCCGGCCGGCACCGCCCGGAGGTCGCGGTCGAGCACCCGGATCACGGTGTTGGCGGCCGGCCGGCCGAGCGGCACCGGCTCACCCTCGCCGTCCGTCCGGCAGCGCCAGAAGGTCACGTCGACCGCCGCCTCGGTGGGGCCGTAGAGGTTGTGGAGGGCGGCCGGGGTGGCCGCGAAGAGGTCGTGGAAGCGCCGTTCGAGGTCGGGGCCCAAGGCCTCGCCGCTCGCGATGACGTGCTTCAGGCACGAGCCGATCTCGTCCGCGATCCCGGGGGTGTCCAAGAAGACGCGCAGCATCGAGGGGACGAAGTGGAGGGTGGTGATCCGCCGCTCGGCGATCGTGCGCAGGAGGTAGGTGCCGTCCTGGTGGCCGCCCGGCCGGGCGAGGACGAGCCGGGCGCCGGTGGCCAGGGGCCAGAAGAGCTCCCAGACCGAGACGTCGAAGGAGACTGGGGTCTTCTGGAGGACGCGGTCGCCGGGTTCGAGCCGGTAGAGCTCCTGCATCCAGAGCAGGCGATTGGCGATGCCGCGATGGGTGTTGACCGCGCCCTTGGGCCGTCCGGT
>DASQPA010000154.1:0-13616 GCA_035644215.1 Thermoanaerobaculia bacterium
CGCCCTTCGGACGGCCACTCGTTCCCGAGGTGTAGATCAAATAGGCCAGCGACTCCGGACGGCTCCAACTCGCCGGATTTTCCGCCGGCTCCTCTTCCTCCTCCCCAAGCAGCACCAACACCGGCGTATCCGGCAGCTCTCCCAGGCGCTCCGGCTCGCTGATCAGCACCGAGATCCCCGCGTCCGCCACGATGTAGGACAGACGTTCCAGCGGATAGCTCGGATCCAGCGGCACGAAAACCCCGCCCGACTTGAAGATCCCCAGCAGCCCGACCACCAGCCCCGCCGAGCGCTCCACGAACAGCCCCACCCGCGACTCCGGCCCCACTCCCAGTCGCCGCAGCCGGTGGGCAAGACGGTTCGCCCGCCGGTTCAGCTCCCCGTAGCCGACTTCCTCGCCATTGCACTCCAACGCCGTGTCTTCCGGTTGGAGCAACGCCCGCTCCTCAATCAGCTCGTGCAGGCACGCCGGTGACAGCGGCAGGGATGCCGCAGGGCTCCACTCGACCGTCAGCTGGTGACGTTCCGGCGCGGACAGCAGAGCGAGATCCAGCACGAGAGCCTGTGGCTCCGTCGCCACTTCCGACCATAGGCGCGCGAGCTGATCGAGGAGGCGGTGTGCCGTCGTGGTGTCGAACAGCTGCCGATTGTAGGTCAGCAGTACCCTCCCCATCCCGCCCTCCTGCGCCTGCACCGTCAGCTCGAGGTCGAACCTCAGACTCGAAGCCTCCTCAGGCCCGAGCCGCGACAGAGACAGGCCTGGCAGCTCTAGCCGCTCGGCCGGGGAACCGCTCTGCAGCGAGAACATGACCTGGAACAGAGGCGAGTGCGACAGGCTGCGCTCCGGCCGCAGCTCCTCGACCAGCTTTTCGAAGGGCAGGTCCTGGTGCTCGAACGCTCCCAGGCAGACCTCGCGGCAACGGCCCAGGAGCTCCCGGAAGCTTGGTGCTGCCGACAGATCGGCCGGGATCACCAGCGTGTTGACGAAGAAACCGATCAGCCCCTCCGTCTCCAGCCGGTTGCGACCCGCGATCGGAGTGCCGACGGCCAGTCGCTCGGCTCCGGCGAGCCGGCCCAGCAGCGCTTGCCATCCCGCCAGCAGAACCATGAACTGCGTCACCTTCTCCTGCCGCGCCAGCTTGTGCAGCGACTGCGACAGCTCCGCCGACAGCCGACGCGACCGGATCGCACCCCGCAGCACCTGCACCCGCGGACGCGGACGATCCAACGGCAGGTCCAGCACCTCCGGCACGTCCGCCAGACACTCGCGCCAGTAGGCGATCTGGGCGGCCAGTACCTCGCCGCAGAGCCAGCTCCGTTGCCAATGCGCATACTCGACGTACTGCACGGGCAGATCCGGCAGAGCCGGCGGACGCCGTTGCGCGAAGGCTCTGTAGAACGTCGCGAGCTCCTGGGAGAAGATCCGCAGGGACCACTCGTCGGAGATCACGTGGTGCATCGACAGGAAGGTGATGTGCTGTCGCGCGTCTTCTCGCACCAGGCCGAAGCGGAACAGCGGTCCGGAGGCGAGGTCGTACAGCCGCCGGGCCTCCGCCGCAGCCAGCTCCGGGATCAACGCCTGGACCCGGTCGGCCGGTAGCGCGGAGAGGTCGACCAGCCACCAGACCGCGAAGGGCGCTGCGTGGATCCGCTGGAAGGGTTGACCATCGACGACCGCGAAAACGGTACGCAAGACTTCGTGACGACGCTCGATTTCGGACAGGCTCTGCCAGAGGACCCGCACGTCGAGGTCGCCGGTGGCGCGGTTCGCAAGGAACTGGTTGTAGGCGATGCCCTGGGGATCGAGCTGATGCAGGAACCAGAGCCTCTCCTGGGCAAAGGAGGGCAGCAGATTCGACGTACGATCGATCCTCTCGATCGGTGGCACGGCCATGGCGCGACCTTCCCGCTGAGCCTGCTCGATGGCGCGCGCCAGACTCTCGACCGTCGGATTCTCGAACAGTTGCCGTAACGGCAGCTCGACCTGGAAGGCCTCGGAGACCCGCGAGATCACCTGCGTCGCCAGCAGCGAGTGGCCGCCAAGCTCGAAGAAGCTCTCCGTCACCCCCACCTGCTCGCGCCCCAAGAGCTCCTCCCAGATCTGCGCCACCAGTTCCTCGTACGGCGTCCGCGGTGCTACCTCGTCGCCCTTGCCGCGCGCTTCGCAGTCCGCCCTCCGCTCCGCGAGCGCCTGCCGGTCCACCTTCCCCGCGGGGGTCAGCGGCAGATCCGGCACCACCATCACCCTGGCCGGCACCATGTACGACGGCAAGCGCTTTTCGGCATGCCGCCGCAGCTCGCGCGAGAGCTCCGGCCCCGCCGCCACCGTCTCGTGCGGCACCACGTAGGCCACCAAATCGCGGTCGCTCCAGCCCTCCCGCGCCACCTGCTGGACCAGCGCCGCCGCCTGATCGACTCCCGGGTGATCGGTGAGGACCGCTTCGATTTCGGCCAGCTCGATGCGGAAACCCCGCACCTTCACCTGCTGGTCCCGGCGGCCCAGGAACTCCAGGCTGCCACCGCCGTTCCAACGGACGAGGTCCCCGGTCCGATACAGCCGCTCTCCGCGCTCGCCGCTCAAGCCATCGGGCACGAAGCTCGCGGCCGTCAGGTCCGGACGCCCCTCGTAGCCCCGGGCGAGCCCTTCGCCACCGATCAGGAGCTCGCCCATCACCCCCACCGGCACCGGTCTCTGGCTCTCGCCGACGACGTACGTCCGCGCGTTGGCCAACGCGCGGCCGATCGGGATCGTCCGCGTCCCGGCCGCCACCTCCGACACCCCATGCCAGGTGCTGAACGTCGTCGCCTCTGTCGGTCCGTAGACGTGCAACAGGCGGCCCGGACGCCCTTTCTCCAGCACCTCCGCCGCCCACCGCGGCTCCACCGCCTCGCCGCCGAACAGGAGATAGCGCAGCGCGCCGAACGCCGCCGGCGCCTCCCGGGCCATCTGATTGAACAGCGCTGTAGTCAGGAACATCGCGCTCACCCGCTCCTGCCGCAGGCTCTCGGCAAACCGCGCCGGAGCGAGTGCCACCTCGCGCGGGATCCCGACCAGCACGCCGCCGCACAGCAGGGCTCCCCAGACCTCGAACGTCGCCCCGTCGAAGGTCACGTTCGACAGCTGCGCCACCCGGTCCTCCGGGCCCAGATCGACGTAGTTCGTCCCCTCGACCAGGCGCACCACCGACTGGTGCGACACCCCGATCCCCTTCGGGCGGCCGGTCGAGCCGGAGGTGAAGGTGACGTAGGCCAGCGACTCCGGCCAGCTCCAACTCGTGAGGTCCGCGTCCGGCTCCTCCTCTTCCTCGCCGAGGAGCACCAGCTCCGGCGTCTCCGGCAGCTCGCCAAGGCGCTCCGGCTCGCTGACCAGAACCCTCACTCCCGCGTCCTCGACCATCATCGCCAGCCGCTCGGCCGGGTAGCTCGGGTCGAGCGGCACGTAGGCGCCCCCCGACTTCAGGATCCCCAACATCCCCACCACCAGGCCGATCGAACGCTCGACGAGCAGCCCCACTCGCCCTTCCGGTCCTACTCCCAGGGCGCGCAGCCGGTGGGCGAGACGGTTGGCCCGCCGGTTCAGCTCGCCGTATCCGACCGCCTCGCCAAACTCCGCCGCCGGGCGGTCGGGATGGAGGAACACCCGCGCCTCGAACCTCTCGTGCACCGTGGCCTCGCGCGGGAAGGCGGCGGCCGCGTCGTTCCACTCGAGCCGCACCTGATGGTCTTCCGCCGGCGACAGCAGGGAGAGATCCACCACCCGCCGAGCCGGCTCCACCGCGATCTCTGTCAGCAGCCGTTCGAGTTGCGTCAGCCAGCGCGCCGCGGTCGTCTGGTCGAACAGCGCCGGATCGTAGACCAGGGCCGCCCCGATCCGCTCCCGCTGGTTGGTCATCTCCAATTCGAGGTCAAACTTCAGATGGATCTCTTCCCCGACGGGGAGCCGCGACAAGGCGAGGCCGGGGATGTCCAGCCGCTCGGCCGGCGGATTTTGCAGCGAGAACGTCACCTGGAAGAGCGGCGAGCGAGACAGGTTGCGCTCGGGTCGCAGCTCCTCCACCAGCTTCTCGAAGGGCAGGTCCTGGTGCTCGAACGCCCCCAGGCAAACCTCCCGACACCGGCGCACGAGATCCTGGAAGCTCGGCGCTCCCGATAGATCCGCCGGCATCACCAGCGTGTTGACGAAGAAGCCGATGAGACCCTCCGTCTGCCGCCGGTTGCGCCCGGCGATCGGGGTGCCCACCGCCAGCCGCTCGGTGCCGGCGAGCCGCCCGAGGAGTGACTGCCATGCCGCCAGCAGCACCATGAACAGTGTCGCCCCCTCCCGTCGCGCCAGAGCGCGCACCGAGTGCGAGAGCTCCGCCTTCAGCACTCGCGAGCGGTGAGCCCCCGATGGTCCCGGCAGCCGCTGACGAGGGCGGTCGAGCGGTAGCTCCAGCACCTGCGGCACGCCGGCGAGCCGCTCGCGCCAGTACGCGATCTCCGCCGCCAGGACCTCACCCGCGAGCCAGCCGCGCTGCCAGGCCGCGAAGTCCGCATACTGAATGGGGAGCTCCGGCAAGGCCGGCTCCGCACCCTGGATGCTGCCGGCGTAGAAGCTCGAGACCTCCCGCACCAGCACTTCGAGCGACCAGCCGTCCGAGACGATGTGGTGCATCGTGAAAAGAACTCGCCAATCCTCCACCCCGATCCGCAACAACGTCGTCCGCAGAAGGGGCCCCCGAGCGAGATCGAACGGGCGCCAGCTCTCCTCTCTCGCCAGCCGGCGGACCTCGCGCGCGAGATCGTGGGCCGCGAGCTCTCCGAGGTCGACAGAGGAAAGGGCATGGCCACCCGGCGGGTCGATCACCTGCACCGGCCGGCCTCCCACCGACTCGAACCGCGTGCGCAGCGTCTCGTGACGCTCGACGACCTGGCTCAGGCTCTGCGCCAGCACCGCCGGGTCGAGCCGGCCGCACACCGAGAGCGGCAGCGGCATGTTGTAGGTCGGCCGCCCGGGGTCGAGCTGATCGATGAACCACAGCCGCTCCTCGGCGAAGGACAGCGGCAGATCCGCCACCCGCTCCACCCGCTCGAGCGGCGGCGACACCCGTCCGAGGCCCGACCGCGATCGCTGCGCCTCCTCGATCGCACGCGCCAGACCCGCGACCGTCGGATTCTCGAACAGCTCACGCAGTGGCAGCTCGACCCTGAAAGCCTCCGAGACTCGCGAGGTGATCTGCGTCGCCAGCAGCGAGTGGCCACCCAGCTCGAAGAAGCTCTCCGTCACACTCACCTGCGCGCGCCCCAAAAGCTCTTCCCAGATCTGCGCCACCAGTTCCTCGTAGGGCGTGCGCGGCGCCACCCGGTCGCTCTCGCTCTCCTCGCGGTTCCGCAAAGCGAGCGCCTGCCGATCCACTTTGCCCGTGGGTGTCAGCGGCAGATCCGGAACGACGATCACTTGCGCCGGCACCATGTAGGGCGGCAGCCGGCTCTCCAGGTGCTGCCGGAGCTCCCGCGAGAGCTCCCGGCTCGACGAGGGAGTCTCGTGTGGCACCACATAAGCCACCAGATGACGGTCGCTCCAGCCCTCCCGCGCGACCGGTTGCACCAGGGCCACCGCCTGAGCGATCGACGGGTGATCGGACAACACCGCTTCGATCTCCGACAGCTCGATGCGGAAGCCCCGCAACTTCACCTGCTGGTCCCGCCGGCCCAGGAACAAAAGCCGGCCTGCGCCGTCCCAGCGCACCAGGTCCCCGGTGCGGTACAGACGGCCTCCGGGTTCGCCGCCGAAGCCGTCAGGTACGAAGCTCGCCGCCGTCAGATCTGACCGTCCCTCGTAGCCGCGGGCCAAGCCTTCGCCGCCGATCAGCAGCTCTCCCGCAATACCCATCGGCGCCGGCCGTTGTTCTCCGTCCGCCACGTACAGCCGGGCATTGGCGAGCGGTCGCCCAATGGGAATTGTCCGCGTGCCCTCCTCCACCTCCTCGATCAGGTGCCAGGCGGAAAACGTTGTCGCCTCCGTGGGACCATAGGCGTTGAGCAGCCGCTGCGGGCGCCCCGCCTCCAATACCTGCCGCGTCCAGAGCGGATCCAGCGCCTCGCCGCCCACCAGCAGGTGTCGCACTCCCGAAAAGGCATCCGGCGCCTGCCGCGCCGTCTCGTTGAACAGCGCGGCGGTCAGGAACATCGCGCTCACCCGCTCGCTCTTCAGGCTCTGCGCGAAGAGGGCCGGCGCGAGCACCACCTCGCGCGGGATTCCCACCAGCATGCCACCACGGAGCAGCGCCCCCCACACCTCGAACGTCGCCGCGTCGAACGTCACGTTCGACACCTGCGCCATCCGGTCCTGCGGACCCAGATCAATGTAGTTTGTCCCCTCGACCAAACGCACCACCGCCCGGTGCGACACGCCGATCCCCTTCGGGCGGCCCGTCGAGCCGGAGGTGAAAGTGACGTAGGCCAGCGACTCCGGCCGGCTCAAACTCGCCAGGTCCTCGGCCGGCTCCGCCTCTTCCTCGCCAAGAAGCACCAGCTCCTGCGTCTCCGGCTTGAGGCTCAGCAGCTCCGGCGCGCTGACCAGCACCGACACCCTCGCGTCCTCCACCATCACCGACAACCGCTCCAACGGATAGCTCGTGTCGAGCGGCACGTAAGCGCCACCCGACTTCAGGATCCCCAGCATCCCCGCCACCATCCTCACCGATCGCTCTACGAACAACCCCACCCGCGATTCCGTCCCCACTCCGAGGGTGCGCAGCCGATGCGCCAGGCGGTTCGCCCGCCGGTTCAACTCGCCGTAGCTGATCCTCTCGTCCCCGAACTCCACCGCCAGGCGCTCCGGCTGCAGGCGCACCCATTCCTCGAACAGCTCATGCACGCAAGCCTCCCGAGGAAAATCGGAGTCTGCGTCATTCCATTCGTGCAGCGCCTGATGGCTCTCTTCCTCCGACAGCAGTGGCAGCTCACGCAGGACAGTCCCCCCCCCCTCCGCCAGCGACCGCGCCATTCCCCCGAGCACCGTCTCCAAATGACCGAGCATTCGACTCGCCGAGCTCGCGTCGAAGCGACCCCGCGCGTAATCCAGGGTCAGCCGCAACACTTCGCCCGGCATGACGCTCAGACTCAACGGGTAGTGCGGCTGCTCCGTCGCCACCACCTCGACGATCTCCAAGCCTCCCTCGCCGCCCCCGGCTCGCCGAATCGACTCGTCGACCGGGTAGTTCTCGAACGCCAGGATGGTCTCGAACAGCGGACGCCCGCGCGGGATCTCGCTCCAGGATTGCACCTTCACCAACGGGCTGTGCTCATGCTGGCGAAGCTCCAACTGCTCGCTCTGGAGATCCCGCAGCCAGGCCGAGAGACGAGGCCCAGGCGCAACCTCTCCCAGCCGCAGACGCACCGGCAGAGTGTTGATGAACAGCCCCACCATCCCTTCCACTCCGGCCAGGTCCGCCGGACGGCCCGATACCGTCGCTCCATACACCACGTCGTCGACTCCACCCCAACGGCCCAACAGCAGACCCCAAGCTCCCTGCACCAGTGTATTGAGCGTGAGTTGGTGATGGCGTGCCTGGCCCTGGAGCGCTGCGCTCAGGCTCTCCGCCAGCACACGCCTCGCTTTGTCGTGTCCCTCTCCACGGCCCAGCCCCGCGACCAACGGAGTCGGCTCGCTCCAGCCGGCGAGCGCCCGTCGCCAGTACTGCTCCGTCTCAGCAAGGTCCCGGCTCTCCAACCAGGCGATGTAGTCCCGGTAGGGTTGGCGCCGGACCGCTTTGGACTCCTCGCCCAGATGCAGGGCACGGTAGGCGCCCAGAAACTCTCCCGTCACCGCCGAGAGCGACCAACCATCCAGTAGCACGTGGTGGTGGGTCCATAGCAACCAGTGCTCGGTCTCCCCGGTGCGGACGGCGGTCCAGCGCATCAGCGGGGCTCGCGAGACATCGAAACCTCGCTTGCGATCCGCCGCCACCAGTCCCGCGAGCCGCTCCTTCGTCTCCCCCGCGGACAGGCTCCTCCAGTCCAGGCTCTCCAAGCTCATCGCCACCCGGCCATGGACCACCTGCAGCGCACGACCAAGGTCCCTACCGTGGAACGACGTCCGCAGGATCGGATGCCGGTCGAGCGTCCATTGGCAGGCCCGCTCCAGAGCCACCTCGTCGAGATGCCCCGCCACGCGGCAGAGAAGCTGATCAACATAGACCCCGGAACCCGGAGCGAACAGCGTCTCGAACAGCATCCCCTCCTGAAGCGGTGACAGCGGATAGACCTCCTCGATTCCCCATTCGCTGCCCAGGAGCCGCTCCAGCTCAGCCTGGCCCAGGCGCGCCAGGGGGAAGTCCGCAGGGGTATACCCGCCGATCCGCCGCTCGAGCCGGGAACGGCAGTGCAGGATCAATTCCCGCAGGCAGACCAGGAAACGCTCCGCCCAGGACTCCACCGTCCTACGATGGTGCACTTCCTGGCCGTAGATCCAGCTCACCCGCAGACATCCGCCCATCACTACGGCGTTGATGTCGAGCAGGCTCTGCCGCTTCGCCCGCGGGCTGTGCATCGGGCCGGCATTTTCAGGAGCGACCTTGAATGGAGCCCCTGTCGGCAGAGCCACGTCCAGTTGACCGAGGTAGTTGAACGATACCTCCGTGCCTCCCGTGCCGACCAGCTCCCGCGCGCCCTCCTCCCGCAGGTACCGCAAAAGGCCCCAGCTCTGACCACGACCTGGAATCGACCTCAGGTGCTCCTTGATCGATTGAAGAGCCTGCCCCACATCGCTCCCGCCAGCCTCCAGGCGCACCGGGTAGACACTCGTAAACCAGCCTACCGTACGTGAAAGGTCCACCACTCCCGAGAGCTCCTCGCGACCATGACCCTCCAGCCTCACCCGTACCGCCTGCCTGGGGCCGACCAGAGCCCGCGCCAGCGCCGTCAGCAAGACGTCCTCGATCCGCGTCCGGTAGACCGACGGGATCTCCTGCACCAGCCCGCGCGTATCCTCCGCGCTCAAAGAAACCGATACCATGCGAGCTTGTGCGGCGCGGTTTTCCTCAACCGGAAAGTCCACCGCCAAAGCCGTCACGGGAGCGCTCGACTCCCGATGCCACCAGCCCAGATCGGAAGCCAACGCCGTTGGCTCCCACGACGCCGCGTACGCTGCCAGGCTTTCGGCCCATTGCTGGTAGGCGGTCGTCTTGGCCGGCAGCACTGCTTCTCCTCCGGCTGCCAACTGTCCGCAAGCCGTCGCGAAATCCTCCAGCAGCACTCGCCAGGACACTCCGTCCACCGCCAGGTGATGCACCACCAGCAGCAGGCGCGCCTCCTCCCCCACCGGGGAGAACCACACCCCCCGTGCGATCGGGCCTCGCGCCAGATCCAGGCTCGACTGGACCTGTCCCGCCAGACTCTCCAGCTCCTCAGAAACCCCGGTCGGCACCCCCGACAGATCCACCCGCGTCCAGCCGGAGCCGGAGCCCGAGCTGTCCAGGCCCTGGTTCCACTGGCGCCAACCCTCCACAACGCGCTCGAACCGCAGCCGCAGCGCGTCGTGGTGCTGCATGAGCGCCTCCCAGGCCCGCTCCGCCACGGCCGGGCTCAACGACGGTTCGACTCGCAGCAGCACCGACTGGTTGAAATGATGGACATCGACCGGATCCGACTCCAGGAACAGACGCTGGACCGGCGTCAACACCACCGGACCGGTGACCACTCCCTGATCAACTTTGCTCGTTTCCACTCTGTCGGCCACGGCCGCCAGATCGCCGAGCACGGGATTCTCGAACACCTGTCGCGCCGTGATCCGATAACCCAAGCGAGCGGCGCGCGCCACCAGCTGAATGCTCAGGATCGAGTCCCCACCCAACTCAAAAAAGTTGTCCCGTACTCCCACCCGGTCGACCTTCAGCAACTCGACGAAGATCTGTGCCAGCAGTCGCTCCGCTTCCGTCCGTGGCGCCCCGAAGTCTCCATGCTCACGGTTTCCCCATTGCGGCTCCGGCAGCGACCTCCGATCCAACTTCCCGTGCTCGGTCAGCGGCAGCGACTCGAGAAAAACGAACGCCGAAGGCACCATGTAGGAAGGCAGACGATTGGCCAGGAGGACCCGTAGAGCGGAAGACAGATCTTTCTCCTCTGCCCGCGAAACCACGTAGCCCACCAACCGCTTGTCCCCGCCATGGGCCAGGGCCACCACCACCGCTTCTTTCACTCCGGGGTGCTCCTTGAGCACCGATTCGACCTCTCCCGGCTCGATCCGGAAGCCGCGCACCTTCACCTGCTGATCGCGCCGTCCCAGGAACTCGATTCGCCCCGTGCCGTCCCATCGCACCACATCCCCCGTCCGGTACGATCGCGCGCCCGGGACCCCGCTCGCGAGGTCCGGCACGAAGCTCTCGGCCGTCAGCTCCGGACGGCCCAGGTACCCGCGGCTGACCCCCGCCCCTCCCACCCACAGTTCCCCTCCCACGCCGACCGGCACCGGCAGACCCCTCGCGTCCATCACCTGCAAGCGCACCTCCGACAGCGGCCGGCCCAGGCGCCGCCCGTCGGTCCGGCCCGGCTCCGGCAGCGCGGGAACCCGGTGGCTGGCACAGATGATCGTGGCCTCCGTCGGTCCGTAGAGGATCTCCAGGCGAGCCGGCCTCAACACCTCCCGCATCCCCTGGAGCAGCTCCTCCTCGACCGTTTCTCCACCCACGAACACCGCCCGCAGCTCTCCCCTCCTGAGCGGCTTGGGACGCAGGGTCTCGACGATCTGCCGCATCAGGCTCGGCACCGCGTGCAGATGGCTCGACCGCTCGATCGCCGCCGTCAGATGGGTCGGAGAGAGCACCTCTTCCCGCCGCAGCAGGAGCGCCCGCGCCCCCGAGAGCAGGGGCAAAATGAGCTCGAACAAGAAGATGTCAAAGGAAAATGAAGCCAGGCAGGTCATCCGATCTCCCGGCTCCAAACCGAATTGCAGGGCGGCGGCCCTCAGCGTATGCACGACCTGCCGGTGCTCCACCATCACACCCTTCGGACGGCCGGTCGTTCCCGAGGTATAGATAAGATAGGCGAGCGACTCCGGCCGACTCCAACTCGCTGGATCTGCCGCGGGCTCTCCCTCCTCATCCCCGAAGCGCACCAGCTTGAGGTTCTCCGGCAGCTCTTCGAGCCCCTCCCCCTCGCGCACGAGCAGCGAAATCCCGGAGTCGGCAACGATGTACGACAGCCGGTCCGCCGGATCGCTCGGATCGAGCGGCACAAAGACCCCGCCCGACTTGAAAATCCCGAGTATTCCCACGACCAACCTCACCGAACGCTCCACGAAGAGCCCCACCCGAGATTCCGGCCCCACCCCCAGGCTGCGCAGCCGATGCGCCATCCGGTTCGCGCGGCGGTTGAGCTCTGCGTAGGAGACCTCCTCGCCGCCGCACTCGAGCGCCGTCTCCTCCGGATGGAGACGCACCTGCTCCTCGATCCGTTCGTGCAGGCAGTAAGGGTGTGCCGCCAAGGCCTCCGCAGAATTCCATTCGATCGTCAACTGGTGCCGCTGCGATGCGGACAGGAGCGCGAGATCGAACACCTCGGCCTGGGTCTCGGCCACGATCTGCGACAAGAGGAGCGCGAGCTGGCCGAGGAGGCGCTCCGCGGTCGTGGCGTCGAACAGCGTCCGGTTATAGGTCAGGCCGACCCCCAACCGGCCCTGACCCTCCTGGATCGCGATCTCGAGATCGAACCTCGAGGTCGCCCCCTCTTCCGATCCCATTCCGGCGAGCGGCGACAACGACAGCCCCGGGAGCTCGATCTTCTGAGACGGATTGCTCTGGACCGTGAACATGACCTGGAAGAGCGGCGAGTTTGCCAGGCTGCGCTCCGGCCGCAGCTCCTCGACCAGCTTCTCGAAGGGCAGGTCCTGGTGCGTGAACGCCCCCAGGCACACTTCCCGACAGCGGCCCATGAACTGCTGGAAGCTCGGACCTCCCGACAGGTCCGCCGGCATCACCAGGGTGTTGACGAAGAACCCGATCAGGTTCTCGGCCGCCAAACGGTTGCGGCCGGCGATCGGAGTGCCCACCGCCAACCGCTCGGCGCCAGCGAGCCTCCCGAGGAGGATCTGCCATGTCGCCAGCATCACCATGAAAAACGTCGCCCCCTCGCGCCGGGCCTGGGCTCGCAGCCTCTCCGCCAGACCGGCCGGAAGCACCAGCGAGCGTCTCTCCCCGCTGATACCCTGCATCCGCTGCCGTGGACGGTCGAGCGGCAGCTCCAGCACCGGCGGCACCCCTTCGAGCTGCTCCCGCCAATAGGCGATCTCGTTCGCCAGAACGTCGCCCGAAAGCCAACCGCGCTGCCAGACCGCGAAATCCGCGTACTGGATCGGCAACGCCGGCAACACCGGCTCCTCGCCCTGCACCAGTGCGCCGTAGAGGGCCGAGACCTCTCGCACCAACACCTCCAGCGACCAGCCGTCCGAGATGATGTGGTGCATGGTAAACAGCACCCGCCAGTCCTCCACCCCGGCCTCCAGCAGCGTCACCCGCAGCAGCGGACCCCGCTCAAGGTCAAACGGACGCCACCTCTCCTCCTTGGCCAACCGGCGTATCTCCATCTCGCGGCGCTCGACTGCGAGCCCTCCCAGGTCCACCCAGGCCGCTGCCCGGTCGCCAGGCGAATCGATCACCTGCACCGGCCGCCCCGCCCGCGACTCGAACCGCGTGCGCAGCGCCTCGTGGCGCTCGACGACGCGGTCCACGCTGCGCGCCAGCACCGCCGGGTTGAGAGGACCGTTCACCTGCATTGGCAGCGGCATGTTGTACGTCGGCCGTCCGGGGTCGAGCTGATCGATGAACCACAGCCGCTCCTGGGCAAAGGACAGCGGAAGGTCCGCCACCCGCTCCGCCCGCTCGATCGGTGGCGACACCCTTCCGAGGCCTGTCCGCTGCGCCTCCTCGATCGCCCGCGCCACACCCTCCACGGTCGGGTTTTCGAACAGCTGCCGCAGCGGTAGCTCGACCTTGAAGACCTCGGACATCCGTGAGATGACCTGGGTGGCGAGCAATGAATGCCCACCTAGCTCGAAGAAGCTCTCCGTCACGCCCACCCGCTCGCGCCCCAGCAGCTCCTCCCAGATCTGCGCCACGAGCTCCTCATAGGGCGTCCGCGGTGCTACCTGATCACTCTCGGCTCCCTCCTCGCGATCCGTCGTCCGCGCGGCGAGCGCCTGGCGGTCCACCTTGCCCGCAGGGGTCAGCGGCAGAGCCGAAACCACGATCACCCTTGCAGGCACCATGTAGGACGGCAACTGCTTTCCGGCATTACGCCACAGCTCCTGCTCCAGCTCCTTACCTGCCGCCACTCCTTCGGCCGGCACGACGTAGGCCACGATCTGACGGTCGCTTGCGCTCTCCAGCGCGACCTGACGCACCAGTGCCACGGCCTGCGACACCGACGGATGCTCCGCCAGCACCGTTTCGATCTCCCTCAGCTCGATGCGGAAGCCGCGCACCTTCACCTGCTGGTCCCGCCGCCCGAGGAATTCGAGTCGCCCCCAACCGTCCCAGCGCACCACGTCGCCGGTGCGGTACTGACGGCCACCGGGCGCCCCGCTCCTGTCGTCCGGCACGAACAGCTCGGCGGTCAGCTCCGGCCGGCCCAGGTAGCCG